>DASRAA010000244.1:0-29460 GCA_035638375.1 Binatia bacterium | reverse complement strand
CGCGTCACGGTTTCCCGTGAGGTTCCAATGATCTGGGCAATCTCTTCGTGCGTCAGCGCCAACTTCACTTTTGGCTCGGTCTGGTCCTGGCTGGTGGCAGTCCACTCTAACAACAAACGAGCCAGGCGCTCCGGGGCTGAGTGCGACAGTCCCAAACTGCGAATCTGCTGATAGGCGCTCTGGCAATCCTTGCTAAGATGCTGGGCGGCCCTGAGGCAGGCGTCTCCATGCGCTTGCAGGAACTTCAAAAAATCGTCGCGCTTAATAAAGTTGAGTTGGCAGGGCTGGCCGGTTTCCGCGGTGATTTCGTACGGCGTGCCGGAGACGGTGGCGTGCATTCCGAGAACTTCACCCGGTTGCGCAATCTTAAGAATAAGGGTCTTGCCCTCGGCAGAGGTTGTGGAGAGTTTCACGCGCCCTTTGCACAGCATGTAAATTCCGCGAGGTGATTGACCTTCGACGAAAAGCACCGCTCCCGCCGGATAGGACGCCGTGTACTTGATTCGGTCGAAAGCTTCTAGCGAGTTCTTGGGGAGGGAACAGAAGAAACTGTCGCTGCGCAACTTACAGATGATGCAATTCTCTACCAGCTCGAAGCCGTAAGGTGACCCCACTGGCGCCTCCGTAACGATTACCGAATATGCTATCACCGCCTAAAAGAAAGTCCCATCGGGCGGCCTTTACGAAGCCGTGTATCCGGGGGACCGGTGGCAGTTCAAACCTTTGCACGCGCTGCTGGCGACCAAAGATTCACATCTCAGGTTCTGAGTTTCCCCTTCCAGTCAAATTCCGAGTTAAACGTGATGTATATCACACAAATTCGTATTTTGCGTCACAGACCCTTGGCCGAGGCGTGACAGAAAATCCGGCCCAACAACGGCTCAATACAAGGCGGGAGGCGAACCGGTCGATTCACTGCAGCTCGTTGGGCCCGGCCAAGGTACTTCCGACTGCGGCAGGGTATTCGGGACCCAGTTCCGGATTGCATCAGGCAACAGACGGCCTGCGGACCATGACCACTCTCCTCTACCCCAACGCCTCCCGCCCGTGGTTTATCCCTGCGCGCAGGGCATGCGCCGTTGCGAAAAAAAATTTCCTGAGTGCGGAGGCTACGCATAGATGGCCCACCGGCCAAGGGGACAGCCGTAGGATTTAGCGCACCCCAGATGTTTCGCGTCAGTCCCCCAATTCCAGTAGTCGAACTGACGTTCTTTTGATATCGTTTCGACGCCACATGAGCGGTAGCGAAGTCCGCTTTTAAACCAGGGAGAGGCCTATGGCAGAAGCTGTTAAGAACAGTACCCAGTGGGACAGGATAGCAGCTACCCAGCAGTTCAAGGACCTGATGGCGACCAAGAAGGTCTTCATCGTCCCTGCGTTCATTTTCTTCGTCGTGTATTACTTTGCGCTGCCTATCCTGGTTGGTTACGCGCCAGCCTTCATGTCCATAAGGGTAGGCCATGTGAACATCGCATACTTGTTCGCCCTGTCGCAGTTTGTCGTCGCCTGGGTTATCGCCGGACTCTATGTAAAAGCTGCCAACGACTTTGACCGGTTATCGCAGGACATTATTGAAAAGTCCGACGGACAAGGAGGCAGATAGGCCATGTCAACCTCGCTAGTGATGTTTCTGGTGTTCATCGCCATCACCCTGGGAATTACCTATTGGGCCTCCAAGCGCTCGGCTGGTGCCAGCGCCTATTTTGCCGCGGGTCGCCAGATCACAGCCTGGCAAAATGGAGTTGCGGTTGCGGGCGATTACATGAGCGCCGCCTCGTTTCTGGGTATTGCCGGATTGATCGCCTTCTTCGGCTACGACGGCTTCATGTATTCGGTGGGCTGGCTTGTCGCCTACCTCACCGTACTTCTCGTAGTCGCTGAGCCCCTCCGAAATGCCGGTAAGTACACCATGGCCGATGTGCTGGCGTATCGCCTGAAGGCGAGGCCGGTGCGGGCGATGGCGTCTATCAGCACGTTAACTGTAAGCACGTTTTACATGATCGCGCAGATGGTGGGCGCCGGAACGCTGGTAGCGCTGTTGCTGAAAGGTTCAGGCATTAAGTTCCCCACAGCGGTGATCGGCGTGGGAATTCTGATGATCATCTACGTTGTCTTCGGCGGCATGTTGGCCACAACGTGGGTGCAGATCATTAAGGCAATCCTGCTGATGGGCGGTACCATCCTGTTGAGCATCCTCGTCATGGCCCATTTCGGCTTCAGCTTTGGCGCCTTCTTTGATGCCGTCGGGCACGTTACTTACCACGATGCCAAGGGAGCCGAAGTGGTCAAAGACTTCCTGCAGCCGGGATTGCGCTATAAGCCCCCATACGGGGCATTGGACCTCATTTCGCTGGGCATAGCGCTGATCTTCGGCACGGCCGGCCTGCCGCACATTCTGGTTCGCTTCTACACGGTTCCCGACGCCAAGACGGCGCGACACAGCGTGGTTTGGGCGATGGTTCTGATCGGCAGCTTCTACATCATGACAACCTTCCTCGGCTTTGGCGCCGCCACTATCGTCGGTCAGGACTTTATTAAGAAAAACGGCGGCACGAACATGAGTGCTCCGCTGCTGGCGCAAGCCTTAGCGGGGAATGTGTTTTTCGCCTTCATCTCGGCCATCGCTTTCGCCACCATTCTGGCGGTAGTGGCCGGGCTTACCATTAGTGCTTCCACCTCGTTTGCCCACGATTTCTGGACGAACGTCGTTCACAAAGGTGTGGAACGCGCCCCCGGTGAGGAAGTTCGGGTGGCACGAGTAGCGGCTTTCGTTGTCGGATTTGTCGCGATGGGTATCGCCATCCTTTTGGGACCGACAGCGAACGTTGCATTCCTCGTGGCTTTGGCTTTCGCGGTGGCCTCTTCTGCGAATTTGCCGGTCATCGTTTTGTCGATCTTTTGGAAGCGCTTCAACACGATGGGAGCTGTTATGGGACTGGCGGTTGGACTCGTGGCCTCCATCGGTCTGATCCTCGTCAGCCCGAGCATTATGGGAATCGATCCTCCGACCGTCGTTGGCGCAGCTCGTCATCCCATCCAGGCCGTCCCCTGGTTCAAGCTCGAGAACCCAGCCATTCTCAGTGTTCCGCTGGGCTTCCTGGGCGCCATCTTGGGGACGCTCCTGACGAAGGAACCCGAGGCAGAGGAGAAGTTCAACGAGCTATTGGTGCGCTCCAATACCGGCTTAGGCGCTGAGAAAGCTGTAGCTCATTAGTAAGACGAGGAGGTCCGCGATGAGCTCGCCTCCTCGAATCCTAAAGACGTTCTTTGATGTTTTGCGCCGGTGCTCCCGGTTGCGATTCACTTCGGTAGTGTGAAAGCGGTGTCTCTGCCGCTTAGATTTTGCTCTGTCTTTTCGTCGCAAATGGCCGCAACTTCGCTTTAGTCCGCTCTGATGTATGGCTCATTGTTTTTGGAAGTTGTGAGGAGTGGCCTTATGAGTTCCGCAATAACGTTGTCTCCAACGCAGGAAGTAACGGCGACTGGCGGTGAGGAACATTCGGTTTCCCAGATACACAGCCTGATCACGCCGGTAGTTCAAAAATGGATTGATGAAGGGAAGAATGATCCCGAAGGCCTGTGGGGACGGGCCGCGAATAGTCTCCCCTGGTTCCGCAAGTGGGAGCGCGTACTGGATTGGACTCCGCCCACCTTCAAGTGGTTCGTCGGTGCCCAAACCAATCTTTCTTACAACGCGCTGGATCACCACGTTAAGCGAGGCTGGGCAGGCCACACCGCCCTTATCTATTTGAACGAACGCGGTGAGCGACGGGTATACACGTATGCTCATCTCCTTTATGAAGTGGAGCGGGTAGCGGCCGCGCTGCGCGGCATGGGCATTGGTAAAGGCGATCGTATCACTCTATATATGCCTACTTGCCCCGAGGCGATCATCCTGATGCTCGGCACGGTGCGCATCGGCGCCATTCATTCGGTGGTCTTCGCTGGTTTTGGTGCCAAAGCCTTAGGTGACAGGGTACGGGCCAGCGGTTCCCGACTGGTGTTTACGGCAGACGTGACCTATCGCAAGGGCAAAGATACGAATCTGAAATGCATCGTGGACGAGGCTCTGGAGCCCGGCTGTGACTGCGTGGAGCACGTCATCGTCATGAAGCGAACGGCCTGTGAAATATCAATGCAGCCCGATCGCGACATGCTTTGGAAAGAATTCCTGGCGAAGGCTCCTGGTTACAACGGCAATTACGTCGAGATGGAAGCCAACGAGCCGGCATTCATTCTTGCCACGTCAGGCACCACCGCGACCCCCAAGCTGGCGATCCATACTCATGGTGGGTATCAGGTTCACATCGTCAGTATGGGTAAATGGCTATTTGACCTGAAGGAAAACGACGTGTGGTGGTCAACCTCCGATATCGGGTGGATCGTTGGCCACAGCTACATTGTCTATGCTCCGCTATTAGCAGGCGCAACTACAGTCGCTTTTGAAGGTGCTCTGGACTACCCCACGCCGGAGACGAATTGGAAAACCCTCATCGAGGAGTTTCGAGTCAGCGGCATTTTCACCTCACCTACTGCCGTGCGCTTACTGATGCGCTATGGTGAGACTCCGTTGATGAAAGTGGATCACAGCTACCTGAAACGCGTCTTTTGCGCCGGCGAAGTCCTTAATGCGCCGGCTTGGGAATGGCTCCAGAAGAAAATCTTCAAGGACAAGATTCCAGTTATTGATCACATGTGGCAGACCGAGACCAGCGGTCCCGTGTTCGGCAATCCCTACGGACTGGGAATGCTTCCCATTAAGCCCGGCTCCTCAACCGTTGCCCTGCCGGGCATTGATGCTGCAGTCGTGCAAATGGACGGCAAACCTTGCGGAGTCAATGAGAAGGGGATCATGGTCGTAAGGCGTCCCTTCCCCGGATTAACACCTGCCTTGTGGGGAGAACCCGAACGCTACGGTCGCGACTACTGGTCGGTGATATCGGGAGTCTATTACACCGGAGACTCCGCACAGATCGATCAGGACGGCTACGTGTGGTTCGCAGGCCGCGCCGATGAGATCATCAAGATCGCCGGACACCGCATCGGCACCATCGAAGTAGAAACAGCACTCCTCACGCATCCCGCAGTTGCGGAGTCCGGGGTTATCGGTAGGCCTGACGAATTGCGCGGTGAGGTGATTTCCGCATTCGTGGTGCTGAAGCAAGGCTTTAATCCATCGGACAAACTGAAACAGGACCTGCTCGATCAGGTGCGCCATGAACTCGGACCAGTGGCAGTTATCGGTGAGTTGAATTTCGTGGATATGCTGCCCAAGACACGCAGTGGCAAGATAATGCGCCGCGTCCTGAAGGCCGTGACCCAAGACAGGAGTGCGGGCGACATCACGACCATCGAGGACGAAGGTTCAGTCGAGGAGGCCCGGCACGCATGGCACCAGATGAAGGCGGCATTGGACAATCAGGCTGTCCAGGCAAGAACTGCTGAGCCCGTCAAGAGCAGTTGAAGCATTCTATGTTAGGAATGCCATCCGTCGAGAGGGCGGGTCGCGCCATGTTAAGGGGGCGCTGCCTGCAATCCAAGACCTTAAATAATGGCTTGCCGCGCCGCACCGTTCGATGCAGTAGAGTATTAGTCGCACTGATTAGGAAATTCGAAGATCCAAGGAGTGACCTACATGGCTCGACCTCTTGAACCCGGCCAAGCGGTGGCCGCGACCAGCGAGGCGCAGATCGCAGTCCATTGGCGAGAGGAAGAATACTATTATCCTTCCGCGAAATTCATCAGCCAGGCCAATCTGGCTGACCCATCCGTCAACGAGCGCTTCAGCGAGAAGAACTTTCCCGAGTGCTTCCGCGAGTACGCCGACATGTTGAGTTGGGACCAGTATTGGCACACTACGCTTGACACCAGCGATCCACCGTTCTGGAAGTGGTTTGTGGGCGGCAAGCTCAACGCTTGCTACAACTGTGTGGACCGCCATCTCGCCAAGTACAAAAACAAAGCCGCGCTCATCTTTGTTCCAGAGCCCGAGAACGAGGCCACCGTGGCCGTCACCTACCGCGAACTCTATGTAAAAGTGAACGAATTCGCGGCTCTACTGCGTGATTTCTGCGGTCTGAAGGCGGGCGATCGCGTCACTATCCACATGCCGATGGTTCCCGAGTTACCGATTACCATGCTGGCCTGTGCACGTCTCGGGGTTGTTCACTCAGTTGTTTTCGGAGGCTTCAGCGGCGAGGCTTGCGGCCGCCGCATCGCCGATTCCGGCAGCCATATCCTGGTGACGATGGATGGCTACTACCGTAACGGTAAGCTGCTCGATCACAAACTCGTTTCCGAGACTTCGATTGCCATCGCCAAAGAGGAAGGCCAAGTTATCGACAAGGTGCTGGTCTGGCGCCGTCACACGGGTCAGTCCGCTACCGCGTCCGAGTTTGCGCATGGACGGGACCATTGGGTCGACGAGATCCTGCCCAACTATTCGGGCGAAATCGTTCCGCCCGTTTCCATGGATGCAGAGGCGCCGCTGTTTCTGATGTACACCAGCGGTAGTACCGGAAAGCCCAAGGGCTGTCAGCACCGCACCGGTGGCTACCTTGCGTATGTAACCGGCTGCTCCAAATACATCCAGGACATTCACCCCGAAGATGTTTACTGGTGCATGGCCGACATCGGCTGGATTACCGGCCACTCCTTCATTGTGTACGGACCCTTGGCCTTGGCTGCCACCAGCGTCATCTACGAAGGCGTTCCGAACTATCCCGACGCGGGCAGGCCGTGGCGAATTGCCGAGCGCCTGGATGTCAACATCTTCCACACCTCGCCCACAGCTATCCGCATGTTGCGTAAGGCTGGACACGACGAGCCCTCCAAGTACAACTACCATTTCAAGCACATGACCACCGTAGGCGAGCCCATCGAGCCAGAGGTTTGGCGTTGGTATTACAACACCGTGGGCAAAGGCGAAGCGGTCATCGTAGACACCTGGTGGCAAACCGAAAACGGTGGCTTCCTTTGCAGCACCAAGCCGGCACTCGATCCCATGAAACCGGGAAGCGCAGGCCCGGGCATGCCGGGCATCTACCCCACCATCATCGATGAAATGGGAGAAGAAGTGCAGGCTGGTTCGGGAAAGGCAGGGAACATCTGTATTCGCAATCCCTGGCCCGGCATCATGCAAACCATTTGGGGCGATCGCCAGCGTTTCGTCGACCAGTACTTCGCGAAATACTGCAAGGACCCTAAAAGCAAGGATTGGCGAGACTGGCCGTACTTTGCCGCAGACGGCGCGGTGCTGGCCGTTGACGGTTACTTCCGCATTCTGGGACGCGTGGATGACGTCATCAATGTCGCCGGCCACCGCCTGGGCACCAAGGAGATCGAATCCGCTTGCCTCACCGTAAATGAGGTGGCAGAAGCAGCGGTGGTGCCGGTGGTGGACGAAATCAAGGGTCGCGTGCCCGAAGTTTACATCGTCGTGCAGCCGGATGTGCAGCCTAGCCAGGAGATCGTGGACAAGGTTAACCATGCCATTGAAACCATCATTGGCAAGATTGCCCGTCCACGCCGAATCCTCATTGTTCCCGATATGCCGAAGACCCGGTCCGGCAAGCTTATGCGGCGGATTCTCGCGGCTATCTCGAACAACATGAATACGGGCGATGTTACAACCCTGGCGAATCCTGACGTGGTGGAAAATGTTCGGGTAATGGTCCAGGGTAAAGAAGCCGTGGCCGTGCAAGAGGGGCCAGAAGACTTGAAGCAGTTCGGCTCGGCTGAGTGAACGGTAACAACTTGTCCAGAATTTCAAACGGGGCGCGAGACGCGTCCCGTCTCTTGCGTATGCGCCTTGGTGGCATCAATGATACGCAGCGGCGGGAACGTTCCCCACGACCAGTGCATTTCTAACGACATTCTGTGCTTTCGGAACTGGTCAGCATAGCGCCGAGCGTGTATGAAGTCACTGATCACTGCCCTCCCGCCTGGCTTCAGCACGCGAACGATTTCGGCGCACGCTTGGTCGCGCTCCCGCGCTTTGGGAATATTGTGCAAGCACAGATTCGATAAGACGACGTCGAAGCTGTTGTCGGGAAAATTTAGCTGCTGTGCGGGATCGTTGCGCAATTCACATTTGTCATCCACGCCTTCGAGGCCAAGGTTTTGCTCGGTGCGTTCCCGCGAATTGCCGCTTAAGTCTTTTGTACTCCAGATGTCCACCCCCACGGCTCGTCCCGTGGTGAGCCGCTTGGCAGCGCCGACCAGCAGAAGCCCGCGCCCGGTGCCGACGTCTAGAACATGCTCGTCGCCCCGCCAGTTGATTCTCTGCAGCATCCGGTCGCGATGCGAGAACTTGCCGATCTTGGAATACAGGAGCATTAGCACTGCCGTCAGCGTGAAACTAACAGCGAAGCCATACCAGGTGTGGTGATCAATGATCGCCGTTCCCATGTGCAGATCGAACCGGGTTATGCTCAGAACAATGGCGACACCGCCAATGATGGCCATGGTCCGAATCACTCCCGGCGCATCAATGCCGTAGTCGGGCCTCGGCGACGCCATGCTGCGCGATGTGCCCATTGGACTCATATCGATTGCGGTGGGGTCTCAGGCTCAGCAGCCGGCCTCAATGGGCTCTCCTCAGACGACGTGTCGGGGGCGACCGCAACTGAGTCCACTATCTCCACCGGCTTTGGTGTCGTAAACGCTACCGCGTCAGTCGGATGGAGCGCGGCGTGTCGCTGATACCAGATTACGCAACTAGCCCGCTGCCAAAGACGTGCCAGCAACTGCATCAGGATGATGAATTGCAACAGCAAAAACGTCACCGGAGTAGCGGTCGGAGGCAACTTCGACCATAAGTACAATCCGCCCACAATGGTTAGCCAGGCGACGCCGCTGATGCACAGGTAGACACGAAACAGTGTCAGCACTTCGCGGACGCTGATCCCAAGCGATCTCCACAAATTGCGCCACACCCTACGCTCGTGCTGAACCACCATCCGGACTTGAGCGACATCGAACCAGAGCCTGACGAATAGTGTCAGCAGTAGCACGACAAGACCGGCGGCAATCCAGATATAAAAGCCGGTTTTGGCCGATACGGCGCGATCGCCAAGATAGCTAGATGCTTTGTTCGCTCCCCACAACATCGCGGCGAGAATTCCGAAGGGGACTAGCGACAACAAGACGAGGCGCACGAATCGCCAGAAGAACGCGCCCGAGGCCGCGAAAAATTCGCCGGCATTGTATCTTCGGTCGTCGCGATAGACAGCCAGGATGCCGCCAGTGATGAACAGCATGAATAGCGGAAACAAAGCCGCAAACAGATAAGAGCTGCCTGCCGAGCGCATCAGGTTGGCTTCGGGACGGCTTACCAGTTCGAAGAACATTCCCAGATCAAAGCCTTTAGTGAGGCTCTCGCCGGCCAGGCTGTAGTTGAGCAGCTTGTCCAGTTGCGCGCGGGCGCTGGCAGCTCCCAGCAGTCCGATGACGAGATTCACGGCGAAGACCCACCACAGCACACGCTGGCGTCGCCATACCAGGGCGGCTCCGGCAGCTAGGAGTCCTTTGTTGTTATCGGCCATCGTTGTTCTCTGGGCAATTAGCACTTAGCATTTAGCACTTAGCTAAGAAACCGGATCTGCTCAGGGGGCTGAAGCCGGCACTTGTAAGCGCCTTAACGGCACCCTTCGGCTGCGCTCAGCGCAGGCGCTGAAGGCCTGCCCTGACGCTAGGACTATGAGACCTGTTCGGATCGCTAACTGCCAATTGCTAATGCTTCTTCTCTCTCGTGCCCTTCGTGGTGAAGTATCACGTCAGCCAGCTCAGCATTTGTGCCAGAAACTGGGTGAGGAATGTCCAATATGTCGCGATCTTTCCGGTCGCTCCATTCTGCGGTTCAGTAGCAATGCTGTTGTTCAGGTAGTAGCGGTCCATCGTGATCTGGTGGCCAGGATCGATTTCAACCGAGAGTACCTTGGCCTTCTTGAAGTACACGAAACGCTTCCAGCGGTCCACGCCGACCCATCGCTCGCGGATGGTCTCGCCGTTGTCGAACTTGATCTCTGCCGTCACAGGCAGAATGAAGTCTCCTAAGCGCTGAAGCAGGATGTCGGTTTCGTACAGAGTCTCGCCCTTCTTTTCCTCCGGCGCATCTCGGTTGGCCCAGTCCACGCGCATTGACTCGGCTTTGCGGACCCTATAATCCAACACCTGAGTCCCATACACTGCCTGCTGCCAGTACCACCCAAGGTCCTCGCCAGCAACTTCGTTCACGGTGCGCAGGAAATCTTCCTGCGTAGGATGCGTGAAGCGGTACTTCATGAAGTAGGTGTGTAGCGCCTTCTGTAGCACCCGCTCGCCCACGACGTTCTCCAGGGTGAGCAGCATGGTCGCGGTCTTGCCATACGTGATCCCGCCGTATGCGCCCAAGTTCATGTCCTGGTAGCTGGGGCGGGAGAGCGGGTCAGTCTCGGCAACCCCGAGATAAAAATTCCGCTCCTCGGCGGCGACGCCCATCTGGGCACCCATCCAGTTCAGCAGACTGGTGTTCTTGCCGTAGAGGCTGTCGAGCACCTTCACTTCGGTGTAGCTGTTAATGCCTTCATCCAGCCAGGCATTTTCGAATTCGTTGGTGGCCACCATGCCATACCAGTACTGGTGGCCGAATTCATGTTCGGTGACGCCCTCTGGAAAGAGCTTCTGGCCTTTTGGGGCCCACCAGAGTGTGTCGCCGGTGAAGAAGGTCGGATACTCCATGCCGCCTGCTTCCTGGGCCCCATGCGGCGGGTCAACCACCGTGATTTGCGCGTAGGGATACGGGCCGTACCACTCGTCGTAGCGCTTCATCGTCCCCTGCATTACGTCGATATAGCGCTGCCATGAACTTCGGTTGCTGTCGTAAGTCAGCAGCCGGATCTTCACCGGCCCCACGCTGCCATCGAAGGTGCTCTCGACAACTTTAAAATTGGGATCAGCGGTCCAGGCGAAGTCGTGGACGTCCTCCGCATGGAAAGCGACCGTCTTTGTTCCATTACCGTTGTCGGTGTCGCTGAGCTCGACGCCGGTGGCGCCGACAATGTAGTTCTTCGGCAACCTAATCTTGACGTCATAGGTGCCGAAGTCAGCAAAGAATTCCGTCATGGCATGGAATTGGTGGCAGTTCCACGCGCCGTTCCACCACACTCCGACTTTCGGGAACCACTGTCCCGCTAAAAGAAACGTTCGCTTGTAACCGGTACGCGCGATGACCTCGGGAAACGTGGCTTTGAACTTGATTTTGAACACCACGTCCCGGCCAGCTTCGACAGCGCGCGGCAAAGCAATATCGAAGACGGTTCTATCTTTGGAATTGCCGTCGTCGGGCGAGACGAACTTCATCTGCTTTGTCAGCTCGCCCATTCCCTGAACTTCTAGCGAGGTGATTTCGTTTGATCCGTTGTGCTTGGGATCCCATCCCCCATCAAATGTGCTGGTGCGGAAGTACCCGTCGCGGTGCGCCTCGTGCACCCATGTGGAATCCGGCTGGAAACCATTGAGGTACAGGTGAAAGGGGAAGTGGTCGAGCCGCTGGCCGGTGAGATTGTGATAGGTCAGGGTTTCGGTGGCATCGATGGTGTGCTTGTCGGGATCGTATTTTGCGTCGATCTGGTAGTTTACTACCCGCTGAGACAGTGGACCGGTCACCTTTGGCGCAAAGGGGCTTTGCGCTTGGGCCAGCGTTGCAAAAAACCACAATGCGATCGCCGTGAAGGACCGGGAATATCGCGTAAAATTCTTCATTTTTCCGCCTTCGCGACTGTTTAGAAACAACCGATTAGCCACCAAATTGCTCGCAAGCGACTGAAAACAAGCCTTTTACGGCCATCCCTGTCTGCCCGTAGGACTTAGCGAAGATTTTTGCAGGTCGAGAGTATTGCGTCGAACGCCAAGTTGGCAAGAGCAAAAGTCGAAAGGCGTTCCAGCGTCAGGGCTTTGCGAACAAAATCCCGTCCTACTCGGAGGCGCGATTTACCCTGAGCGACCTGACGCAGAAGGAAGCTGATCATGCAGCCATGTCACAGAGCTCAGGCACCGCGCTGTAAGCTCCCTACCGATTCCTCCGGCGTAGTAAACTTCTGCCCACCAGACGATACACCGAAGGGGTGGACATGGTTGAAGGCAAGCAGTTCCATTCATACGACGAGTTCTTCGACTTCTACCTTCAGCAACACAGTAATCCTGGGAACCGGGTCTTACATGCCGTGGGAACAACCCTCGGCATTGTGGTTGTGGTGGCCGCCTTCGTCACTGGGCATCCGTGGTACACGCTCTTGTTCTTCCCGGTCGGGTATGGTTTCGCATGGACCGGGCACTTCCTTGTGGAGAAAAACAAGCCAGCCACATTCGGTCATCCATTCTGGTCCTTCGTCAGCGACTTCCGCATGCTAGGGCTCATGTTCACGGGGAAGTTGGGAGTACGGATGGCGAGGGCTTCGAAATAGTGGGAAACCCATGCTGGAGTGTAGGTTTCGCCGAGCAGGGTTCCTTCGACTTCGCTCCTTGCCACGGCGACGCGCTCCGCTCAGGATTTCGGCTGGGGGCTCACATTCACCCCAGCAAGTGCAACTGCAGCATTTGCCGGACACCCCGAATTGAAGCCCGCAAAACGCCTCAACCTGCTACACTCGGCGCAATCGTATGCGGGTACTGGGTGTTGATTGCGGCGGCGAATACACTGGCTACGGCGTCGTCGAGCAGGATGAGTGCGGTCAGCTGCGCCATGTTTGCAGCGGAGCCATCCGCCTGCGGAGCCGCGACGCCCTGGAAGTCCGCCTGATGAAGATATGCGACGGACTGACAGCGGTGATCGCAGGTTCATCTCCGGAAATTGTTGCCATCGAGGACGTCTTCTATGCTGCAAACGCCAAGTCGGCCCTGAAACTGGGCCATGTGCGTGGTGTGGCCATGCTGACGGCGGCGCAGGCCGGTTTGCCGGTCGTGGCTTACTCGCCGCTGTCGATCAAGGCAGCCGTGGTGGGTTACGGGCGAGCCGAGAAATCGCAGGTCCAGCTTATGGTTGCGCGCTTGTTGCAGTTGGCAGAAGCGCCCGAACCTGCTGACACCGCCGATGCCCTTGCCATAGCGATCTGCCACCTGAACACGGCTGCGACCCTCGCACGACAGCACGTGACCACGAAGTAGGGCCCCGGACAGCGGCGCCAGATACCATCTGCTCGTTTAAAATCGACATCCAGAATGCGACGTCAGTGCTTGCGTTACATCATGATCGCTGGATTCCTGGCGAACTTCTCTCTCCCCGCACAAGTCGTTCACCAGGTCACGCCTGTGGCCCAGCCGGGCGGTTCCTATGTGGCGTTTAAGTTCGATTGGGACCAGGGCCGGCCATGGGTGAAGTACACGATTTCCGTCGATGATGCCGGCAATGCGCATTTCCAGGGAGTTGGCAACCCGGTGGAGAGCGGCGACGGTGACGAACTTAGCCAGGATTTCACCGTCTCGGATGCGAACCGGCAAAAGATCTTCGAACTGGCAAAGAAAACCAACTACTTCCAGGGTGAGCTGGAAACCAGGCAGAAGAACATTGCAAGAACCGGGCAAAAGACCTTGGAATACCATCGCGGAAACAGCGCTAGTGGTCCCGAGAAGACGTCGGCTACCTTCAACTACTCGCCAAATGCTGATGTAAACGAGCTAACGCGCTTGTTTCAAGCCATTGCAGCCACCGTCGACTTCGGACGCAAGCTGGCTTTCGACTACCGCTTCAACAAGTTAGGACTGGACGCCCGATTGCACTCGTTGCAGGACATGCAGGCTGGCCACTTCGCAGAGGAATTACAGGCCATCGAGCCCATCCTTCAGAAAATTGCCAATGATCCGAACACGATGCACATCAACCAGGTAACCGCCCGGCAGTTGCTGAAGTCGATTGGCTCGACCTTGCCGTCGAGTCCTCCGGCTTCCCAGCCTTAGGCGGAGTCGTGCCTTTCCGGTAGCCGCCAAAATGGCGCTGAGAAATTCTTTGACATCTGATTTCGGCAACTTAGCTTCGAATGGGTGTTTAATATCAGTGGAGAAAAGGGGGACAGCGCCTTGCGTCCGCAACGAACCGCATTTCGCGGCGTATCGTTTCGGGTCGGCTGTCGGGGAGTAAAACCTATGTCCGCGCGCAAATGGATTGTGTATTCGATGGGCATGCTGCTCGTGTTCACTACGGTGGCGGTGCACGCCACCTCGCATGTGCGAATCGTTCGCCTGAGTTACGTGGATGGCAAGGTTCAGATGGAGCGGGCTTACAACCAGGGACTGGAGCGCGCCATTCTGAACTCGCCGGTGATTGAAGGCTCACGGATTGTTACCGGGAGCGATGGACTGGCGGAGATTGAGTTTGAAAACAAGACCACGGTTCGTCTCGGTGAAGCGACGGAAGTCCGATTCCGTCAGTTGCTGGTGAACGATGCCGGCGACAAGGTGAATGAGGTCGAGCTGGTTCGCGGCACAATGTATTTCGACACTCGCGGAGATAAACATGACATCGACCGGGTGATCGCATCGGACCGCACGTTCGTCCTGCGACACGACTCGCAGACTCGCTTTATGACGATCGGAGATCGGGTGCAGGCTTCCGTGATGAAAGGTGAAGCCAGCCTCGACAATAACGGGCAGATCGTTCAGGTCAAGAAAAACGACACCCTCACGGTCGATGCTGCGAATGCGGCGGGTTTCACCGTGGCCCAGGGTATCGATAGCCTCCCGCTGGATCGCTGGAACAATGAGCGTGCCGCCTATCAGACGGCGTACTCCAATACGAGCGACATCTATGGCGGGAACCACCTTGGAGTTTACGGGTTCGGCGATCTCGCCTATTACGGCGACTTCATGAACCTTCCCGGATACGGACTGGCTTGGCAGCCGTATGGCATCAGTAGCTGGGCTGCATGGAATCCCTACCTGGTTGGCGCCTGGACGTTCCTGAATGGTTTCGGCTACACGTGGGCATCGGCATATCCTTGGGGATGGATGCCCTACCATTACGGCTCTTGGGCATATCAAACGGGTCTGGGCTGGTTCTGGTATCCGGGGAACTCATTTAAGGGCGGAGGTGTTGCCACCAACTGGGTAGCAACAGCTCCTGTGGTGAATCCGCCAGCCGGATATTCGGCTCCTGTGGCTCCCATTGCTCCGGCGAATGCGCCGCGGCCTTCGATCATGGTTGGACGTGTCGGCAGCACAGCGGCGTTCATTCCGGATGGGCGGGTGCCTCCGAACTTCCGCAGCGTGATCAACGACCGATCTGGGTTGGCCGGAACCACGGGTTCAACCTATGCCACGGCGGGCGGAGCAGGGGTCCATCCATCGCGCGCGGTAACGGCTACGAAGGCTGCGCAAAACGCCCATGTCTTTGAGGCGCCTCCTCAGCACACCCTAATGCCGAGCATGATGAACGGCGGCTACGGACCCTCGGCGTCTACGTCCGGCAGCGGCTTTGGTACAACCCATAGTTCTGCTACGGGTATGCGTGGAAGCGTACACACAGGAAGTTCGGCGGCTGGCCACAGCGGAGGCTCGGCGTCAAGTCCGAAGTAGGGCTTTGGAAGGTTATTCGAGAGGCGGTCCTGCAGAATAGAACCACCTGTTTGCGAGAATCAGTAGACGGCAATTCCTGCGTAACCCACCACCATGTCGTGGTCACCAGAAACCTCGGCCGAAGTTGCGTAGCCGATCAGCTCAGCCGCGGTGGCTCCGAGTTGCCGTGCCGCCGTCAACATAATCGTGGCTGGTCCGTATCCGCACATGCTGATGTGGCCGTCGCGAACCGTGTCATACAGTCCGCGCGGATTGAGCGCCAGCACCTGATCGATCGCGCGGCGGTCTTTGATTCGGGTCACGTTATCGCTTTCGTAGTGATTCATGTCGCTGGAGGCGATGATCATGGTCCGCCCGGCACGACTCGCAAGCACCTTGGCGATAGCCTCGCCGACCGCGCTGAGCCACTCGAACTTGCTTGTACCCACCGCAATTGGAAGGAATTGAAAGTCGGGCTGCAGGACCTGCAGGAACGGAAGCTGAACTTCCAGCGCGTGTTCATAGCGGTGGGCTTCGGCATCTTCGCTGAGCTGGGGAGCTACTTCCTTCAAAGCGGCGGCGGTGTCGGCGTCGATCACTGCGTCGCCCAGCGGTGTGTGCCACGCACCCTGGCTGACGATCGCCAGCGGTTCTCCTTGTCCGGTGTGATTAGGGCAGAGGATTACGAATTTGTGTGGGAGATCGAGCCGGCGATAGAGAGCTCCCGCCACTGCCCCGGAGTACACGTAACCGGCATGGGGTGCGATGCAGCCGATGGCGCGTATCGACGGTTCTCTACCTTCCTGCTCGGGCTTGGCACGAGCAGTTGTGAAGGTTTCAACTTCTGCCCGTAAGCGTTGGGCGTTGGCGGGATAAAAGCGTCCTGCAACCGCCGGCTGGCGAATCGTTGTACTCATGACTCACCACCTCCAAAGGCTCGGGTGCCGGTCTTCGGCTTGGGCCACTCCGAATTTTACGCCTGCCGCAGAGCTCGAAAAATCGCAGCCATCTGCTCGAGGCCCAGCGCCTCGGCCCGGGCATCCGCGCGAACTCCGGCGAGCTTCAGCGCCGACGAAATGGCCCTGTCGTTATAACGTTGTTTGAGATTGTTGGCCAGAGTCTTGCGCTTCTGTGCGAACCCGAGCTTCAGAAATTCCTCGAACTCTTCGGCATCTACGTTTAATTCGTTCGCGCGAGGGGCCATCGTCAGGCGAACGACGCTTGAGTGCACCTGAGGCGGAGGATCGAACGAGCTGGGCGGCAGGGTAAACAATTTCTCGACCCGTGCAAACAACTGCGCTGTGCCAGACAACAAACCGTAATCGCGGCTGCCGGGTTCGGCCGTGATCCGGTCGGCAACTTCGCGCTGCACCATGATCACAGCCTGCCCAATGCTCTGGTGCTCCCGCAGGATGCGAAGCACGATGTCCGAGGTGACGTAGTAGGGAAGGTTCCCGACAATGTCCACGGTTTCTGGTTGGGTGGGACGCAAATCGTGTAGCGGCCCCGGGCGCCGCCCCACCATCGATTGCCATTCGACGGTGACAAAGTCCGATTCCAGGATCTCCACGTTTTTCAGGGTTGCGTAGCGCATGCGCATCTGCGCTGCCAGGATGTGGTCCAGCTCAATGCCGATGACCTTACGGGCGCGCTTCACCAGCAGGTCGGTGAGCATGCCATGCCCCGGACCGATCTCAATAACCGTGCGGTTCGACACCTCGCCCAGGGCATCCACAATTCGCCGCGCGGCCAGGTGATCGGTGAGGAAGTTCTGTCCCAGCTTAGGCTTGCGTCGTTCGCCTCTGCCGGCGACGGCGGTCTTCGTTCCCGATCTCGCCACGTTGACCCTCTTTCGACTCCCCGAGTAGACTCAAATTTCTTGCCCGCCCAAATATCATAATCGGGCAGCGGGTGTTTGGCTTTCCTCGGATGGCAGGTTCTCTAACGCGGAGGATTCATGCGAATCGTCTTTGCCGCATCGGAGTGCGTCCCCTATTCCAAGACCGGCGGATTGGCCGATGTGGTGGGAGCTCTTCCACCGGCTCTTGCATTTCTCGGCCATAAGGTCACCGTCTACGTTCCTCGCTATCGCATGACTCGAATTGAAAACCCCGAGACTGCGATTGCCAGTATCACCGTTCCCTTCGACGATCGCTACCGCTTCTGCTCAGTGCTCGATGGACACGTGCAAAACGGCGTGCAGTTCTATTTCGTGGACTACCCGCCTTATTTTGATCGGGAAGCGCTGTACGGCACACCGCTCGGCGACTATCACGACAATGCCGAGCGATTTGCGCTGTTCTGCCGGGCAGTGCTTGAGGCTACGAAGATTCTTGGGGCCCCGGAAATCTTTCACTGTCACGATTGGCAGACCGCACTCATCCCTATTCTGCTCAAGACTCTGTATGACGAGGATCCGGCTTTCGCGCAGACCCGCTGTGTTTTCACCATTCATAACCTCGGGTATCAAGGGTTGTTCCCGCCCGAAGTCTTACCGTTACTCATGCTGCCGTGGGACCTGTTCAGCATGGACAAGCTGGAGTTCTACGGCAAAGTCAATTTCCTCAAGGGTGCAATCGACGCGGCCGACTACCTAACGACCGTCAGCCGCAAATACGCTCAGGAGATCCAGACTGCTGAGTATGGCTTCGGCCTGGAAGGCGTGCTGCGAGCGCGAACGGCGAATCTCGTCGGAATTCTGAACGGCGTCGATTACACGGAGTGGAACCCTGCCACTGACAAGATGATCGCCGCCAATTATTCGGCCGACGATATTTCCGGCAAGGCAGTGTGCAAACGCGATCTGCTCAAGGAATTCGGGCTCGCTCCGGATACGCAATTGCCGGTGTTGGGCATCGTCTCGCGTTTTGCGGGGCAGAAGGGGTTTGACCTTATCCAGTACGTTGCCGATCGCATGGCAACGGAAGACCTCATCGTCATTGCCCTGGGCACCGGCGATCGCGAGTATGAAGATCTGTTTCGGCGGCTTACTAAGCAGTATCCGCAGAAATTTGCGGTGAAGATCGAATTCAACAATCGCCTGGCGCACAAAATTGAAGCCGGTGCCGACCTGTTCCTGATGCCCTCGAAGTACGAGCCCGCCGGCTTGAATCAGTTGTACAGCCTGAAATACGGAACCGTGCCGATCGTACGGGCAACCGGGGGATTGGACGACACGATCGAACATTACGACCCGGCCACGGGAAAGGGCACGGGCTTCAAGTTCCGCGAATATAGCGGAGAAGCCCTGCTGACTACAATACAGTCGGCATTACTCGCGTACCGGGACACGCAGAAATGGCGAAGGCTGATGCACAATGGCATGGAGCAGGGCTATTCGTGGTCTGTTGCTGCGCGCGAATATGTCAAAGTTTATGAACGTGCCAAGCAAGGAAGGCTTACGCCCATTGTTCCCGTATAAACGATATGCGCGCATTCAGTGCGCCGCGCTGTGCCTCGCCTTGACGGCGCTGGTTTCATGCTCGTCGGAGAAGAAGCCGGGCGGTGAGACCGCATCAGAGAATCCCGCCAAACCGACCGCGAAAGTCGCACAGTATGACACTGGGCGTATTGCTTTTCAGCGAATGTTTCTCTCCGCGCGAGGTTGGGCTGGCGACGCGAAACCGTTTCGCCTGCAATCCCAGTACACATTAGATGCGCCAACCTCCGAAGGAAAAGCCGGTCTGTGGCGGGCATCTTTTGCTTCGCCGTCGCGGCGTATGATGAAGCTCTTCGTGTGGTCGGGCCTCGTTGGACCCGATGCGCCGGAGCAGGGAATCAGCTTCTCCGCGGAAGACAGTTGGAGCCCCAGCAACACCTCAACCCAGCCGTTCGATATCGCATTCCTGAAAACCGACAGCGACAAAGCTTACGAAGTCGCGCAGAAGAATGGCGGGGAAAAGCGCACCAGCAAGAACCCGAAAGAGCCCGTGACATTTGCCCTGGCCTGGGACTCGGCCAAGAATCAGTTGGTCTGGCATGTGCTGTATGGCGACAATCCCGGCCAAGCCACGCTGCGCATTGCGGTGGACGCCACGACAGGGGAGTTCCTGCGCGTGGAGAAGTAGGCTGTTAGTCGGGATTCCTTGGCTGGAGAAATCTGCGAGAGACGTACCCGACCGCCAGGAGAACTACACCTGTAATTGCGCAGGCGAGGTCAATATAGTGTCCAACCGTATTGGGCTGTCCCCAGCCTATTGCGGGAAGGAAGCCCAAGGCTTCCGAAAGATGTGCGAATAGCACGACGAGTAAACAGACCGCGCCTACTAGTTGGACAAGTGTTGGAAGAGTTCTTTCTTTGGCAAAGACCTTCGCTGAAGCGCCAAATGCGACGAACACTGGAATGCCAATCGCCATTACTCTCTGCAACATTGATTGAGCCTGCCAGAAGCCATCAAAAGAGCGAAGTTCCCCAGGTGCTAAAGCCCCGTTGGGTTATTGGGCCCTCATCGGCACGACTGAAGTCGTGCCCTGACTCATTGGGTTTGTGAATGAGGTCTTGCCTAGCTTGTGAAGGGTGCTGCTCTAGTACTTGTAAACCCTCGCCTCCCAACCCTTCAGATGCAGAACGTCGCCGGTCTCGCTCGTCTTATCGAGGTTCGAAATCATGAGCTGATTGGCCTTGATTCCCGAGGGCAAGTTGTAGCTCACCGCATCCGTCGAGAAATTCAGAACTACCAGATATTTGTCGGCGCCGCTCGTCCGCGTGTAGGCAAAGACTTTCGGGTTCAACGGATCGAGATCCTTAAAATCCCCATACACAAAGGCGAGCGAACTGCGCCGCAAATCAGCCATTTGCCGGAAGTAGTGATAAATGGAGTCCTTGTCGCTCAACTGTTGCTTCGCATTGATCTCCAGGTAATTCGGATTCACCGCCAGCCACGGCCTCGAGGCGGTAGTGAATCCTGCATTGGCCGAGTTGTCCCACTGCATAGGTGTGCGCGCATTGTCCCGGCTGACCTTGCGCATCTCTGCCAAAAATGCCTTCGCCGGAACCTGATTCGTTACAACCCTTGCGTTCCACGCATTCTTCACCGCGATGTCGTCGAACTGATCGATGCTGGTGAATGGAAAGTTTGTCATTCCCAGCTCATCGCCCTGATAAATAAACGGCGTTCCTTTCAGTGTCAGCAACATCGTGGCAAGCGCTTTGGCCGAGGCAGCCCAATACTGCGGCGAATCATTCCCAAAAGCCGACACCACGCGCGGATTGTCGTGGTTGGACAGAAAGATGGTGTTCCAGTTATGAGCATCCAACGCCTGGTCCTGTTTCGTATAGATGGCTTTCAGCTCCGGCAGAGTCCAATCGCGCCACAATTCTCCATTGCGATTCACACGCACCGCATCGAAGTTGAAGATCATGTTGAGCTCGCTACGCCGCTCGTCTACGAGCGATGGCGTTTGCTCCAGCGTTACTCCGAACGCCTCACCCACAGTCATCACGTCATACTTCGACAACACTTCCCGATTCATTTCCTGCAAATATTCGTGCAGGTGCGGCCCCATGGCGTAGAAATACTGCGGCTTCGCCATGTATTCCGGAGGCAGATTCGGCAGCCCCGCTCTCTTCGAGATGAACGGAATCACGTCCATGCGGAATCCGTCCACGCCTTTGTCAAGCCAGAACTTCATCAGGTCGTACACTTCCTGGCGCACTTTGGGATTGTCCCAATTCAAGTCAGGCTGCTTCTCGGCGAATAAATGCAGGTAATACTCGCCTGTCGTCGGATCGAGCTTCCAGGCCGGGCCGGAGAAGAAGGACGTCCAGTTGTTGGGAAGCTTGCCGTCATTCGGCGGACGCCAGATGTAATAGTCGCGATAAGGGCTGCTCTTCGAGGTACGGCTCTCAACGAACCAGGCGTGCTCGTCACTGGTGTGGTTTACCACCAAGTCAAGCACTAACTTCATGTGCCGCTGCTTGACACCCTTTAGCAGGGCGTCGAAATCGGCCATCGTGCCGAATTCCTTCATTACCTTTCGATAATCACGAATGTCATATCCGTTATCAACGTTGGGCGAATCGTAATGTGGGCTCAGCCAGATCACATTTACGCCGAGTCCCTGGATGTAATTGAGCTCGGAGGTGATACCGGGAAGATCGCCGATGCCGTCGCCATTCGAGTCTTTGAATGACCGCGGGTAAACCTGGTACACAATCGCTTCTTTCCACCAACGTGGTTGATATCCATTGACAGGCTGCTGTGCTGAGGGGCCAGAGAACGCTGTGGATTGCGGATGCACGGCTGGTTGACCAAAACTCCCCGTTGCAACTATCGGTATAAGTAGGACTATTGCGACGAAAGATGGCTTCACCGTAACCCTCCTCCCGTAGCAGTTACCTACGACGGCCGCCGTAGGGCTAAAGGCGGCACCTGCCACTCCCACCTCGGGTGGATTGCGGAATAGCCCTTTCGTGTGCATAATTTTGCAGCATAGCATCGTTTTCGCTGAAGGGGCCACTATAGTGGGCCAATCTCTGTTCGTCCCCAGGTTTCTGGCTCGCCTAAAAGCCAACGGGCTGCAATACGAGAATCCTCGTGTTGAACGAGTCTTGGCAGCCTCTCGCGTTGGCTGGGGAGCCATCGCACTCAGCGTCGGCCTTTTCCGCCCGCTCGCGCCCGATCCCTACAACGAACTATTGATCTTTCTGTTACTGATGTACTGCGTGGAAAATCTGGGTCTGCTGATCTGGATGATCATGAACCCGGATCCTGGAAGTGTGTTCATCCGCATCATGCAGATCAGTGACGTGCTCTGGCCCATCGCCCTCTGCCTTTTTGCCGACCCGCCCAGCACCCTGGTATTCGTTTTCTTCCTGTTTGCCCTGGTGACCACGGCTTATCGCTACGGAGTTTACGAGACGGTTCTCACGGCTATGGGTTGCACGCTGGTCCTGGTTGTGCAAGAAATTGTGGTCGCGCTCGGCCCTAAAGGGCTTAGCCAGCTCATTTACACGCAACGGGGGGCGTCGCGCTTGATTCTGCGAAGCGCCTTCCTCATTATGGCGGGCTTTCTTCTCGGCTATCTTGCCGAAAGAGAAAAAGAACTGCGCGCCGAAATCGGCTTCGCTAACCACTTGCTGTCGCTCACGAGAGTGGGAAACCGCTTGAGTGAAGTTATCAGCGAAATCTTGACCGAGCTTGCCGGAGTGTTCGAGGGCAAGAAGGTGTACGCGCTGGTGAATCAGGCAGCTTCCGATCGTCTCTTTCGTTGGGAGCCCGGGTACGAAGCGCGGGAGATCCTCACTGAGGAAGAGGGTTGTTCGCTGATGCCGAGGTATCCCCACACCTTCTACATGCAGCAGCTCAAGAATGGAAAGAACTCCATCGATGCTGTCGACGATGAAGGCCGCCGGGTTGATTCTCCGGATCTCGCTGACCTACCCATGCCGATCAAAGATGCGAAATCTGTGCTGGGCGTTCGCCTCGATCTGGGTCGGGAATGGAACGGAAGGTTCCTGCTCCTCGACGGAAGACTGGGTTGGAACCGGGAACGCGAGTTGCGCTTTGCCCAAACCGCTCTGCGGCAGGTTGCGCCTGCGCTGTACTCCATCTACCTGTTTCGCCGCTTGCGGTCGCGCGCCGGCGCCATGGAGCGGGCACGAGTGGCCCGTGAATTACACGACACTGCAATTCAATCGCTCATCAGCATTGAAATGCAGGTCGATGTCTTGCGTCGCCGGACCAACGGCCACTTGCCGGGCGGAGAACTGGAGCGAATCCAGCGATTGCTGCGGGAAGAGGTACTCAACTTGCGCGAGCTCATGCTCAGTATGAAGCCGGTCGAAGTCGGCCCTAAGCAATTTCTTGACTTTGTCGCCCAACTCATAGAACGCTTTCGAAACGACACTGGTTTAGATGTCTGCTTTGTTTCGGAGTTGGAGGAGGTGACTCTGCCAGCTTCAGCTTGCCGGGAATTAGTACGTATCGTGCAAGAAGGTCTGGTCAATATCCGTAAACACAGCCTGGCGAAGTCGGTTTACGTTCGTTTTGGAGCACTAAACGGCTTGTGGAAGCTGGTGATCGACGACGACGGACAGGGTTTTCCGTTTACCGGTCGTCTGACGATGGGAGAACTGGATGATCTCCATCGCGGCCCCGCGGTGATCAAAGAGAGAGTCCGGTCCATTGGTGGTGATCTTGTGATCGAGTCGAGTCCGGGTCACGGTTCGAGGTTGGAAATTACCGTTCCTCAGAAAGGGTATGAATTCTATGGATAGCAAGGTCGCGACGGTCCGCATCGTCATCGCCGATGATCACACCATTTTCCGCGATGGGCTTCGCCGGTTGCTGGAAGCCGAGCCAGAACTCGAGGTGGTAGGAGAAGCGGCTGATGGCAATGAGGCCATCGCGCAAACTAAGGCGACAGACCCCGATGTCCTGCTGCTCGACCTCAACATGCCGCGTATGCCCGGGATGGAAGCCATGCGCGAGCTCTCCGCCGCCGGCGAAGGTAAGAATACGAAGATCATCGTGCTGACTGCGGCCATCGAGCGCATTCAGATTGTGCAGGCGTTGCAACTTGGCGCGCGGGGCGTGGTTATGAAGGAGGCCGCCACCCAGCTACTCATGAAGGCTATCCGCACGGTAATGGTTGGAGAATATTGGATTGGGCGCGAGGCCGTCGGCGACATTGTCGAGTTCATGCGTCTCAACGCCTCGGGTGAGCGCCCGCCCAAGAATTTCGGTCTCACGAAACGCGAGATGGACATTCTCACCACCATCGTTGCCGGCCTGAGTAATAAGGAGATTGCGCGCAAATTTGCCTTGAGTGAGGATACGGTCAAGCATCATCTGACCAACATCTTCGACAAGGTGGGAGTGGGAAGCCGATTGGAGCTGGCGCTCTTTGCCATCAACAATCGGATTACCGACCAGTAGGATTAAGGCTCCTGCAGTGAACACCAGGGACCGTGCTCGGGGCTCGATCCCGTTCGTATGAGGTGCCCCCCGCGGAAGTGCGACCTCAGTGACTGGAAAAACTGATCACTGACAACTGACAACCGGGCGGGGGCGACTCTGACCGCTCTTTCGGGTTCTAATTGTGGAAGCAATTCTAGGAGTATGGAATGAAGTCGACGTACTCGAGCGCCTTGGGGGCACTGCTCTTCGCATTTGCCTTGGCAGGATGCAGTAAGGCCCCGGTCCGCACTGACGCTCAAATTGCTACTGAGGTGCAAAGCAATCTCCGGGCTGACGGCAACATCGCAGCCAAGGGCATCGCAGTGCAGGCCGACCACGGCATCGTGACCCTGAATGGTACGGTCAACACTGACGATGAGCGAACCAGCGCCGCTAGTGATGCCGCCAAAGTCGAGGGCGTTAAAACCGTAGTCAACAATCTGACTGTGCAGCAAGCAGAAACGTTGTCACCCGAGCCAGAAGCTCCTGCGGCGCCGCCCCCGACCTCCAGCGCAAAAAAGCGCGAACCTAAGGCCGTGGCGAAGGCCAAGACTCTTCCTCCACCGCCCGCCCCAGTAGCCAACCCTCAGCCGCAACCAGTAACTCCGGCGCCGGCTCCATCCGAAACCGCAGCAGCCCCACCCGCGCCGCAGCCACCGCCTCCACCAAAGAAGGTGACGATTCCTGCGGGGACGCAGCTCACGGTGCGCTTGAACGATGCTCTCGACACCGAGCGCAATCAGGTCGGCGATTCCTTCCATGCCACGCTGGGAGCCCCAATCGTGATCAACAGCGACACCGTTATTCCCTCAGGTGCCGATGTTGTCGGGCGCGTGGTGGACGTGAAAAGTGCCGGCCGCTTTGCGGGAAATTCCGCGCTCACTCTGGAGCTCAACTCGCTGTCGGTGAACGGCAAGACCTACAACATCCAAACCAATCAGTGGTCGCGGCAGGGCAAAGGCGAAGGTAAAAACACCGCTACCAAAGTTGGTGGTGGTGCGGCTGTAGGCGCGATCATTGGAGGTCTTGCCGGCGGCGGTAAAGGCGCTGCCATCGGCTCTGTTGCAGGTGCGGGTGCGGGAACCGGTGTGGCTGCGACGAAAAAAGGCGAGCAGATCAAGCTCAACCCGGAATCCACGTTGAGCTTTCTGCTGATCAACACACTTACCGTGACTGAGCAGGGTCAAAACAATCGCAATGCAGGGCGGACGCCGCTGCCGTGAATTCGGGTCAGTCTATAAGGTCTCCTCTAGTTGGAGAAGGTCGCCAGCTGCACCCATGCGGTCTTGAACCAGGCCATGATGTCGTCTTCGTCGGTGATCTGCTGCATGTTGCTCATGATCAGGGTGGTACCCAGAAAGTCTCCGTCGTTAACGATTGCGGACTAATTCGCCCACGCCTCTCATTACTCTGCAACTTCGGCGTATGCGCAGAGACCTCGTCTGTCATTGAATTTTGGGTTTCGAAGGTATGGGAGTTGCTGATTATGCAGCCAGTTTGGGGAGTTTGTCATTCGAATAAAGATGTCGTGGAGACTGAGCCGACCCGACGTTGAGCCTACCGTCTTCCCACTGGAACGCAGGCGACGTACTCTGATAGCACTTGGAACTCCTATTCGCTTGCGCGCTGTTTGTCATAGGGCTGGTGTTCGGCAGCTTCCTGAATGTCTGTATCAGCCGCATCCCGCGGGATCTTTCGATAGTCACGCCTCGCTCACGCTGCCCGCATTGCCACGCGCCAATCGCATGGCGCGATAACATCCCGATCCTTAGCTGGCTCTTGCTCAAGGGAAAGTGTCGGCACTGCCAGCGCACGATTTCCCTCCGCTATCCGTTGGTCGAATTGCTGGTCGCCCTCTCTTTCGTCGCCAGCTACGCATATTTCGGCCTGGGATGGACGACCCTGAAGGCCTGCCTCTTCTGCTTTCTCGTTGTCGGCCTCATCCTCATGGACGCGGAAACCGGATACCTGCCGGCGGAATTCACCTATCCCGGAATATTGCTGGGATTGCTCTTTGCAGCACTGGCTCCCGGCAACGCATCGGGCCTGCTGTTCGTCTTGGCTGCTCTCGAGAGGCCAGTCCCTGCGGGTCCGCGATGGCTCTCTTTCATCGATGCCGTTTCCGCCGCCCTTCTCGGTGCCGCATTCTTCTACTTGGCTTGGGCGGCGTATTACCTGATTCGTAAGCGCCACGGTGTGGGCTTCGGCGATTTTGCAATGATGGCAATGATTGGCGCCTTCCTGGGACTCCATCTGACCTTGCTCGTAATCTTCCTCGCACCAATCCTGGGAACACTCTACGCGCTTCTGACGGTGCTTAGGTCAGACCGGCGCCAAGTCGCTCAGGCGCAACCTTCCGGCGACGGCTCCGTCCTGCTGGCCGAAGTTCCTTTCGGAGTCTTTCTCGGCGTGAGTTCGCTTATTGCCCTGTTTCTCGGGAGGCCAATTTGGAATTGGTATCTAGGATTCTTTCGATAAGCCAGAAATAGCTAACAATGTCGGTTAATTCTGGCAACGACTTGCCGCAGGTGATGTCGTCCATGTACCAGGTGAAACCGTCGCCACTGCCGGGCGGTAAGTGGTCCAAGAATGGGGTGCATCAAAATCGGTGTTCCGCTCCCGAATCTCTTCTCGGCATCCGCCAGAGTCGCATCCATTGCGACCAGAGCATCGTTGAAACGGCGTAGAGGATGGTCGCCTAATCCCGCTCGCGGCACCGTATGCTTAGGCGCTTCGACACCTGCTGGAAATCGCCCGATCCCCAATACGTACATGCTTCGCATCCGCTGCTGGAGACTTGGGTTGGCTCGTTCGGGCCGTCCTGACTCAAGGGCACGCAGCAAGCCCTTGGTGGTCGCTGTGTAAGTGAGCGTGAGGTGTTCCAGAACCTGCAGGGAATTCCACTTTCCTTCCGGCGCGTTTGCCAGCGCGTCTGCCGACGCACTGCCGGCCGCCAGTTCGGTTTGGCGACGCACGATTTCGAGTTCTGGAGACACCTACCTCATCCCACTGAGCGGCGCAGCAAGAGGCTGCCAAGTCAGTACAAATAATAAGAACAGCTGCGGCGGTTCTCAAGCGCACAGGAGTGGAAATCTCCAAAGTGTTGGGACGATTAGAGCTTAGTTGCAAGGGTTGTTCTGCGGCTTTCGCAATTTTCCTGCTGGAACCAGCCAATCGTTTATAGTTCCAATCTGTCCCATTCTTGCTCCTGCCAAGACCAATGTCGCCAACCTCGCAAGCGCCAACCAAAGCGCCGGAGCTGTTACGCGAACTCGGGGTCGGCCAGGCCAGCGCCATCGTGGTTGGCACCATCATCGGAAGCGGAATTTTCCTGGTTCCGGCGGAGATGATGCAGGCCGTCGGCTCGGCGCGTTTGGTGTACCTCGCGTGGATTGTCGGCGGGCTGCTTTCGCTCGCTGGCGCCATTACCTACGCCGAGCTGGGCGCTATGAAGCCACAAGCGGGCGGCGAGTATGTGTACATCCGCGATGCTTACGGGCCGCTCACGGCATTCCTGTATGCCTGGACCTGGTTCATCGTCGCCAAGCCGGGCTCGGTTGCGACTATTGCCACCGGCATCGTGCGCATCCTCGGCACATTCCCCGCGCTCGCTTTCTTCAGCGACACTGCATTCAGTTCCCCAATGAAGGTTACTTATGGGCAGCTGGTTGCCATCGCTGCCGCGATTCTCATTACCTGGCTGAACTATGTCGGCGTGAAAAGGGCCGGCGAGTTTCAACTCGTCTTTACAGTCCTGAAAATTGTGATGATCGTTGGCGTCGCGATTGTCGGATTCACGGCAGCGAGTGGGACGTGGCGCAACTTTGGCACGCATTTCGCCGGCACGACTGGCGGCGTCGCGGGCTTTATGGCTGCCCTGGTCGCCGCACTCTGGGCCTATGACGGATGGAACGACCTCAACATG
Organism: Binatia bacterium; assembly: GCA_035638375.1. Lineage (GTDB taxonomy): Bacteria > Acidobacteriota > Terriglobia > Terriglobales > Acidobacteriaceae > DASRAA01. The sequence continues at coordinate 1,110 of DASRAA010000244.1, read as the reverse complement.
GTCAGCGGCGAAATCAAGCACCCCGAGAGCACCATTCCTATTGCCCTCATCGCCGGTGTCGGCATCGTCGCTGTGCTCTACATGCTCAACAACGCGGCCGTACAGTATGTTCTGCCCGCCGATCAGATTGCCGCCTCCCAGCGACCCTCCTCCGACGCGACAGCCATTGCTGTCGGCCTTTGGGGAGCGGCGATCGTTTCGCTCGGTATGGCGCTGTCGATGCTAGTCACGCTCAACGGCACCATCATGAGCGGAGCGCGCATTCCGTACGCGATGGCGCGCGACGGCTACTTTTTCAGAGCGATGGCTGAGGTTCATCCGCGCTTCCATACACCCCACGTCGCGCTTCTCGTTCAGTTGGCCCTGTCGGTCCTCATGCTGATGTTCGCTGGCAATTTTCGCGAGCTCTTCTCGCTGACGATTTTTGCCGAGTGGCTGTTCTACATGATCGCCGCCAGCACCGTCTTCGTCCTGCGCCGCAAGGAGCCGAACATACCGCGACCGTACAAGACTTGGGGCTACCCGGCTGTGCCTGCTGTTTTCGTGCTCGTTGCCGCCGTGCTGCTGTACTTCACCTTTACTGACAACCTCCGCAACTCGGTTTGGGGAACGCTGCTGATACTTTCGGGAGTTCCGTTGTTTCTGTACTTCGCCAAGAGGCGTAGGCAAAACACAACCGCCTGAACGTACGCGGCTACCCTCCCACATCCTCGAAACTCCTTGTTTTCTCGCACATAGCGGAATTTCGACGCAGGGTCTTGAGCCCATGCGACTTACCGGCAATGTCCTCCTACTCAAGGAGTTACGCAGAAAATCGAAAACGAATAGGACTTCGCACAGGTCGAATCACGTTCTGAGAACGGGAAGTGTCCGGCTCTCGTCTGGTGGGGCGGCGACACCTTCCCCATTCTTCTTTGAGGGAGTGTAGGTTCAGGGTGGGCGAGCTATAGAACCGGGGCCACGAAGGGATGTGATAACGGAGTGGTCGTATTAGGGGGCCCGAGGGGCTTCAAGTCTCAATTTCGAGAATGCCAGCCTGCTTTAAAGGGCATAAGTTGTCCACTTGTCCCCTCGCATTTTTGGTAGGTGGGCCAGTAGAAGGAAGAGGGA
>DASRAA010000243.1:0-6136 GCA_035638375.1 Binatia bacterium | reverse complement strand
GCGCGGCCCCAGTACATACTTTGCTGATCAAGCGCTGCAGGCTGCGCGGAGGTGGACGTTCAAACCTCCAACGGTTGACGGAAGGGCCATGCCGAGCGAGTGGAGCCTGAGTTTCGAATTCAGAAAAAATGGCACTACAGCGGTGCCGCGGCCCATTGCGCCTGGCGGGTAATTCGCGCAGCGTCGGCAATGAAAGTGCAACAGTTTGATTTAGAGAGCAGCCCTTCTGACTTCCGTATCTGGGCAAGAAGGGCTGACGACTCGCCTCTCAAGGCCCTGGCAGCTGCGGCTGAGGATCATCCGGCTACACCCCAGTTGTGCTCGATTTGAACTGTACTCAATCTCTGGGCAGCCTTGCTTACTGCATTTCCTACAATACGTATGGAGTCACAAGCGATTTGCCGCGTACGGAAAGGTTGCTCGCCGACTTCCTGCCAGGTAGCTTCGGTCATGCCAGCCGCGCCATTGGGGCTACAGCCTGGTTTCGCCGTGGCCGAAAGCTGCTCTCCTTCCTCGTAATGAGCCGAAGGGGCTAATCAGAAAACTGAAAAGATGTCCCAGTGACTTCCGGTTTGCTCGTAATCCAGCAAGTGACAGGTTTTCAGATCACCCGCACAACTGCCAATGTCGCATCATCGGTTTGGTGCTCTTTGGAGAAGTCATCCATGGAATTGAAGATCAAATCGACGAGCTCTCCGGCGTCTTGAGAGCATTGCGCTCCGCAGGTCGCTGCGTTCAACAATCCATGAACTCCCCATTCGTCCCCGTCCTGATTTGCGGCTTCGATGAGTCCGTCGGTGAAGGCGAACACCATATCACCGGTTTCGAGCTGTATCGAACCCTCCCTATATTCCGAATCAGGGAACAGTCCAACGGGCGCACCACCCGTCTCGAGGCAGTACATCGAACCATCTCGCCGGATAACGATCGGCGGATTATGCCCGGCATTTACATAGCGCAGAATGCGAGTCGACCCGTCGAATACTCCGTAAAACATGGTCGCATATCGGTTCTCGGACGACGAAGCGTATACCTGATGATTCACAGCCTTGAGCAGTGCGGCCAAGTCATCTCCGGTAAACCATGCCGCCGTCCGAAGGGAGGACTGCACATTGGCGATCATGAGTGCAGCGGCCAGACCTTTGCCAGAGGCATCTCCAACGACGAATGCCAAGCAATCGCCCTTAAGCGGGAGAAAACTGTAGCAATCGCCTCCGAGCGCTCGAATCTGGCGACAACGAGCACTATAGTCAAAGGATTCGCTAACGGAGCAGGGCGCCTGCATAAAGCCCTGCTGGACGTCGCAGGCCAGCACCCAGTCCTGGCTAACGTCCATTACCATTTCCTCGGTGGTCATTTTCTCGCCTCTACTCATATGTCGGTTCTGCGCGTCCGAAATCGACACGGCTGTCGATTTTCCCTAAACATTTTCTTGGAGGGATGTAGAGAATCGTACGATGGCTCCGACAACAGGATGAAAGCGCGGATCACAGGCGCTGCCAAACGAACAGACATACTCAGCGCCAAGTCCGTACGAAAATGACCAATGAAATAGGAGCGCAGGTATGAAATACATTTTGCTGATGTCGGGTACGAGGGCGGGCGTTCAAGGGTATCACGCCTGGTCGAAACAGGATATCGAAGCGCACATGGCAGTTCTTCATGGTATTAACGAGGACCTCACCGCATCGAGAGAGTTTGTCGCCACGCAAGGCTTAGCTGACCCGCATGAAGCAAAAGTTGTACGTGGCGAGAAGAATGGTGTGCCAGTCACGGACGGCATTTTCCCCGAGTCGAAGGAATTCCTGTTGGGCTACTGGATCGTCGACGTTGCCAGCGCCGAACGCGCTTATGCCATAGCGGGACAGATTTCCGCAGCTCCCGGACCTGGGGGCAAACCCACAAACATGCCGATCGAAGTGCGGCAGTTTGCAAGCCACGCGTCGAAATCGCATTGAGAGATGTCGATAATTCCCGCGGGGCTCCGACTTAGGAACGAAAGCACGTAGATAGCAAAACCAAAAGCCTGAGGAGCGAAGCAATGAAGTACATGGTGATGATGAACACAATGAAGGCCGGCCAGGGCGTGCCGGCGTGGCCCCAGAAAGATCTGCAAGCGCATATCGCCTTTATGATGGGTCTCAACAACGAACTTCATGAACGGGGCGAGCTGGTTTCTGCCGAGGGGCTTTCTTTCCCGAATCAAGCAAAACTAGTCCGCGCAGGCAAGGATGGCCGGCCGATCACTGACGGAGTCTTTCCCGAATCGAAGGAGTTTCTTGCCGGCTTCTGGATCATCGATGTCGACGGTCCAGAGCGGGCGTATGCCATTGCCGCACGAATCTCGGCTGCGCCAGGCGCCGGAGGCACCCCGCTGAATATGCCGATTGAACTCCGACCGATCATGAGCGGACCACCTCAGGAAATGGTGTAACGGAAGAACCCTAATGACCAAGCCATGGGACGCAACCTCCGAGCAACTGTTGCGAGAACTCGCGCCGCAGGTGCTCGGAAGTGTTGCTCGTCGCTTTCATGACTTCGCAGCCGCTGAAGACGCCGCCCAGGAGGCCATGATAGCTGCTTTCACGCAATGGCCGAAGGAGGGTGTTCCCGACAATCCTCGTGGTTGGCTGATCCACGTGGCGTGTCGCCGCATGGCGGACCACGTGCGCAGCGAAATCGCCCGCCGATCAAGAGAAACGGCGGTGGCCGCGGAAGCGGAAACCTTCTCACCCACGCTGGAGATCGAGGCCGACATGGATCCAGATGACACGCTGATTTTGTTATTCATGTGCTGCCATCCCGCCCTCACTCTGCCCTCGGCCATCGCACTGACGTTGCGTGCGGTTGGTGGTTTAACCACGGCTGAAATCGCCCATGCCTTTCTGGTTCCCGAGACAACGATGGCGCAAAGGATCAGCCGCGCAAAACAAACCATCAAAGCTTCGGGCGTACCGTTCCGTCTGCCTTCTCCGCACCAGCGGCTAGAACGCCTGCCTGCAGTTCTGCATGTGCTATATCTGATCTTCAGCGAGGGATATGTCAGTAGCATAGGGTCGAATCTGCAAAGACTCGACTTGGCGCGCGAGGCAATCCGCTTGACGCACAACATGAAAACGCTACTCCCCGATAATTCCGAGGTCGCAGGACTTATGGCGCTGATGCTTTTAACCGACGCGCGTCGCGCAGCCCGGACCGGTCCGGATGAAGAATTGATTCCCTTAGATAAACAAGACCGAACTCTGTGGGATCGCGCAGAGATTTCTGAAGGCATTGAGCTTCTTACGGCCGCGCTGTCGAAAGCATCCGTGGGCCTGTATCAGCTTCAGGCAGCGATTGCCGCTGTTCACGACGAGGCCGAAAGCACAGAGGACACCGACTGGCCACAGATCTTGGCACTGTATGAGTTGCTGAAAAGAGTCGCCCCCAGTCCCATGGTCACTCTGAATCACGCAATCGCAGCCGCTATGGTGTACGGCCCTGCCAAAGGCCTCGAACTGCTTAGGGCTCTCGACAGCGACCCGCGTATCGCCGGTCACTATCGCCTCGACGCCGTTCGCGCCCATTTACTTGAAAAGATGGGCGATCACGAAGTCGCTATCAAGCACTACCGAATTGCGGCTGCGCGGACGACGAGCATGCCGGAACGCAATTACCTCACAGCGCAAGCAGCACGCTTGGCCGGCGATTAGCTCCCGAGTTTGTCGCTAGCCCAAAGTTAAGAAGTGTGCCATGAAATCTTTCTTGTATCCAACATCCGAAGTTTCCTCAAAACTGTCGGCCACGGTTCGGCGAAGGCTATTACATTTGATTTCTCCTGCAGCGCCGAGGGCCGTACGATCGCAGCCCCCGAAGCACGAGAGCATGGGTCCGCACACTACGACCTTGAGTGCTACTCCCAAGGATGGCTTCATCCAGAACTAAAACAAACGTGGCGCACGGATCGTAGAGCTTTCGTTTAACAAGTTCGAAAACATCATGACAGGATTACGCTCGAGTGGGGTTTCTCCGTCCGTCGCCTTTCTTTGGTCGTAGAGCTTCAGGAATGTGGTGTAAAACTCGTCTGGTTTGACGGTGACATCGCCCGTGCGAGTGAAATTTTTGCACAGCGAGGCGGGATAGCGGTGAAGAGGTTTGAAAATCAGATAGCCGATATCTGCACCGCGAATTCTCCAGCATCACTCGACTGTGTCGTGATCCCCAGACTGTCTGCTACAAGTAGATTTTTGGGCGACGGTTAGGTGATAACAATGATCTTTGGGTTGAGATCGACGACTTGGCGATTCTCGAACCGATCTGTTGCACTCGCAGCTTTGAAGCAAATTTCGCGTCTCGGCGCGTGCGATAATTTCTCACTCATGTGCGGGCGCTATCGATTGTCGAAGCGGAAGCAGATCATCGAAGAGAATTTCGACACCGTCGATTGGCAAGACAACTGGAGTCCTCGCTACAATATTGCTCCCACGCAAACTGTGCCGGTGATCCGCCAGCACCCAAAGGAATCTGTCCGCCAACTATCACTAATGGGCTGGGGCTTGATCCCCTCGTGGGCAAAAAACCCTTCCATCGGGACGAGCACAATCAATGCGAAATCGGAGACAGCCGCGACGAAGCCTGTGTTCCGTGATCCTTTCAAATTCCGCAGATGTCTGATTCCTGCCGATGCCTTCTACGAATGGAACCGAACAGGGTTATCCAGCCAGCCCTACTGCTTCGAAGTGCGCGAAGGGGAGTTATTTGCCTTTGCGGGAATCTGGGATGGCTGGAAAGACCCAACTGGAAATTGGGTAAAGACGTGCTCGATTCTCACCACCACTCCCAACGCCGTGACCGGAGCTGTTCACGGCCGAATGCCTGTGATTCTCGATCCCGGCTCGTACAATTTGTGGCTTGATCCGGGAATGCAGAATGTGGCTACCATATCTGAACTCTTGAAGCCTTATGACGCTCGGCTCATGCGGTGTTATCCCGTGAGCACCCGGATCAATCATGTCGGGAATGATGACGAGCAGTGTTCGCACCCCGTGGAAATCGCAGAGGTTCAGAATCGTCTCTTTGTCTGAGGAGAACATCAGTCTCATGAATGAAGCCGTGAAATCCACCGTTTTGGATCGCGAGCTTGAGGATGAGAAGAGCCACGATTCCGGCCCACGTATCCGCTGCCCGCTCTGCGGCTGCTCCGCCCAGAAGGAAGACCATTGGTTCTGCAGTCGTGGACATTCGTAGAACACATTCGATTTTTCGTGTGGCTGATGGTCGCCCCATTTGAATTGCTATGCAGATGCAAGGGATCCGGCTGATAAGGCCGAGAATACAATGACGGCCACTCGACGGCCGGAACGTAGCCAGCTTGGTAATGCTGTTCGCTGAGCAGTCCTACCGTATTGTAGGAGTAGGTGGTACTTGGGTATAGGGAACCCAATCGGGGAAGGAAATTCCGCCGTGGCCGCAGCAAATCCAGTGCGTTCCTCACCAAAAGCTCCGCTCAGTTTTCGTGATCGCGCCACGTCGCTTTGCGAGCTTGTCGTCGGCTCTTTCTTAGTAATCGGTCACAACGTGTTCCACCGGGTTCCGAACGAAGTGCCGATTCTGTTTGCGCTGTACTGGATCTCAGGCTGGATCCGCGGATGGCCGTGGAGAATGGCAGGGTTCGAGCGGCCGCAGTCATGGCCGAAGACGTGGCTCTTCGCCGCCGTGGCTGCCGCAGTGCGGCAAATGGGAGGTGCCTTCGTGATTGAGCCGCTCGCTTCACATATCTGGCACACTCCAGAGCACGTCTCATCCGTACTCAAGTCGTCAGCCCTTGATTGGAGACACGCGCTTTTATCACTCTTGATTGTCTGGAGCTTCGCCGCTTTCGGTGAGGAGACTGGCTATCGTGGCTACCTGCTGACGCGGAGCGCCGACGTGGGTGGAAGTTCTCGTTCGGCGTATGTCGCAGCCGTTGTGTACGTGGCGTTACTTTTCGGTTTAGGACACTTTTATAAAGGGCCAGTCGGCATCGCCGACTCCACCTTCAGCGGCCTGGTGCTGGGTGGTCTATACCTTTTCACAGGACGCAATCTGTGGGCCTGCATCCTGGCACATGGATTATCCGACACCTTCGCAGTAGTCGTAATTTTCTTAGGTTGGGCGA
>DASRAA010000242.1:0-49376 GCA_035638375.1 Binatia bacterium | reverse complement strand
GGCCATCCGCACTTACTCGCTAGCGATTATCCGCTCGCGAACGCGCACGGTTCCACGCCCAGGCTGAGCGCCCGCACGCCCTCGATTTCGTTCGCACTCCGCTCGGAGAAGCAGACATCACCGCGCGCGTTCGAGTTGGACATCGCGTGTGCGCGCCCTCAGCGCACACACAGCAGCAACCTGCAGGTTCTCTGCTCAGAGTGCAATCGCTCCAAGCGGCACCAAGGCGATACCGACTTTCGCATCGTGGTATCGAAACAATTTTCATACAGTCGCGGGCCAGCGGCCCAAGCTGACAGCCACGGCTGTTATCGTCAACGACGGAATGGTAGTTTTGTGGCCGCAAACTCCCTGTCATAGAGTAAACTGCAACGCCCTGTACACTTTTGACATCCAATTCACCCACGCTAGCGGCAGCCAATTTCGCCATTTCATCTTGTTCGGCAGAAATGGATTGAGAAGTACTGACGGCAGTCGTTTTAACACAACGAGGACCGCTCCCGTGAGCAGCTAAAAAAGGAGGCTGAATGCCTTTCCAAACGTTTGCCTTGCTCGACACATTGAACCACGTCGAAGTCATCGGCCACCAGCAATGCGGTTCAGTGGAAGTCTTTCATTTGCGCTGGCCCGCTGGTGACCCTCTAACCTACAGCACGCTGGACGAAGCACTCGAGGCCCACTGGATTGAAGTGGTGGAATCTACAGAAGCCGGGCAGGTGTCCCGCATCAAGATCATCAATCGATCAACGCAAATGGTGTTCCTGATGGCGGGTGAACAACTCGTCGGTTGCAAACAGAATAGGGTGATGAACTCTAGCATCATGGTTCCTCCGCGCGCTGAGATGGCGCTTCCGGTGACGTGCGTCGAACGTGGTCGTTGGGGGTACAGCAGCTCAGCATTTTCGAGCGCGCGCACCTCGTCGCACTATGCTCTTCGAGCCATGATGACGAGGCAGGCTTCACAAAGCTATCGCTCTGCAGGTGTACCGATGTCTGACCAGAAGGAAGTTTGGGGCGAGGTGTCGCGGAAGCTGGGCGCCATGGGTTCACCTTCTTCCTCAGATGCGATGCAGGATGTATATCGCAATTACGACCTGAAATTGAGAGAACTGGAAGAGAAGCTTCCGGCACCGTCTGACTGCAACGGCGCTGTTTTCAGTATCGCAGGCAGTATTGTGGGTACTGACTTTTTTGACAATGCGGATACACTGCGCAAACTCTGGCCGAAGCTCATTAGAAGCTGCAGCATCGACGCGCTGGAGCGGCCAGCAAGGAATGAAAGATCAACCTCGGTTCATGAGATTTCGAGTTGGCTGGAAGCTAGTGCGAGTGCTACACAAGAGTCATTCCCATCACCCGGAATAGGGCTGGACGTAAGAATTGAGGGTAAAGACGTACTCGGCGCCAGTTTGGTCATAGATGACCATCCGGTTCACATGGAACTGTTTCGTCGCACTTAGGGTGCACGCGAGCGCCCGCACGCCGATGCCGCTTACGTTCCCAAGCCTGTTACCGGTAACGCTCCCGTCCTCGATCACTTGAGCTACGCCGACACCGAATTGCGCTCAAGCATCCGTCAACGTCTACGTTTGGGTTAGCGACACGGCCCAACCAATGTGTACCAAACAGTTATTAGGGCAGTTTCGCAATTCCCCGGCTCCTATCCGGATGCCTCTTGACAGGGATATGCTTCCGCGCTATCTTAGGCGAACAAAAAGCGAAACATAGGTGCGCAATGTCCGCCTTACTGATCCACATCGAAGAATCCTCACTCCACGAAGCGCAACCGCAGCGTTTTGCCGGGGGCCCGCCAGCGGCCCCCTCACTAAGCGGCATCGCAAGGCTGGCAGCGGCGGGGGAGTCGCTTCGGCAGGGACATGATGTCGAGTACTTCACCCTGCCGGCGCGAAGCCTTCTGAACCGCTGCGTCTCAAAGCGCAAGCTACCGTTTACATGGACGATCAATCCGTATCGTGGTTGCGAGTTTGCCTGCAAATACTGTTATGCCCGCTACACGCACGAGTTCATGGAGATGCGCGATGGCGTGGATTTTGAGCGCAAGATCTATGTGAAGCAACAGACCGCATGGCTCTTGCGGCAGGAATTGGGTAAGGTCAAGCCCGGCGAGGAAATCGCGATAGGAACAGCAACCGATCCGTATCAGCCGGCGGAGCGGCGTTTCGAGATTACGCGCAGCATTTTGCAGGAGATGGCGCAACATCGCGGGCTGGATGTTGGCATTGTCACCAAGTCCGACATGGTGGTGCGCGACATCGATATGCTGCGCGAGGTGGCGAAGCACAATTCCCTGTTCGTAAACCTGACTATCACAACGCTGAACGCGAAACTGGCGCGAATTCTGGAGCCGCGAGCGCCACGGCCGGACCTGCGACTGAATGCGGTAACGACGCTAACCCAGGCGGGGCTAAATGCGGGCGTGATATGCGCTCCCGTGCTGCCAGGGATTACCGATTCGCCGGCGGCTTTGGAGAAGTTGGTGAGGGCGACGAAGGAAGCAGGCGGGAAATATATCTATGCCAATGCGTTATTTTTGAAGCCGTGTTCGGCGAGTGTGTTTCTACCGTTTCTGGAAAAGGAGTTTCCGCACTTGGTGCCCGAATATCGTAAACGATTCGCCGAGCGGGCATTTGTGAGCAAAGCGTATGCGAAGCGGTTGTCGGAGTTAATGGCGGCGCTTCGCAAGAAACATGGGATTAAGAGAGACGTAGTGGACCGGAAGGCGGTTTCCTCAGAGTATCGGGCCGAGGATGTGCAGATGGCGCTGTTCGGGTGAGAAACGCCGTCTTCGCTCCCGGCTTGTTGTAACAAGGGATTCACCACAGCGAACACTGAGAACACAGAGGGAAAGGTAATTAGTAATTTGATTGTGTGGGGTGCGGAGGTCAGCAGTGCTTATCCGAAGAACCGCATGAGGCCACGGGCGGGGAGGTCGGGGACGAGGAACTTCGACGCTGCACCTTTCGCTGCGGCAAGGGCTTCGGCGGCAGCGTAGCCACTGCGGACGGCACCTTCCATGGTGGCGGGCCAGCCGGTTGAGGTCCAGTCTCCAGCGAGAAGGAGGCGGGGCAAAGGTGTGGTATGACCGGCGCGGTAAATGTCGCTGCCAGGTGCAGGGGAAAACGTCGCGTGGACTTCTTTCACGACGGTCGCCTTCGTTAGTTTCGCCTGGCGGGCCGCGGGAAAGAATTCGGCGAGTTCGCGGAGGGCAAGGTCGATGATCTCCTGACGCGGCTTGTCCATCAGAGCTTTCGAAGCGCTCACGACGAGTTCCAAATAGCTGCCGTTGTCGGCGGATTGGCGACGGGTGCGCAGGATTTTTGATTTCTGGAACATCCACTGGATAGAGCGCTCGAGGAGCACAGCATGCTCCAGGGGCGTGATTTCGCGGTCGAACCAGAGGTGGATACCGGTGATCGGCACCGGGGTGAAGTGCGCCGCTTGGCGGTGCAAGGGACCGAATTCAGCCGTGTCGGGCAGGAGCTTTTCTATGGTGGAAAATGACGCGGCCAAGACGACGAAGTCGAAGTGGAATTGCTCGCCGCCGACGGAAAGCTGAATGCCTTCTTCTTTACCGCTAATCGAGTCAACCGAGGCACGGTAGTACACCTTGCCGCTACGCGCCTCAATGTAGGAGGCGGCAACTCCATAGAGCTGCGACAACGGGACGGAGGGAAGGCCCATGCGACCGGCCTCTGCGGATTTTAGGAACGAGTCGCGGAAGACGAGCGCGGCGTAGCGTAGCGAGACGCAGTCGAGATCGTCATTGAGGGCGCTGATGAGCACCGGAGCCCAGAAGCGCTCGATGGCTTGCTTGGTTTGGCCATGGCGTCGCAGCCAGGAGAGAAAATCTTCGTTGCTGTCGGGCGGAAGCGTGGGCATGAGCGCGAGAAGGGCGCGTGAGATTGCAAGCTTGTCTTTCAGATCGAGCACCGACGATGCCAGGAATGAAGCGGTGGAGTGAAACGGAGCCGGAAACGTGCCCGGTTTGAGGACTGAGGATTTGCCGCCCGGCAGAATGAATGTGATCTCGTCGTACCAGCGGATCTGGCTTTCCACGCCGAGGCGTTTGTAGAAGTCGATGAGGTTGGTGCAGCAGCCGAGCAGGACATGCTGGCAGTTGTCCACGACTTCGCCGGTGGCGGGGAGTTCGTAGGAAGAGGCTCGGCCTCCGAGATAGGGGCGCCGCTCAAACAGTTCGACGTGGTAGCCGGCGTCGGCCAGGGCACAAGCGGCGGAAAGGCCGGCGAGGCCGCCGCCGATGATGGCGACGGTGGGGCTCTGTTGGGGAACGACGATCATGTGAGGCGGCGAAGAAATCCTTTTGCCAGGATGCTTAGTTTTTCCGCCGTGCTGAGTTGCACGCGTGAGGAGAAGACATCATAGCCGCGCTGCGCGATGCGGTCGAGGAGGCGGCGGTACACGGTGACCATGGTCCACAGGGCAGGCTGGCTGTCGTCGTCGATCAGCGGTAGCAGCTCGTCGGCGGCGCCGTAGAGCTCACGCGCGCGCGCGGCTTCGAACTCCAGTATGGGACGAAACCGTGCAGCTGCATTTCCGTTCGTCAGGGCTTTCACCTCGACACCGAAACGGTTGAGGTCCTCGGTCGGTAAGTAGACCCGTCCGAGATCGCTGTCTTCCTTCACATCGCGAATGATATTGGTGAGCTGAAAGGCTACGCCGGTCTGTTCGGCGAGTTTTTCGGCGCGGGGATCACGATAGCCGAAGATGCGAATGCAGACCAGCCCGACGACCGCGGCGACGTGGTAACAGTAATCATAAAGCTGCTCGAAGGTGTCGTAGTGCAGGCGGATGCCCTTTTCGCAGGCGGCCGAATCGGGCAAGTCCATAGCGGTGCCACGGACAAGCTTTTCCAGCAGCTCGATCGGGATGTTGAAGTTCTTCTGGGTATCGGCAAGGGCCATGAAGACGGGATCGTCGGTGCGCTCGCCGGTGACGACGCGGCGAAGGCCTTGCATCCAAGCTGCCAGTTTTTCGCGACGCTGGTCGGCGGGTATCGAGGGGTCATCGGAGATGTCATCGGCTTGACGCATGAAGGCGTAGACGGCCGAGAGCGCATTACGCTTGCGTGCGGGGAGAACCAGGAAACCGTAGTAGAAGTTCTTGGCCGCGCTTCGCGCAATGTGTCGGCAGACGCCGTAGGCAGCCCGCAATTGCAGCGGGTGCTCGCTCACAGCAGGCGTCCCAGGGCGGCGCGGGCCAGCAGCAGGACTTTACGCCGCTTGGAGATGACGGGTCTGGATTTCAGCACGTCGAAGTTCTGCCGTTCGATGGCCTGCAGGATGGCGAGGCCGCCGCGGCTGAAGAGTTCGATGTCGAGTGCGAGGCGGTGATCGACCTTTTTGGCCAGAGGCAGGCCGCGATGGAACCACTCGCGCGCTCGCTCCACTTCGAATTTCATCATGGCCAGGAACTGCGGAGTGGCGCGCTTGTCAGCCAGGTTCTGCTCGTTGACGCCGAAGCGGGCGAAGTCTTCGAGCGGCAGGTAGATGCGGCCCTTGTCGAAGTCGAGGGCGACGTCCTGCCAGAAATTCGCGAGCTGGAGTGCCGTGCAGGTGAAGTCCGATAGCTTCTGGCGCTCGGCGTCGTTGTAGCCGCAAAGGTGCAGCACGAGGTGTCCTACGGGATTTGCGGAGTATTGGCAGTAGCCCAGCAGGTCGGAGAATCGCGGATAACGGGTGACGATCTGGTCCTGACGAAAGGCTTGCAACAGATCGGAGAATTCGTGGCGCGGGATGCCGAATTGCTGCACGGTTTCACGCAGAGCCACGAACACAGGATGACGAGGCTCGCCCTCGTAGCAGCGTGTGAGTTCTGATTCCCACTGATCGAGCAGCAAAAGCGACTGTTGTTTGTCGCCGACTTCATCACCGAGGTCGTCGGAGATGCGGCAGTAGGCGTACACGTTGTAGAAGTGCTGGTGCAGCTGCTTGGGGAGAAACCAGGTGACGACGGGAAAGTTTTCGTAATGCGCAGTCGCCAGCTTTTCGCAATACTTTTGAGCTTCAGCGAGCGGCGGAGCAGCGGGCGGAATCGCATATTCCGGCGGAAGCATGCTCCAGCCGGGTCTGGTAGCGCCCGGCTGCGAGGCAAGTGTGCGGTTGTCGGCGGAAGTGGATGACATGCAGGTCAGGGTGGCGGGTTTCCTCGGGGACTAAAGCCCGCCGTTTAAAAATAAGCGACTTGGGCGCTGGCCTAAAAGCCAGCTCTACCTCACTGCCCCGGAATAATTGCGGTCTTGATATCGCCGTTGCGATTCAACATGTGCCGCAGCACCTGCTGCAGGCGCGACAGCGGCGCCTCTCCGGTGATGTAATCGGTGGCCTTGATTTTCTTCTCGGCAATCAGCGCAAAGGCCTTACGGACGGTTTCCGGAGTGTGATGGAACGTCGCCTTGAGTGTGAGTTCGTTGTAATGCAGGCGTTGGGTGTCGAGAGAGACCTTGGTTCCGCTGGCACATCCGCCAAAAAAATTGACGACCCCGCCCTTGCGCACCATGTCGATGGACCATTCCCATGCCTGCGGACGACCGACGGCTTCGATGACGATATCGCAACCGCGTGCGTCCATTGTGAGCTTGCGGACGGCCTTCACCGGATCGTCGACTTTGTCGATTAGGATGGCGTGATCAGCTCCTGCGCGCAAGGCCGCTTGCACCTGCGAGTCACGCTTGACCACGGCAATAACGTTGCATCCGGAGAGCTTGGCTACCTGGATAAACATGAGTCCAATGGGGCCGGCACCGATGACGGCGACAGAGTCACCAATCTCCATTTTGGTTTCATGAAGGCCGCGGAGCACGCAGGCAAGTGGCTCGGTCATGGCCGCTTCCTCATAGGTCACATGCTTGGGGATGGCCAGCATGTTGGTCTCAACGATGCGCCGAGGAACATGGATATATTCGGCATACGCGCCGTTATTGAAGAGCAAATCTTCGCACAGGTTTTCCTGGTGCTTGGAGCAGTAGAAACACATGCCGCAGGGCGCTGAGTTCAGCGCCACCACGCGCATTCCTTTCTTGAATCCCTTAGTATTTGGGCCCACCTCTTGGATAACACCTGCCAATTCGTGGCCGAACAGGGCAGGAGGCACGATCATACGTGCATGATATCCGCGCTGGTACACCTTTAAATCCGTGCCGCAGGTCAGCGCTACCTGCACCTTGACAAGCACTTCCCCTTCGTCGAGCGTGGGGATGGGAACTTGCTCGATCTTGACGTCCTCCTTGCCATAGAGGACCGCCGCTGTCATATGTCCGTTCACTCTACGAATCCTTCCATACGCTGCCCGGCTGAATAACCACCTTCATCGAGTCGGGCTTGGGATGAGCAGCTAATTGCAACGCTTCAATGGAGTCATGCAGCGCGAAGCGATGACTGATGAGCCGTTCCAAATCCATTTCACGGCCCAGTACGAATCGCGCTGACTCCTCCTGCAAATCAACCGAGGCGCTGTATGAACCCAAGAGACTCTTTTCATCCACGCAAATGCTGGCCGGATCGATGGTTGCCTCTCCATGCTGCGTCTGCGCAAAAAGCAGGATGCGACCGCCCGGACGGGTTGCTTCCATGGCGGGACGAATCAGGCCGTTGCCAGCGACGGCCAGAATGACGGCGTCTGCCCCACGGCCTGCCGTCAGATGCTGAATTGTGGCGACGGTGTCGGAGGTCGAAGCGTCGATGTTCTCGCTTAATCCAAACGTCTTGGCAATTGTAAGCCTTTGGGGAAACAAATCGGAAGTAATAACCCTTACCCCACACCTTTGCGCCAGTACCGACAAGATAATCCCAATCGGGCCCTGTCCGATGACCAGGACGGTCTCGCCCGGAGCCAGGCGCAATGTCTCGATGCCTTTCATGCAGGTGTTCACCGGTTCGATGAATGATGCCTGCTCGAACGAAACGCCGTCAGGAATTTGGACCACGCCGCGGCGGCTGACGATCCAGTCCATGACACGAACGTACTCGGCGAAACCGCCGCCACTGGGCTCATAGCCTGCGGTCGCTCCGACTTTCTTGTAGGTTGGGCACTGCGCGAAAACCTTGTGCCGGCAGTAGTAACACTGGCCGCAAGGGATATGGTGAAACACCATAACCCGATCGCCGGGCTTAAATTGCGCGACGTCTCTGCCAGTTGCGACAACGACGCCAGTCGTCTCATGGCCGAAGATGCGCGGGGCGGAATGAGAGCCGGTGGCGATCTTTTTGAGATCAGTCCCGCAGATGCCGCAGGTGTGAACACGGACGAGAAGCTCGCTCGAGCCGATTTCCGGAACGGGGACTTCTTCCAATCGAACGTCATTGACGCCGCGATAGACGGCAGCCCGCATGGTCAATGGCAAGGCGCCTTCGCCCAGAGTCCCACCGTATTGTGTAGCTATCGACATTCAGGATTCGCTGTCCGCGTCCAGGGTTAAAGCCCCTTCTTTGTAGAACACCTTATTCACCGGCTCAAGGTCGGTGCTTTCACCTCAACAGAATCGACCCCTAACCAATTAGATGTCCCAGCGCTGAACACAGGTTCGCTGTCGCCTTGCGGCTGTTCGCGCTCAGCTCACGCACATCCTTCCACCATTTCGGCCGAACCGCCACGTAGGCCAAAAAACGCAGCGTCTCAAACCTGCCCTCATCGTTCACGAACTTGCCGAGCGGAGGCATGACAAAATCCAATTCATCTGACACGGCTTTCACCGCCGAAAATGCAATCCCGCTGCGTTGCGCCTGCGCGGCAACCGCGGCACCCTCCATGTCGAGAATGTCGGCGTTCCAGCGTTGCGCCAGCCTGCGTTTCTCAGCCGGCCCGCTAACCGACGACGCGGTCACGAGTACGCCGTCGCCCGCAGCTTCAGCCGAGACGAAGCGCGTTCCAGAATCGGCGTCGATGACTTCCCGCGCGTGCACGACGTCACCGACCTTCAGCTTCTCAGTCACCGCGCCAACCAGCCCGGCTGAAACAATTTTCGCGGGCTCAAATTTCGCTATGACTGTTTCCGTTGCTCGTGTGGCCGCTGCGCGTCCGACTCCTCCAACTGCAACCACTGCGTCATCCATTTCAAAGAACTCAATTCCGTCCGCTTGCTGCGGGCGGAACCCCCTGAACAAGGGAGCCAACTCCATGCGCATCGCCGCCACGATGGCGACGCTCTTACGGGGCATAGCCGTTCGCTCGAAACCATTCCACGGCGCGGCGCAAAGCTCCATCGACGGGGCCGGCATTCCATCCCAGATCGCGTTCGGCCTTGGCGCTGGTGACAAACATCTTCTTGCGCCCCATCTTCACCGAATCCAAGGTCACACGCGGTTCGCGCTTGCGAATCGCGCCGGTAATCAGAGTATCGACTACGCCGGTGGCGTACGCGACTGCGTACGGCAACCGGATATCCGGTGAGGGCAAACCGGTAATCGCCGCCAGCTTGTCGAGAATCTGCTTGAGCGTCAAGTTCTCTCCACCGAGAATGTAGCGCTCACCCGGTAGTGCTTTCTCCATCGCCACCAGATGCCCAGCAGCACAGTCACGAACATCGACCAGATTGAGCCCGGTGTCGAGGTAGGCAGGAAACTTGCGGTTCAGGAAATCCACAACGATGCGGCCGGTCGGAGTTGGCTTGATATCACGCTCTCCAATTGGCGTTGTGGGATTCACGACCACCACATCTTGACCGCCTCTGGCGGCGGCGATCACCAGCTGCTCGGCGAGGAACTTGCTGCGTTTGTAATCCCCGATCATGTCGCCTAACGCAACCGGCGTGTTTTCGTCCGTCACCTTGCCATTGTTGCCGAAGCCCATGGTGGCAACGCTGCTGGTATAGACAACCCTGCCAACACCCGATTCTCTCGCGGCCTGCAAGATATTCCGGGTCCCATCAACATTCGAATCGTACAGTTCCTTTCCGTTGACCGCCCAAAGACGGTAGTCGGCGGCGACATGGAAGGCTGCTTCGCAGCCCGCCATGCCGCGCTTCAGCGATTCCAGGTCGCGCAGATCGCCTACAGCGCGCTCTGCCGGTAAGTCGGCGACATTTTCCAGGCGGCTGCCGGCGCGAACCAGAAGGCGCAATTCCGCGCCCTGCGCAAGCAGTAGCCGCGCCACGTGGCTTCCCAGGAAGCCGGTGGCGCCTGTGACAAAGCATCTCATTCCATTCACGAATTACGGCAAGCTTCGGGCCGAACTAATGGCTACGCCGTGCGACGCGCGCGGCCCGCAGCTGCTCTTCCTGCGACGCCGCCGAGGCTTTGGCGTAGGCCGTAAGCGCGATCAGTGGGAAGTACTGGCGGTACATGTAGTACATCAGGTAGAACACCCGCGGGAAGCCGGTGCCGGTGTACCACTGTTCATCCCAAGAACCATCGCGGCGCTGCGTCTTCAGCAGGTAGGCGATGCCGCGTTGCAGCGAGTCGCTGCGCGTGTCATTCGCTGCCAAGAGTCCCATCACGGCCCATGCGGTTTGCGATGCCGTGCTCGGACCGACGCCCTTCGTGTTCGGGTCGTCGTAGGAGCCACAAGTCTCGCCCCATCCCCCGTCGGGATTCTGCATCATGCGCAGCCACTCGGCAGCTTGCTGAATGCAAGGCTCATGATGGTCCATGCCAGTCGCTTCCAGTCCCCGCAAGACAAGCATAGTGCCGTAGATATAGTTGACACCCCAGCGGCCAAACCAAGAACCATCCGGTTCCTGCTCGCGCTTGAGGAACTCGACGGCGCGCCGCACCGGCTCGTCCTTCATGGAGTAGCCGTACATCGCCAGGCACTCCAGCACACGGCCGGTAATGTCGACAGTCGCCGGATCAAGCATGGCGTTGTGATCGGCGAAGGGGATGTACTGGAACACCATGCGGTCGTTGTCTTTGTCGAAAGAGGCCCACCCACCGTTCTTGCATTGCATCGAGAGGATCCAGTCAATGGCACGCTGCACAGATTTGTCGTGATAGCTCTCGTTGGAGGTTTTGACCTTGCTCAACGCAAGCAGAACCATCGCAGAATCATCAACATCGGGGTAAAACTCATTGTTGAACTCGAAGTACCAACCAGCCGGTGCAGCCTTCCGGTTCTTTACGCACCAGTCGCCCCGGCGCGTGACCTGCTTACGCAGCATCCACTCTGCAGGTTGCACCAGGCGCTGGTCGGTTGCAGCCACGCCGCTCTCGGCCAAGGCGAAGATCGCGTAGGCCGTGTCCCAAACCGGAGACATGCAAGGCTGCATACGGAACGTAGTCTCTTCCTCGATGCCGAGCTTTTCGAACTCGTCCATGGCCCGGATGACCTGTGGGTCATCGAGCGAGTAGCCGAGACAGCGCAGAGCGATGATTGAGTTCATGATGCCGGGATAAATGGCGCCCAGGCCGTCGCTCATTTCCAGGCGCTCGAGCATCCACTGCTCGGCTTTCTTAATGGCCCGCGAACGCAGCGGCCGAATGTGGACTTTCTCGGCCAAGTGCACCATGCGATCGAGAACCAGGAAGAAGTTCCGCCAGCTGATCAGCTTCTTGGCCCACTTCAGGCGGAGGTTAGCTTTGCTGCGGCCGCCAACGAACAACTCGTCAATTCCTTGCCCGTCGGGAATCTTCTTGAACGGCTTTTTGGCGTAAGCAATCGAAAGCGGCACCAAGATAGCGCGTGACCACGAAGAAATCTCGTAGATGTTGAACCAGAACCAGTTGGGAAACAGCACCAACTCGGGCGGAATTGCGGGAACGGAATCGTAATCGTATTGACCAAGGAAGCAGAGATAAATTTTGGTAAAGGTGTTGACTTCGGTAACCCCGCCCATGGCGAGAATGCGCTCGCGGGCCTTGGCAAGCGCCCCATGATCGGGGCTGTAGCCTGCCATTTTCAGCGCGAAATAAGCCTTCACCGAGGCGCTAATGTTCGACGGGCCGCCGTTAAAGATGGGCCAGCCGCCGTCCGCGTTCTGATGCGAGAGGATTTCGTTGGCGCACTTCTGGGTGCGCATGGGGTCTTCGGTACCCAAAAGCCGATGCAGCAGAACGTAGTCGGATTCCAGGGTGGTGTCTGCGCCGAGTTCGCCAGACCAATAGCCATCCTCGGGAGACTGCAACGAGAACAGGTATTTGCGAGAGGCGTCGACCGCGGCTGCGACCCGGGCTTTTACGTCGTCGAGTTTGCCGAATCGCATATCTCCAGCGTTGGGGGGAAACGCTTCTGCCATTCTTTTGTATTTACTCCGTCAGGGCCGGCGCGGCCCCGATTGCTTCTACGATTTCCGGAGGCAGGCCGAAACGGACGTTCTCCGGCATCACCTCAATTTCCTGAAGGTTGGTGAATCCTTGCGCTTCGAGGTAGGTCGCCGCTTCCTGCACCAGGATCTCAGGCGCGGACGCGCCCGCTGTCAGGGCAACCGTCTTCACGCCTTCCAGCCACTCGGGTTTAATGGAGAGGTAGTTCTCGATCAAGTAAGAATTCGTGGCCATGTTGCGCGCCACTTCTACCAGCCGGTTGGAATTGGAGCTGTTGTCCGACCCTACGACCAGCAGCAGATCGCACTCGTCGGCGACTTCCTTTACCGCGGTCTGGCGATTCTCGGTGGCATAGCAGATGTCCTGCGCGTGCGGGCCCTTGATGTTGGGGAACGTCTTGCGCAACGCGGCAATGACGTGCGTGGTCTCGTCGAGACTCAAAGTGGTCTGGGTAAGATACGCGACCCGGTTGGGATCTGGAACGTTCAGATTTTCGATGTCTTCAGGGGAATCAACCACCTGAGTCACGAGGGGGGCTTCGCCAAGCGTTCCGATCACCTCGTCATGGTCATGGTGTCCGATCAGAATCAGCGAGTAGCCTTCACGCGCGAACTTGACGGCCTCTACGTGGACCTTGGTGACCAGCGGGCAGGTTGCATCGATGACCCTCAGATTGCGGGCCTTGCTCGCCTCGCGAACCTCAGGAGCCACCCCGTGGGCGCTGTAAATGACGCGCTCGCCCTCCGGCACCTCTTCGACGCTATCGACAAAAATCGCACCTTTGGCGGTTAACTCGTCCACTACGTAGCGGTTATGGACGATTTCCTTGCGGACATAGATCGGAGCCCCGAAGGTTTCCAGTGCGATCCGGACAATGTCGATGGCGCGGACCACACCGGCGCAGAAACCACGCGGCTTAAGTAAAAGGAGGGTCTTGGCGTCGCTTTGAGTCATGGAGTCTCTGTAGTTGGATACGCGACTAAACTCGCATTTCCCCACGGTTACTCTATTGTACCAGTGCAGAAGTCACCAACCTATGGTCAAGAAACTGCGCCATTTAGCAGTTGGATGCGTGTTTTGGGAGTTGAATGGAGCGCGGCAAAGACAGGCGAACCGCTATCGGTTCGCCTTCAGCATTTGCTCGGCGTGTTTGATGGAGGTGTCGGTAAGCTTGGCGCCGCTAATCATGCGCGCGAGTTCCTTTGTACGCTCGTGCGGGTCGAGCAGGCGTACTGAGGTTTTGCTACGACCGCCTGACTCATTCTTTTCAATCAGGAAGTGGTGATCCGCGAAGGATGCGATCTGCGGGAGATGCGTGATACACAGCACCTGTTTGGTGCCAGCCAGTTGCTTCAGCTTCTTGCCTACGGCCTCCGCGGCTCGTCCGCCGATGCCGGCATCGATTTCGTCGAAGACAAGAGTCCGCTGGGTCTCTTTCGTGGAGCGCGAACGTCTGCCAGCAGGAATTCCTGCCTCGATGGTAGTCTTCAGGGCCAGCATGACGCGCGACAGCTCGCCGCCGGACGCGATCTCCTCCACCGGTCCCAGCGGCTCGCCCGGATTGGCGGAAATCAGGTATTGCACGGCATCGAAGCCCCTCGCCGCCCAGTTCCCTTCCTCGTCCGATCCGCTGACTTCGACCTTGAAGCGCGCTTTCATGGCGAGTTCGTTGACTCCGCTTTCGACTTGCTTCTCCAGCTTGCCTGCCGCTTCGTAACGCAGGCGAGAGAGACAGCGGGCCGCTTGCAGATAGTGCTCGGCTGCCCGAGCCAGATCAAGGCGCAACTTACGCAGCACTTCGTCCTCATTCTCCATCTCGTTGAGCTTGCCTTCGAGTTCGGCACCCGTGGCGATCACCTCCTCGAGCGACGGCCCGTACTTGCGCTTCAGGCGATCGAGAGCCGCAAGGCGATCTTCTACCTCCGCCAAGCGATCGGGCGACGCTTCGACGTCTTCGGCATAATCGCGCAGCATCTGGCCGACATCCTCGACACTGATGCGAGCGGATTCGAGCTGGGTGAGCGACTCGCGAAACTTTTCCTCGATACGGGCAAGCTCTTCGAGCTGGCGAGAGGCGGCTCGAATCAGCGAAGAGGCCGACACGTTTCCTTCGTAGAGCGCATCGTAGGCAGCCATCGCTGCGGACAAAATGCGCTCGGAGTTCACCAGCACTCGCTTTTCGCCTTCCAGCTTGGAGTCTTCCCCGGCATGGAGGTTCGCGCTGGAGATTTCCTTGCGCTGAAAATTCCAGAGATCGAGCAGCCGTATGCGGTCCTGCTCGTCGCGTTCGAGATCGGCGATGCGAGTACGGATGCTATTCCAGGCAGCGAAAGCCTGGCTAACCGGCGCGAGCTCGGAGCCCGCGAAGCCATCCAGCAGAGCGAGGCGAGAGTCTGCGTCGAACGACAGCACGGCCTCATTCTGGGCGTGAATTACCGCCAGGTGGGGGGCGAGCTGGCGCAACACAGCCACCGTTGCCGGCTGATTGTTAATGAAAACGCGACCTTTTCCGCCGGTCGCAATCTCGCGGCGAAGAATCAGCTGCGCTTCGTCGGCATTGAGACCGTTTTCTTCCAACACGGCATCGAGCGCCTTCGATTCGGACTCGAACACTGCGGACACGACGGCCTTCTCGGTGCCATGACGCACCGTGTCGGCGGAGGCTTTGTCGCCCAGGAGAAGGGCCAGGGCGTCGATGAGGATGGATTTTCCGGCTCCGGTTTCGCCGGTGAGGAGGTTCAGGCCGGGAGCAAACTCCACGGCGACATTGTCGATGACCGCGTAGTTCTCTACCCGCAGTTCCAGCAGCACAGTGCGTTCCCGGCTCGACCCTCCATATTGCCGAAGACAGGCAAAATGTAGGCACTCGAAGTAACCCGAAGTGTAGCAGGAAAGTTGGTGGGTAGGATTACGGGCGTCGCTTCGCCCACATTAGCCAAATGTGGGCCACCCCGGGCAGCAGCTTTTCGCTCTGGCCGACAACACACTTAACGGCCATTGACAATCCGCCAATTCGAAACACAATGTCCCGCAGGATTGCTCCGGTCAAAGTGGGGCGACCGAGGACGGGTGAGAGATGGCGAAGGGAAAAGCTGCAAAAGGCAAGTCCAGCAAGAACTCGCACAAAGACAAGTCTCACAAGAAGGGCAAATCCGCGAAGGGCAGCAAAAAACCAGCGTCCCCGAACACCCCTGCGAGCGCCGTCTCCAAGAAAGCTGAGAAGAAGAGCGGTAACAAAGGGGGCAAGCCAAGCGACCCCACCAAGTGCGCGGAACATGGCGTTTGGACTGACATCACTCAGGTAAAGCATCCCCCCGCGAACCAGAGAGCGTTCGAGTTCAGCTCCGTTGATCCAGATGAGAACCAGCGCATCCTCTCTTCGGGCAAGATGACCTTCGCCATGGTGGGTTGCTCGGGCGATCCTACGACAGGGATCAACACCCAGGCCGTCGCGGCTGCAATTTTGGCGGACAAAGACCTGTCGTTCTTCTATCACCTGGGCGACATGATCTACACCATCTCAGGCAGCGATGCGGAGGGAGGCGGTCCGGTTAAGAAGTATTCGCACGCGCTTTGGGACAACCAGCTCTTCGCTCCCTATGCGAGGTTCCCCAGGAAGATCTTCGCAATCGCCGGCAATCATGACGGCAAGTACTCGGAGAAGATCCAAGCGCTGAGAGATTTCTTCAAGTTCTTTTGCGCTGAGACGGTAGAACCACCGACCGGGCCCGAGAACAGGCGGCAGATGAACCAGCCGTATATTTACTGGAGCCTGGACACACCCTATGCGTACATCATTGGCTTGTACTCGAACATCGCTAATGGCGGCATCCTGGACAAACCGAGCCAGTACACCACCGCCAACTTTATTGAGGGACCGCAGTACAAGTGGCTGGTTAGCGAACTCAAAGCCGCAGCAACGATGAAGCAACCTAACGGAAAGAAGAAAGCTGTGTTGTTGACGGTCCACTATCCGCCCTATTCGGGCGCGGCCAACTTCAACATTCGCGGCGACCAGTCGAAGGGCGGGCCTGCCGCCAAGAAACACCAACCCGCGAAGCCTAACAATTACAACGTGCCTTACCTGGCGGAGGCATTACAGCAGGCTTTCCAGGATAGCGGGAAGCGGCCTGATGCCATCTTTTCCGCACACGCTCATCTCTTCCAGCGCCTGACCTACAAATTTGCCGATGGAACCATAATGCCTTGCCTGGTCGTAGGATGTGGCGGCCATTCGCCGCTGGAACAGCTCTTCAAGCCGTGTGATGGAAGTGCGGTGAAGGAGCCGTCCGCCAAGAAGCCGTTCCCTGCCGTGACGCCAGGGTCGTACAAATTCCCAAAGGGTGACTCCGCCCGGGTTCATTACTACGACGACCAGGAAAAAGGCAACAGTTTCGGTTATTTGAAGGTCACCATTAATGCGAAGAAACAAAAACTGACCTGTGAGTTCATGGGCATCAAGAACGGAAACGTCAAGAGTCTCGACAGCAAGAAAATCTCAATGTAGTAGGAGCGGGTCAACACCCGTCGACCATTTGTCAGACGTTTGTCCAACGTTCGCAAGGTTCTCAAGAAACTCAGGTCCACCGTTGTCCCAAGGAAGGGACAGGATGGGGGCACCCTCTGACAGCTTCTGCGCATTTACTCCCAAGGAACCTCGACCACCAAACTGAAGCGCGCTGCGTCCAACACCTATAATGGCAGCAGCAGGAATCGAGGAAGATACGTATCGATGATGTTTTCTAGCAGGTTTCTCGCCTCCGCAATCGGCGGCGAAATCTCAGGCCTTATCGAGTCCAGCGGACTCGTGGCCAAGACGGTTCTGGTCATACTTCTGGCATTCAGCCTGTTTTCGTGGGCGATCATCTTCAGCAAATGGGGAACCTTTCGCCGAGCGCGGGCCCAGAGCAATCGCTTCATGCGGATGTTTCGCAAGTCGGAGCGTTTGCAGGACGTTGCCGCCGTGGCCGAGCAGTTCAAGCCCAGCCCGCTGATTACCGTATTTGACGGCGCCTACAACGAGTTGCGCAAGCAGGCGCCTAATGTACGGGTGGGCGCATTGCAGCGTGCCATCCAGATTTCGGCTTCCGAAGAACTAACTCGCCTGGAGAGCCGTCTGCCGTGGCTGGCGACAACCGGCGCGGTGACGCCGTTTATCGGGTTGTTCGGTACGGTTTGGGGCATCATCGACGCCTTTCATGGACTGGGTACAGCTGGCGCCGCTACTTTGCGTGCGGTTGCACCCGGCATTTCGGAAGCGCTCGTCACTACTGCTGCCGGGCTGTTTGCAGCCATCCCGGCCGTCATCGCCTACAACATGTTTACGCAGCACATTCGCGAGTTCGGCGCGCGCATGGACGACTTCGGACTCGAGCTGATCAACGAAGTCGAGCGCGCGCAGAGCCATACAGCCCGTGGCCTGCCTGAGAGCGTGGAGCGGCGCTGATGGCCTTTACCAACGCCCAGGGGCGTACACAAACCTCGCTTGCTGACATCAACGTCACGCCGCTGGTGGATGTGGTGTTGGTGCTACTCATCATTTTCATGGTGACAGCTCCGGTGCTGCAGTCGGCCATTGAGGTCGAGGTCCCGCACACGAAGACGGTGAAAGAGATCACCGAAGAGCGCCTGGTCATCACCATCGATCGCCAGCAGAGGGTGTTTCTCAACAACGACCCGGTGAACATCAACCTGGTTGGCCAGCGCATTCACCAAAAAATTCGCGATCCGCAGGGGCAGTCGATTTTCATTCGAGCGGATCAGGACGTGCCGTTCGGGGCTTTCGCCACTGTGATGGACGCCGTGAAGCAGGCCGGCATTACGAACGTCAGCATCGTGACTCAGCCGCTGGAGCAGAATGGCAGCCGACGCTGACATTTTTCCGGAGCAGCACTCCTCCGGCATTTCCTGGGCCGGCTCGATTAGTCTGCACCTCGCGATTTTCGCGCTCGCGCTATTCGGCTATCTCATTCCCTTCCGGCGTGGCAACAACTGGGGCGGCACCGAGGGTGGCGGTGGCGCAATGAGCGCCACCCTGGTCACCAGCATTCCATTGCCGAATGCCCAGCCCGAAACGCAGAACCTACTTGCCAACGAATCGAAGGGGCTGTCTCAGTCTGAGCCACAGGCTCCACCCAAGGAAGAGCCCAAGGCAATCCCCATTCCCGCCCGCGATGCAAAGCTGAAGGGCAAGCAGGAATCGTCGACCATGAAGAAGGAGCCTCCGAAGCAAGTAGCCAAAACCGAGCCCGAGAATGTTGTTCCGTACGGGCAAGGCGGGCCGGTGAGCGGTCCGTATGGCTCATTTACCTCGGGAGCCACAAAGGGCGGCTTCGGATTCGAAGGAGGACAGGGCGATTTTGGCAGCCGCTATGCGTACTACGTTGATATTGTGCGGCGTAAGGTCTCGGAGAACTGGCTGAAGTACGAAGTCGATCCACGCATTACCGAAGCGCGGCGCGTGTATATCGACTTTGACATCAATCACTCGGGACAGCCGTCGAACATTCGTGTGGCGCAGTCTAGCGGCATACCATCGTTGGACCAGTCGGCAGTGCGAGCCTTGCAGCGCATCGACACGTTCGGTCCGCTGCCGTCGGGATATTCCGGGAATTATGTGTCAGTGGAGTTCTGGTTTGATTACAAGCGGTGACGATCTGCTCCCACCCTATCGCCAAAAAGATGGGGACAACAGCGGGGCACCCAGCAAGTTGTGCAGCGGCGCCATCGTGTCGCGAGAGATTGGCGCGGATTATTCTGGACTGGCATGAAACGAACTTTCTTACTGCTGTTCCTATTGATATTTGCGGGCTCGGCCACTCGACACCTTACAGCCCAGGATTGGATTCGCACCGGCACCGGACTTGGCGTTGAAAAAGTGCGACTCGCCGTTCCGGACTTCAAATCGGCAGCCAACGACGCTGACAGCAAGCGGCTCACCACGGCGTTCAGTGTCACTTTGTGGAATGACCTGCAAGCTGCAGGCATTTTCGATATGGTGTCGCCGAGTTTTTATCCTCTGGCGCAGCCTGGTACGCCGCAGGAAGTGAACCTCGGGCAATGGAGTAGCCCTCCCCCAAATGCCAGCATGCTGGCGTTCGGCAACGCTCTGGTGCAGGGCGGTTCGCTGGCGGTGCAGGGTTGGCTGTTCGATGTGAAGAATACGCAATCGCCGCAGGTGCTCGGCAAGCAGTACCGCGAGACTGCCAGCGAGGACAACGCCCGGCTTATCGCTCATCGCTTCGCTGATGAAATCATCTTCCGGCTGGGCGGCGGCGTTCAGGGTATTGCGGAAACGAAAATTTACTTCGTCAGCAATCGCGGCAGCACGAAGGAAATCTGGCAGATGGATTACGATGGCGCCAACCAGAAACAGCTCACGCGCGTCTCGACCATGGCGCTCTCGCCGCACGTGTCGCCCGATAATTCGCGGGTTGCATTTTCGAGTGTGTCGAATGCGGAGTGGCAAATTCTTATGTACTCGCTGGAAATAAACCGGCAGGTGTCGTTCCCACGCTATGCGGGCGCGAATCTCTCACCCGCCTGGTCTTCCGACGGAAAGCAACTGGCGTTCTCGTCCTCGCGCTCGGGCGATGCAGAAATCTACTCGGTCGATGTGACGGGCGGCGAATTGCACCGCCTCACCAATAGCAGAGGTCCCGACGTTTCGCCGACGTGGAATCCAAAGACCAATGCGCAGATTGCGTGGGTCAGCGGCCGTACCGGGCTGCCGCAGATTTATACCATGTCATCGGATGGAACAAACGTAGTCCGCATGACCGACCAGGGCTACGCGGTGTCGCCATCCTGGTCTCCCAATGGACAATTTCTTGCATTTGCTTGGATACGGAACTATGGCCCGGGTGCGCCGGGCGCGAGCGACATCTACGTCCTGGATGTGGCGAGCAAGCAGTGGGTGCAATTGACCCACGACGGCGGACGTAACGATTTTCCGTCGTGGTCACCGGATGGACGACACATCGTGTTTCAGTCGAACCGTGGCGGGCGCACGCAGATTTGGAGCATGCTGGCCGACGGCACCCAGGTCCGGCAATTAACGAATCAGGGGGAAAACACACAACCCAACTGGAGTTTCAAATAACCAATGTTTTGAATAGGGGACGGAAGGAGCACCTTCCGCCTATGGCAAGAACTGAGGCGAGTGCTCTCGCGATGGAGAGATGAAGTTGAAATTACGTCAGTTGTTCTCGCTCAAAGTTATTTTGGCGGTTGCGTTCCTTTTGTTGGTGTCGGCTTGTCACAAAAAACAGCCACCGGCGCCGACACCGGCCGCACCTCCGCCGCCCGCGCCCAAGGCGATGCTGACGGCCAACCCAAATACCATCACAGCAGGACAAGCGACCACGCTGACCTGGTCGACTGACTTCGCCACCGACGTCAGCATCGATGGCATCGGCAAGGTGGATCTGAGCGGCTCGACGAAGGTCACGCCCGCCGAGTCGACGACCTACCGGCTGGTCGCGAAGAACGATTCCGGCACGCAGGAGGCCACGGCCCGGGTCACGGTCAACCCGGCGCCTCCGCCAACCACTGGCAAGACAACGACCGAGAGTGATGCCCAATTGTTCCAGCAAAACATGAAGGACATCTTCTACGCCTACGACAGCTACGAGCTCACTATGGAGTCGGAAGCGACGATCCAGGGGAACGCGAAATTCCTGCAGCAGCATCCCAACATGACATTTACCATTGAGGGCCACTGTGATGAGCGGGGCTCGATCGAGTACAACCTCACGTTGGGCGAGTACCGTGCCAATGCTGCAAAGCAGGCGTTAACGCAGCAAGGTGTGTCGGCTACGCGCATGCGGACGATCAGCTATGGCAAGGAAAAGCCGTTCTGCACCGAGAGCACGGAAGCCTGCTGGCAGCAGAATCGGCGGGCGCACTTCGTGTACTCGAAGTAACGCCGTTTTGTGGGCGGTTGGCTTGTCGGGCCGGCCGCCCCGGTTCTGTGACTTGCCGTCCTCCGCTTCACGTCTCTGCTTCACTCGCCCGCAGTGGTTTGCGCGAGTTAGGATATTGGCTTATAAGCCAGGCTGCGGAAAAGTACGAATAGCACATCCCTCGCGGACTAAAGTCCGCTCGGGATGACAGGGATAAAGCGTCTTAACGGCACCACTGAAGTTGTGCCCTGACACGAAATCTTCGCGGAGCCGACTTTCTCGCAGCGTGTGATTCCTGGAATCTCTGAAGGATGCCATGTCTATGCAGGTTCGAAGCAAATTAGCGGTATTCGCCATCGGGTTGTCGTTGTTCAGCTATGCGGATCCAGCTTTCGGCGTTAGCAAGGAGATCGTTCAACTTCAAACCCAAGTACAGACGCTCTCTGACCAGGTGGCGCGCATGCAGCAGACGCTCGACGAGCGCATGGGAGTGCTGCGCAATCTGGTTGAGCAGAGCACCGACTCGGTCAACAAGATGAGTGCAGCAGTCAGCGATCTGCAGCGCAAGTCGCAGTCCGAGTCTTCCGATACGAATCAGCGTCTGGAGCAGGTGTCAGGGCAGATTCAGTCGCTGCACGACACGGTCGATGAGCTCAAGGCGCGGCTGGCAAAAATTACAAAGCAACTCGATGATATGCAGCAGAGCGGACAGAACCTCCTTCCCGGACAACCGACGGCGACGTCGCCGATGCCGGGCGGTACTGCTCCGGGTGGAGGCAATGCGGCCAGCGCCGCGCCCCCGCCGGACGTGCTCTTCAACAATGCGTTGCGCGATTACAACTCGGGTAAGTACGATTTGTCGTCGCAAGAGTTCAACGATTACCTGAAGTATTACAGCAACACGGACAAGGCTGCGGGCGCGCAGTTTTATCTGGCTGACATTGAGTATCGGCAAGGCAACTTCGACGCTGCCGTGAAAGACTACGACAAGGTTCTGGAGCAGTATCCGGGAGACGCGAAGGCCCCGGCTGCGCAACTGAAGAAGGGTTATGCCTTGCTCGAGCTGGGGCAGAAGGAAGCGGGAGTACGGGAATTGAATAGCCTGATTGCGCGCTATCCGCGTTCGCCCGAAGCGGCACAGGCACGCGATCGGCTGCGGCGGTTAGGGATTCCGGGAAGCAGCGGAACGACACAGTCTCCGCCGAAGAAGCCCCATTAAGTTTGACGCTTGCGCCTCTAAGACACCCCTCGGCTGGTCATCTCTTCTGCGGGCGCTCCGGCAACCATGCTCTGCGCCAAGACAAGCTCTCTCGCCTGCGCGCGGAAGGACGGCAGAATCAATCCGAATGCCACTGCCCCAACTATGCAGGCAAATCCGCCTATCGCGACCGTCCAGGGCGCTCCGATTCTATGTGCAATTGCGCCGGCGAAGAACGCTCCGAATGGAGCAACGCCCATGAACATCATGGTGTAGAGCGCCACCACTCTACCGCGCATATTGTTGGGCACCATGGACTGCAGCAGAGTGTTGGTCGATGCCATCTGCACCATCATGGTGAATCCCACCGGCACCAGCAGGATCAGCGATAGCCCGAACATCTTCGAAAACGCGAAGGCGATGAGGCTGACGCCAAATCCGCCGGCACACCTGGCGATCAGCCGGCCGAGCCCCTTTACGCCTACTCGCGCCGCGAGGCTCAGCGCTCCGAGAAGCGCGCCAATACCGGTTGCACCCATCAGCCAACCCAATTCTCTGGCGCCGCCATGCAAGATCTCGCTCGCGAACACCGGCATGAGGACGGAATACGGCATGCCGACGAGGCTCACCAATCCAAGCAACAGAAGAATGGCGCGAATGGGTGCGGTACGGGTGGCAAATCGAAAGCCCTCGATAATGTGCTCCACAGGCGATGCTTCTTTCGACAGATTGACGGGATGCTCAATCTTCATCATCAGCAGACCGGCAATGACGGCGATGTAACTCACGGCATTGGCGAAGAAGCACCATCCCTCGCCGACCCAAGCGACAAGGACTCCTGCAACCGCCGGCCCGACGATGCGTGCGCCATTGAACATCGATGAGTTCAGTGCGATGGCATTCATCAGGTCTTCGCGCCCGACCATGTCCATGAGAAATGCCTGGCGCGCGGGGATGTCGAAGGCATTGACGACACCAAGGCCTGCTGCCAGCACCATGATCTCAGGTACCGTGATGTGGTTGGTCAGGGTGAGAACGGCGAGTATGAAGGCCAGCAGCATTGAGGCCGTTTGCGTCGCGATCACGATCCGATGCCGGTTCGAGCGGTCCGCGACGGTACCGCCAAGCGGAGCGACAAGGAATACGGGAATCTGGCTGGCAAAGCCGACCGTTCCCAGAAGTAGCGTTGATCTGGTGATGCGATAGACCAACCACGACTGCGCTACAGTCTGCATCCATGTGCCGATCAGCGAAATCAACTGTCCCGCAAAAAACAGGCGAAAGTTGCGATGTCGTAAGGCTCGTACCGCAGTTGCGACGCGCGAACGCGGCGAAGCGGGAGCGGTGAACTCCTGCTTCACCTCCGCCACTTCGGCTTCCAGCGTTTCGAGCTTCGCCTCGGGTTTACCCAAAGGATCCATACGTACTTGGATGCGCACAGTTGCAGCTTTACCTTGCCTTCGCGTGTCACGCGCCGTGCACATACCAGATTACAGAATCTTGCATTCGTTATGCGTCGTGAGAAACCAGAATTCATCTCGCGAACCCGGGGAGCCAGAAAACTAATCTCCGAGCCTGATTATTTTCCGCAGTTTGCCTTTCGACTTCCGCCCAGCTATCGTGCTAACGAATCACTGACCCATGCCCACATTCTCCGCAGTTGACATCGGTTCCAACTCCGTACGTTTGAAGATTGCCAAGGTAGTTCATGGCCGCCTGCAAACACTTCACGAGGACCGCGAAGTCACGCGCCTTGGCGAAGGGGTATTCGTCAATGGCGCCCTCGAACCCGAGGTGATGGCCAGCACGATCCGTGTATTGAAGCGATTTCACCGTGTAGTACAGGACCATGCTGCTGACCGTATTCGAGTGGTGGCAACTTCAGCTCTACGCGACGCACGCAATAGCCGCGCGTTTCTCGACTGGGTACGCTCGGCCACGGGCTGGCACGCCGAGGTCATCACCGGTCTGGAAGAGGGGCGCCTGATTCACCTCGGCATTCTGTCAAACGCGCGTATCTCTCGACAGCGTACGTTGCTGGTCGATCTGGGCGGCGGAAGCTGCGAGCTCACCATCTCCATCGCAGGACATATTACCGACATGGTGAGTCTGCCGATTGGGGCGGTGCGCCTCACACAGACGTTCATGCATCACGATCCGCCGCGCCGGAACGAGCTGGAACAGATGCGCGGTCTGGTGCGCCGCGAGATCGCGCGCATTCGGAAGCGCATCTGGGAAGCGAAAGTCCAGACCACGGTGGCCACCTCGGGCACGCCGGCGGCGCTCTCGGGCCTGTACAACGCCAAGGTTGACGAGTCCCGGCCCCACACCGTTCCCCACGAAGGCATCAGGAAAATTCTGAAGGTTCTTGCTACACGCAACCTCGACGAACGCCGCGCTCTACCGGGTATCGGCCCGCGACGGGCGGAGATCATCATTGCCGGCGCGATGGTCTTCTCCGAGTTGATGGACATGTGTGACTTGCGTTCGTTTCGTTACCTGCCCCTTGGCTTGCGCGACGGCCTGCTGGCGCAAATGCTTGCCGACTACAGTCAAAGCCCTGCCCTGAAGGAGCGGATAGGATCCGAACGACACGATGCCCTGTTGCGCCTGGTTAAACATTATGAGGCCGACCTGATTTTCGCGCGACGTATCCGCAATTTCACCGTGCAGCTGTTCCAGAGACTGAAGGCCGTGCACCGACTGCCACCGGAATATTCGGACTGGCTGGAAGCCGCGGCCATGCTGCACGAGGTGGGCGGGTTCATCAACCGTTCCGGCCGTCGTCGCCACACCCATTACATCATCGCCAACTCCGAGCTTTTCGGTTATACCCCGGCACAGCGACGCGTCATCGCGGCAATCGCGCGTTACGTAGGAAATTCGCTTCCGGCTCCAGGCGACTCCGTGATGCAGATGGTTTCGCGCGCGGATCAGGCGCAGGTACCAAAGGCGGTGGCGTTGCTGCGGCTGGCGCGTGCCCTCGATCAGTCCCGCCGCGGCGCAGTAGGCGAGCTGAAAGTTCACGTACAACAGGACGGTCCGGTCACCTTGCAGCTGACCCCGGCTTCAACTGAGGGATTGGAACTGGAACTGTGGGCGATGGAACAGGAGCGGAATTACTTCAATTCGGTCTTCGGTCGCGACCTCTTCTCCGCGCTGCGCTGAGTGCGCTGCACCAGCTTCGGAGTGATCAGCCATCGCAACACAGCCGGGCGCCGTAGTTCCTTCTCGACTTTTGCGACGCCGCCCTTCTTCATCTCGATGAGCGCCATTGGCGTTCCGCCCGTGAGCACTCGATTCACAAATTCCGTCATGCTTGGGTCGTGCCCAACAACCATGATTGCAATTTTGTCCTTGTGGCGATTCAGCAGCGCCTTGAACTGGTCGAAGCTGGCCTCGGGACGCAGCGCGTCGTCGAGCACCACCTTCTCTTCGTAGCCAATTTCCGCGGCAACGATGTCAGCCGTTTGCACCGAACGGGTGAGCGGACTCGAGATGATGACATTCGCTGTCACCCCGATGTAGGCGAGTGCACGCCCAACGTCGTGGCACTGGGTTTCTCCGATCTTGTCGATGGGGCGTTTTTCGTCGTTGGCAGGATTACTGAAGTGCTTTTGCCCTGCGCTGGCGTGCCGCAGGAAGTAGATGACCATCTCAGTATTGTGCAACAAAAACTGATGCGCTGCTATCGAGGTAGGAAATAAGCATCAGGTTTAGTAAATATCTCGAAGGGCGCGGGTTCTTCCCCTCGCCTATTATTTGGCAAGAGTCATCAAATTTGATTTCTCCGTGTCCTCCAAGGTGAACGGTTATCTTCCTGCGCCCACGATCGGCACTTCGGGCCTCGCCAGCTGCTCCGGATTGGCAAAGTTTGCCTGGGCGATCCGGATCTGCTCCTTGAAGTTGTCCACCATGTTTTCACTGAGCCGCACTTCGGTGGGCTTCTTGGCGATGCTCATCTGATCGATCTTGTCCTGCAGTCGCAGCAATCCGTAGAACAGGTTCTCGGGCCGCGGCGGACATCCCACCACATACACATCCACAGGCACGATTCGGTCCACCCCCTGCAGCACGGCGTAGGTATTAAACGGCCCACCGACAGACGAGCACGCACCCATCGACATGACCCACTTAGGCTCGGGCATCTGGTCGTATATGCGTTTTACCACCGGGGCCATCTTCAGCGTCACCGTGCCGCTGACGATCATCAGGTCGCTCTGCCGCGGGCTGGGACGAAACACCTCTGACCCAAATCGCGCAATGTCGAAGCGCGAGGTCGAAGCTGCGATCATCTCGATGGCGCAACAGGCCAGGCCAAAGGTCATCGGCCAGATAGCTGACTTGCGCGCCCAGTTGAAGACGTAATCAACCGTAGTGACCAGAAAATTCTTCTCGAAGCGGTTGTTAATCCAACCCATGAAGCCCTCTCAAATGCGAGGTTACCGACTCTCCATCTTCGCCCAGCGCCGCACCTGTGGGCTGTGATGCGGGTCACAGGGTAGGCGGCGCTAGCTCAAGTTTAGGCTTCGCAGTCTTGCTATACAAGGCTGTATACCGTTGGGTCTACCTAAGAAGAATCAAGTTTCAGCCGTTCATATCGTGATCAGCCCGCGGCGCAAACCAATCGAAGCTGCTTCTGTCCGGCTCGATGCACCGAGCTTGCCCAATATGGAGCTGATGTGAAACTTCACGGTGTGTGCCGAGATGCTGAGTTGTGCCGCAATTTCCTTGTTGGAAAAGCCGTCGGCCATCATCTCGAGCACTTCTCGCTCGCGCTTTGTGAGGTGCTCCGGATAGCCATCTTCGCCTGCGACAGGTCCGACCGTGTCGTTGTCCTGCTGTTCATACGACTCGGCCCGTAAGCCTCGCCGCACCAGGTCGGCCAGATCGCTGGAGAGAGCAATCAATCCCGAAGCAGCACTGGCAACGGCTGCGGCTAACTCAGCACCGGTGACATTTCCAACGAGAATTGCCTGCGCTCCGGCGAAGATAGCCGGAACCGCGTTCCTCGGGACTCCTTCGTTGGCCCACCACACGACTGGTACACCCGAAGCGATTAAACCATCCCAATCCATCTGTCGCGAAGACGCTTCCTGGTGCAGGATGATGACGTCTGGATCGGTTTCCCTGATCGCAGTCTGCAGATCAGAGAGGTATGACACACTGCCCGCAACCTGCAACCCGGGTTGCCCTTCCAGCAGCCGCTCCAGTCCACCACGCCTAACCGCCGACGGAGCACAAATCAATACACGTACCGATTTCTCCGTCGGCCGGCTATGCTTACCCGCGCCCGTCATTGTGAGTCGCTCTTCGCCAATCATGGGCGCGGACGATCGCCCAGTGTAACGTCCGTGGCAAGCGCACTTCCGTGCCGCAGCATGCTCAGCTTGAGCACTTCTCCGACTCTCTTGCGTGTGAGCAGGCGGTGAAAGTGACGAACGCTTTGAGCTGGCTGCGCATCAGCGGCAACGATGACGTCTCCCAGACCTATGCCGGCCTTCTGCGCCGGCGACTCAGGCGTGACGTGAACAATCAGCAGACCGTATGCCTGATCGGTTTCAGCCCGCGCCAGCCACTCCTGCGGCAATGCGACCTCCTGCATCGCAACTCCCAGGTACGGTTGCGCGATGTGTCCACGCTCTAACAGCTCGCGGACCACTCGATCGACAGTCTCGGCAGGCAAGGTGATGACAGATTCACGCGCCAGGATTGCACTGTTGACACCCAGAAGTTCGCCGCTGCCATTGACCAGGGCGCTGCCGGACTGACCGGGATAGAGGCGAACATCGGGCCGCAGGAGGCGGTCGATTTGTCCGCCGCGCCAGGACTGCCACGCGCCGCCAACTCGAGCAAGGATTCCGGCGCTCGCAGCGAGCTCACCTCGTCCAGAACGCGCCACGGCCAGCACCAGCTCTCCGAACTTCGCGCCGGATGCATGCGGCAGGATCGCCAGCTCCGCGCTACCTTCGTGGCGCACGGCTGCGAGATCGGTGGAGCTATCGCGGCCCGCAACAGTACCTTTCACGGTCTTACCGTCGGGCAAAATAATGCCCACTTCGCTGGCCCGGCGGACAAGGTGACTCGCCGTCACGATCACGCCCGGCTTCCAATGGACGCCACTGGCGGCCACGCGATGGCCCGCATCGATGGCCACAACCGCCCTCCCTGTTTGCTCGGCGAGTGCTCCGGCATGTTTCGAGATGGCTTCCCAAACTTCGTTATTGATAACGCTCATTGCTTGCTCCTGATGCTTAATATTCTGCTTCGGGTTCAAGCATGGCACTCGGAAAGCTGGCCGACATCCGGCAAATGGGCAGGTTACAGCCTGGAAAAACGACCAGTTACTACTCTGAAGTCGTGCGAGGCGTTGAGAACAGGCCATTAGTCGGTTCGTCAGTAACAAGCTCACACGTAAGATACAATTTCATTTGCCCTTCATGAGTTCGCCCCCTTATCCAACGAAATCTTGGTCTTTCCGCGATAAATCCGAAGCTGTACGAACCTCGCGCTGGCAACACACGCTCCGCTCCACAACGTGCATGATTGCCATCGGCTTCATCGTCCGCGTCCTCTATATCGCTCTCGCGCACTCCTACCGGTTCCGCACAACTGACGCCAACTTCAGCTTCGGATGGGAGATCGGCCGCATCGCCTACTCGCTCGCCATCGGACACGGCTTCGGTTCGCCCTTCGGCGGCGATACGGGGCCATCCGCGTGGATCGCGCCGGTCTATGCCTTCATCGTCTCGATCGCGTTTCGCATCTTTGGCCCATACTCGCACGCCGCGTCGTTCGCACTGCTAACCTTCAATAGCCTGTGTGCCGCGCTCACATGCTGGCCGATTTACCGCATCGCGCGCCGCATTTTCGGCGATACAGTCGCCGTCTGGTCGGGATGGATCTGGGCCCTGCTGCCCTACGTCATCTACTGGTCGGTGCGCCAGGTTTGGGAGACTAGTCTTACCGCTCTGCTCTTCAGCCTCGCATTCATGCTGACTGTCGAGATGGAAGGCGACGATCGCCTTATCTCGTGGACCGGTTTCGGCATGCTGTGGGGTGTGATTGGCCTCAGCAATCCTTCCATGCTTTCCTTTCTGCCTTTTGCAGGATGCTGGCTGGCTTATCAACTCTACAAACGAGGTAAGCGCTTCCTTCTGCCCGCCGTTGTCGGTGCAGTTCTGTTCTGGTTGACGTTGATGCCTTGGCTCGTGCGCAACTATCGGGTGTTCCACAAGCCGATCTTCGTACGCGACAACGTAGGCGTCGAAATCCGCTGTGCTAACAATCCGCTGGCCGAAGGCATCTGGGTGGCAATGTATCACCCGAGCCAGAATCCGATCCTGCTGCACCGGTTACAGCAGATGGGTGAGCCCGCCTACGCTGCCGAACAGGGCCGCCTGGCGAATCAGTGGATCGCCGACAATCCAGCTCAGTTCGCCATCGTCACGTTCCGCAGATTCGTCTTCTACTGGAACGGCCTGCCGCGCGTCTCCAACACTGCCATCTGGATGCAGCAGCACCCGGAACGTTGGGCCTCGCGCACTTTTTGGCGCGTCGTTTTCAACGCTGAAGGCAGACCTCGCGACGCCGTCCTCCAGGCGCTCGAGCAAGCCCGCACGTCACTCTTCCTTGCCACTTCCCTGCTGGCCTTCGGCGGTCTTTTCTTTGCCATTCGCAACCGCGTGCACGGAGTTTTCCTCTTTGCCAGCCTGATGATTTTTTATCCCCTGGTTTACTATGTAAGCTTTCCGCTTCCGCGCTACCGGCACCCGATTGAACCCATAATGACGATACTTGTGGTTTATTTATTCACGCTGACAGGACCACGTCAGCCGGAATGGAAAGGTGCCAGCCAAGCTCTCCATGCACCGTAGCAACCCACGTCTTGGTCATTTTCAGACCCTCTCCATCATCATCCCGGTCTATAACGAGCGAAGAACCGTGATGGAGTTGCTACGTCAGGTTGCGCATCAGCCGGTGTGCCTGCACAAAGAAATCATCATCGTGGATGACTTCTCCAGCGACGGAACGCGCGAATTTCTTCAGCAGAGCAACGTGCAAACCGAACTGGGCAATAACGGGGAAAATACTGTAAAGCTGACGCTCCACGAGAAAAACATGGGGAAAGGAGCGGGCGTTCGCACCGGCTTTGCCGCTTCCACCGGCGAAATCGTCCTCATACAGGATGCCGACCTCGAATACGACCCTGTCGATTATCCTGAGCTTCTTAAACCAATCCTTGAGGGTCACGCCGACGCTGTCTTCGGCAACCGTTTCCACAGCGGGCCACATCGCGTGCAGCGCTATTACCGATACTTGCTCAACCGGCTGTTCTCCATCATCTGCAACCTGCTTACGGGCATTACCATCCACGACGTCACCGCGTGCTACAAGGTGTTTCGCCGCGAACTACTCGAGCGCATGCACCTACACTCCGACCGCTTCAGCGTCGAAACCGAGATGACCGTAAAGACAGCCAAACTTGGAGCGCGTATTTACGAAGTTCCCATCGCCTACCACGGCCGCACTTTCGCCGAAGGCAAGAAGATCACCTGGCAAGACGGCTACAAGGCCCTATACGACCTTATTCGCTATCGCTTTAAAGATTAGTTGTTGGTAATCGCGGCGACGGCCTTCAAAACTGAACCAAATTACCTAACCCCGCGTACCTGATCACGTCTAACCGGCGACAGGAGGAAGTATGCATCATTCCCGCAGACCGTCATGGATTTGGCCCGTTGCCATCGGGGCATGGATGGCGTTTGCTCTGACCGCATCCGCCAGCGACCGCGACCAGTTTACTGAGGAGTTCCACCGCACCGTTCCCTTATCTGCCGACGGCCGTGTCTCGCTCCACAACATCAATGGAGGGGTCACCATCACCGGATGGGAACGCAACGAAGTTCAGATCGACGCTGTTAAAAGCGCCGACAGCCAGCAAAAGCTCGAAGAGGCCAGTATAGAAGTCGAATCGAGCAGCAGCTCTGTAGAAATTCGTACCAAGTACCCGGAAGGTCGCAACCACAACAATCCAGCCACCGTCACCTACGAGCTACACGTCCCGCGCACCTCCCGGCTCGACGGCATTCACCTGGTGAACGGATCGCTCACCGTCTCCCAGTTTGGCGGAGATGTGCGGGCCGAGCTGGTCAACGGATCCTCCACGATTCAGGACCTGGCAGGTCGCACTGAAATTTCCTCCGTGAACGGAGCCGTCCATGCGTTCTATCGCTCAC
This sequence comes from Binatia bacterium, assembly GCA_035638375.1. Taxonomy (GTDB): domain Bacteria; phylum Acidobacteriota; class Terriglobia; order Terriglobales; family Acidobacteriaceae; genus DASRAA01. The sequence goes on along the minus strand of DASRAA010000242.1, from coordinate 17,803 downwards.
TGGAGAACGTGAAGGAAGTCCGGCTGAAATCGGTGAATGGCTCGGTGAATCTTGGTCTTCCTTCCTCTCCCAACGCTGACGTTTCGGTCTCCACCGTGAACGGCGGAATCACTACCGATTTCCCCTTAACCGTGCAAGGCAAGTTCATGTCTCATCACATTGACGGCAAGCTGGGGAATGGCGGTACGCGCATCGAGATCAACAATGTGAACGGCAGCGTCCACATCGGTAACAATAGCGGGGCCCTCTAAGGCGACTTCCATACCTCAGCACACGTCCCGCCGGTTCCTCGGCGGGTCGTTTTCTTGGCGTTGGAACCAACCATTTCTCAGGCGTTAGCCGCCCTTGCGACCATCGTGGCCTTGCGCTGCATCTTTCGAAAGACTCCTGACGCCAATAGCGCCGCAGTGGCAATAGGTGGGATCAAAAGCGGCACCACCAGCCACGCCGGACCGCCCGGCCCTTCTCCAGGATCTCCACTGATAGGAGCCAACCAGCGCATCATCTGGGGTGCGTGCCGCGGCCCAGCCAGCGCCACCGAAAACACAGCACTCCCGACGTAGTAGCAGAACAGCAGCACAGTGCCCTTCAACGCCGGCGCTTTCACCCGCTGCGCGATCATCCATTGCAGAAACATGCCATCGCGCACGGCGTAAGCGGTGATTAGCACATAAACCGAGAAAAGCGCGACCCACGGAATCGGCTCGCTTGCGTACAATCCGCGATACCCAGTCAATGCCAACGCCGCAGCCAGCACGGCGATTGCACCGGTGGCCAACCATGGGGCAATCAGCTTAAGAGCAACTTTCTGTACAGGATCGACGCGCAAATCCTGGCGCAGCGCATCGCGCGTGAAGAGCGTCGAATTCACCGTGAAGTAAACGCACAACACGGTCGTCATCACACCTGTGATGATCAGCCCTTCCAAGTTCATGTGTACAATCGAGCGGTCATCCATGCCGTTGTTGTACCCAGCAACGACTCTTCCCCACGGGACAAAAGCAGCATAGTTGAACACAAACAAGCAAACCGAAATGCCTATGACCTGTAAGGGCGAGAACAGCGAGCTCTGGTCCGGTTCCAACTTGATGGATCGCGCCAACGCCGCCAGGCACCACGCGATGATCACGAGGTAAAGGCCAATCGTCACCAGAAGCGAAGGCACGGAATGCCCGAATAGACTGACGGTCGCAGTCAATCCTTGGTGCCATGCGGCTAGCCCCTGAACCGGGCTCAGTGCCGACCACGCGTTCAGAGATGCGCGGTGCCCCGGAACGACAAACCACGATGAGCCATTCAGAGCGGGCAGCATGATCAGCACCAGAACCAGCATCAGCATCGTGGCACGCCGCTGATCCTGCGATCGCATCGACAAGCACAACGCCAGCGCACTGAGAGCCACATTGCCTACGGCGACAATCAAAAACGACCCAACCACCGTCTCGACACGAAATCCGCCCAAAGCGCCCGCAACAACGGAAACGGGCAGCGCGGTGGCAAACTGCAGCCAGGCTCCAATCGGCGCTCCGAAAAGTTTGCCGATCGCCAGTGTCATCGGCGACAGACGCGTTGTTCGCCAGAAGTCGAATGTCCGATGAGTGCGCTCGCTCACGACCGCCTGTGAGGCGTTTAACAGGCTCCAGAGCACTAGGATGATCGACGATGCGACGAAGATGGCACCGTACACGTCCTGCCAATAGCGATTGGTGTACAGATTGCTCGCCTCCGTGTTGGCAGAGATGAACAGCGCCATCAACAGCGCTCCAGCCAACGTGCCGCCCATGATCACGGCCACCCGCGCCGGCCGGAGTTCCGACCGCACATACCGCAACAGTTCGGGATTGTTTACGCTGATCATCACATCACCTGCCCATGCGAGAGTTTCAAATACAGCTCTTCCACCGTTTGTTTCACTTCGTGGAAACCGGTTAGCTTGACACCCAGGGCGGCCATTTCGGTAAGCAACTGGCTGATGGCAGCATCATCGCCGCGGAAGGGAAACGCCCCTTCGTTCGCCTGCAGCAGTGCGCGATTCATTAGTCCATGAGCTTGCAGAAACGCCTGGACGGGAGCCAACGACCCCAGCCATGTGATATGGATCGTGCGCCAATCTGCTCCTTCTATTTCCTGGCGCAACTCGGACACACGGCCGCTACGCAGCATCACCCCGCGCTCCATCACGCCGATGGAGGTGCTGAAATCCTCAAGGTCAGGAAGGATGTGGGAGGAAACCACGACGGTGGTGCCGCTGTCGCGCAAACGTTTGAGGAGCTGGCGCAGCTCGATACGTGCCTTGGGATCGAGGCCCGAAGCAGGCTCATCCAGCAACAGCACCTTGGGCCGATGAATGACCGCCCGCCCGATGCCCAACCTCTGCTTCATTCCGCGGGACAGCCCTTTGACCATAGAGTCACGCTTCACCTCCAGCCCAATCTCACTGATGACTTCGTTGACCCGCGAGGGAATGATCGACGAATCGAGCTTGTAGGAGCGGGCAAAGTAGTCGAGGTACTCCCACGCCTTGAGGTCGTCGTAGACGGAGAAGAAATCGGCCAGATAGCCGATCTGCGATTGCGCCGCCTCAAGGTGGCTGTTGACGTCAATACCATTTACAACCACTCGGCCCTGCGTTGGTGACAACAGGCCGCAGCACAAGCGCAAGGTTGTGGTTTTCCCGGCTCCGTTCGGACCGATCAGGCCGTAGATCTCGCCTTCGGGTATCTCGAGTGTGAGATCGCGCACGGCCACGACCTCGTCATATTCCTTAGATAAATTTTCCAGTTGGATCATGAGGCGCCTGTCCCCCTGACACTGGGATACGCATATCCTCGAAGAAAGTTCCCGCTGAGTGAAATTGTTGGGACGTAGTAGCGTGGGTGCCCCACCTATCCCAGATTCCTGGGATAGGTGGCTTTTGCGCGTCACTAGCCACTCAATCAATACACCGTCACGGCTGGCGGCGGCACCTCAATATCCGGCTTCCGCGCGAGCAGCAGCAGTGCGCCGATGCGCTTGAAGTCTCGCAACTCCTCGGCATTCGCGAACCAGCGTCCAACGTACTCCTCGGGTGTCGGCGTCAGATCAGGCACCCGCAGGGCACGCACGTCCTCGAAGGTGTGCCGCTTGAGCAACTCGACATATTCCTGCTCCGAGCGAACTTGCACCGGAACTTTCAGCTCGCCTACCCAGCGCAGCGAGTAGTGATTGTCGCGATAGAGATTGATAAGGATGTACAGCTCGCCCTTCGGAGCCAGAACGCGGAACAGCTCGGCCAGCGCGCGCTCCTGGTCGGGGTAATAGTAGAAGGACTCGACCGACAACACCTTGTCAAAGAAATTCTCTCCCCAGGGAATCTCCAGCGCCGAGCCGAGGATGTACATCAGGTTGTCATATTCGACTGAAGCTGCGCGGGCGCGGCGAATCATCTCATCAGCCACATCGAGTCCGACCACTTGTCCAGGCCTGTCGCCGTTGCCAACAGCCTTCGCCATCATTCGGCTGGTCCAACCAGTACCACAGCCCAGATCGAGCACGCGTTCGCCCGGTTTGAGGTTCATCATCGCCATTGTCTGCTCGGTGATGCTGATGTGGTGGGCTTCCATTTCTTCGCCCTTGCCGTCGGCGGCCCACTGATTGAACTCGTCGCGTACACGCTCTTCGGCGGCGGTTTTGCTGTCGGTCATCGTCTCCTCGCGCATTTCCTGCCTCTATGCTACAGTCTCGAAAACGAATGCCTCAATCCTCCGATCCCTCGCAAGCCGACCCAAAATCGCCTTTGAATTTGCTCTATTGCCCAAATTGCGCACGCGAGGTGGACGATCCGCTGACCTGCGGGGATTGTTCGGCTGTCATCTGCCGCGTGTGTGGAACAGCGCTGGAAATGCCGGAAGACCTGGGGATCGGATAACGTGGCGCACTCAGTGCAAACTCCGTTGCAACCGGCCGTGCATCATGGCCCGACGCTGGTGCGCGGACTGTCGCTGCTCGACTCCGTGCTACTTATGGTCGGCGGCATCATTGGCTCGGGCATCTTCCTCACCGCCGGACAAATCGCTACCGCGGTACACAAGCCTCTCTTCTTTCTCGGCGTGTGGCTCATAGGCGGACTCATCTCACTGCTGGCCTGCTTCGCCTTCGCCGAGATGGCGGCCATGTATCCCCAGGCTGGAGGCCAGTACATTTACCTGCGCGAAGCCTATGGGGAGTTCCCCGCCTTTCTCTACGGTTGGATGGTCTTCACCGTCGGGCAGAGCGGCACCATCGCGGCCCTGGCCGTTGGCTTCGCGGAATATTTCGGCGCGCTTCTCCCTTTTGCTTCGGCGCACAAGCCGGTTGTGACGATTCTCGGCTGGACGCTGACACGCGGCCATCTGGTATCTACCTCGGCCATCATTCTTCTTACTTACATAAACATCATCGGCCTTAAACGCGGCTCGACGCTGGTGAACGTAGCCACGTGGGCCAAATTCGCGGCTGTGGGCGCGTTTGTCGTGCTCGGGCTCGCCATTGGCAAGGGCTCGTGGTCGAATTACACGGTCAGCCTGCCGCTCGACCAGCCCGCGTCCCTCTCACACGTGATATCCGGTTTCGGCGTTGCGCTCATCGCGGTTTTCTGGGCCTTCGACGGCTGGGTTTACGTGACCTGGGTCTCGGGTGAGATTAAGAATGCGCAGCGCGTGCTGCCGCGAGCGTTGCTGTTGGGCATTCTGCTGGTAGGGACGATCTACATCAGCGTTAGCGTGGTGTATTTGTATGCGCTGCCAATCACGCAGGTAGCCAATGAGACAACCATTGCGCAAGCTGCCGCCGTCGCGCTGTTTTCATCGAACGCGGCGAAGTGGCTGGGCGCGACGATTGCGCTCTCCTGTTTCGGCGCAGCCTCGAGCGCAATTCTATGTAGTGCACGCGTAACTTATGCCATGTCGCGCGACGGCGCGTTCTTTCATGCAATGGGGCGCGTGCACCCCCGGTACCGTACTCCCGCCTTGAGCTTGATGGCTATCGGGGCATGGTCCATCGTGCTGGCGCTCAGCGGCAGCTACGACCAGCTCTACACTTACGTCATGTTCATGATGGTGCTGTCCTACGTCGCTGGTGTGGCAGCACTGTTTGTTCTGCGGCGCAAGAAGCCCGACCTCGAGCGACCCTACAGGTGTACTGGATATCCATACCTGCCAGCGCTGTACCTGCTGATGGCAGGAGCCTGGGCGCTGAACTCCGTGGCCACGCGCCCCAAAGAGACCCTGATCGGCATCGGTATCGTCTTCCTCGGCGCGCCGTTCTACGCCTTCTGGCGCTGGCAGTTGAAGCGGGACCCACAAGAACTGCAAGAGTTTGACTAGACGCAACGTTTTCATGCAGTTCGCGAGAAAATCTGCGTAAGCGCTGATATCAAACGACTTACATGTAAAGCTTTTGAACATGCAGGGAGTTGGTAGATCGTAGGAATTGGGTCAAGAACCGGAATACACAAGCTGCCTGCAAAAATTGGCAAAGCCTTCGGTCTCCGTCGCGCGGAGCCGAAAGTAACTTATCACATGCTATCGGTGTTGCGGCAGCAACGCCGTACAGCGTACGAGCAGGGGCAATCGCCCAATAAAGAATGCATCGCTCGCAGCAACGAGAATCAGGCAATGCTGTTGAGCCATGCACTCGACATTTGCTTGCTTTGCTTACCGCTCGGGATTTGCACCCAGGCGCGTCAGTAGGCAGTTGCCCGAGTTGTGGTTGTCCGTCAGTTATCAGTTCTCAACTGTTGCTTTAAATCGTTGGCGGCCTTGGTGTACGTCTCATTCCCTGGACTGAGTTCAGCCGCGAGCTGCAGCTCGTCGAGTGCCGCCTGCAAATCACCTTTGTCCCGGAGATCGCGTCCTAAGCGAAAATGACCTTCAGCGCCTGAAGGATCCAGTGCGAGCGCTTTCCGATACTCTTCGATCGCGCCATCAAGGTCGCCTTTCGCATCGAATAGCAGACCCATTCGGTAGTGAGGGACAACGCTGGTCGGATCGAGAATGGCCGACTGGCGATACTCGTCGATCGCACCATCCAGGTCGCTCTTTCGCGTAAGCGCGAGACCGAGATTGTTGTGCGCCTGAACCAAATCTGGGTTGAGGCGCACAGCCTGACGCAAGGCTTTGATTCCCTGATCGAGCTCGCCCTTCTCGACGAGCACGCCTCCAAGCCCGTTGTAAGCCTCGGGGTAGGCCGGCCGAAGGCGAACTGCCTCGCGATATTCCGTAATGGCTGCCTCCAAGTCTCCGCTGGCGTATTGCACCTTCGCCAGATTGTAATGAGCCTCGGCGAATTGCGGTCTCAGGAGCGCCGCTTTGCCGAACTCCTTTAACGCTCCCTGATAGTCTCTCTTATCGTCAAGCACATTCCCCAGCATCATGTGGGTGTCGGCATCGCCCGGATTCAGGCGAATCGCTTCATGAAGTTCCACGATGGCTTCGTCAAACTGACCGTTTTCGCCGAGTACTCCACCCAAGTCTCGGAGCGCTTCCGCAGATTGCGGTTTTAGACGTACAGCCTCGCGAAGCTCTTCGATGGCAGCGTCGAGTTCGCCCTTCCCTGCAAGGGCAAGTCCCAGGTTTTGGTGAGCCTGGCAATAGTCCGGCAAAAATTGCAACGCTACGCGAAGTTCCGCGATAGCTTCGTTAAACTTCCGCTGATCGGTAAGCGCAGCTCCTAGCAGGTTATGCGCAGCGGCATAGTCAGGATCCAGTTGCAAGGCTGCGTTTGCCTCATCTACCACCTCAGCCAATTGGGCCGATTCGCAATTCGGATCGGCCTTCCAGCTACATTTCTGACGACGGGCGAGATACACTTGCCGGCCTCGGGAGAGATGCTGGCGCGCGAGAGGACTGTTCGTGAGCAGGTTCGGGTCCAGATGAGAGGGTTTGGGTTGGGACGGTTGGGTCTGTCCCAAGGCGAAGGCAGCAGAGAGCGCGACGATTAAAGAAACAGTTTTCATTAGGACGCGATACCCGCCGGGTGACACGAATTCATCTTAATAGCAAGTTCTGCAACGGGTTGATGGAGGCAGGGCTGGGCTTACGCCCTGGCGGTCCGATGCCGCCGGTTTTCCAGGGCTGAAGCCCCGAGTCTCTGCGAAGACCTTGTTCACCACCCTAAGATCATGGTGCTCCGGCACCAGGCCGATTTTGCGATTAGAACGGTGCTTGTCCCGATATGCCGGAGTTTCGCCCACAAGTGCCAAAGGCAGCAATCGTGGGTCACCCACGGCTCATGCGATTGCGGTATTGTGCCACCATGCCGCACCTAAGGCCGGTCAAGGACTCGGCTTCGCTCGTTTTGACAGGAAGTCATCCTGGCATGCTTTGGCGGCGGAGAGTAGTTGGGTGAACTCAGGAGTGTTTCGCAGTTTCGCCAACAAAGGATCGTGCTGCAAATTCGAGTAAGCACAGTAATTTTTCTGGATGGCACTAGAGATAGCACGTAGGGCAGCATCTTGCTCGCCGCAATACGCCAGCAGAGCACCGTTCGCATAACGGCGTTCCGGGTCGGGCTCGATCATGACTGCTGCCGCAAACTCATTGCTGGCGCTCTCAAGCTCATTGGCGTGACCGGGAACAAGACATGCCTGTAAAAAGTCCCTGCCGAAGGTGACACCCATCGGCATTTGACCGACGCTTTCTTGTGCTTCGGTTCGCTTGCCCTGGGCCAAAAGGGCATAAGGCATAACTCTGGCAACCCACTCCGAACCGCGGTCTGCTTGGAGAAATTTCATCGCCTTGTTGGGTTGGCCCAGCCACACATAAGGCCACGCACAAGAACGCAGGCGGTTGTTCCCAGGATCGAGAGTGAAAGCAGTTTCGCATTCTCGAACCGACTCACTCAACAACCCGGCATAGCGCAGGACATAGCTGAGGGCAAAGCGAGCCTGGGAGCTGTCGGGAAATCGATTAACGAGTGCCAATGCTTCGGCGTAGGAATCCACGAGTTCGCCGCGTTCGGTGCGGTTGCTAACCATTTGGGAAGCAGCATCAATCAGGTTTGGATCGAGGGCTAGTGCACGCTCATAGGCAGAATTCGAGCGTTTGAACATCGCCTCGCCACCGCCTCCATATTGAGCGTCAAAGTAGTAGCGAAGACCCAGGGCCTCCCAAGCGGGCGCGTAGGTCGGATCGAGAACCACGACATGCTCCAACATGGAGATGCCCTGCTTGTTGGGGGCAGTGTCTTGAGGGAGCGCAACGCTACGCAAGTACAAATCGTAGGCTTCCTCGTTCTTGGGACGGGTACCGTTGCCGCCGGAACCGGATGTCGCGCCCAGTGCGGGGACGAGTCCGAGGCGCACAGCAGAGGTGATCTGCTCGTGCATGGCGAGGCTGTCGGAGGTGGCGACTTGTACCTGATCGCGCCATAGGGTGCGGTTGGTATCCACGTCGACTGCTTCCAGGGTGATTGCCAACTGACCGCCTTCGGACAGGTAGTGCCCGGTGACGATGGAGCTGACACCCATGGCTCGACCAGCTTGTTGGAGATCGATGCCGGAAGCGTTGTATTTGCTGGTGGTGGCAAAGGGACGAACGGAGAAAGACTTTATGCGACTCAGCGTGGTGGCTATTTCATCGGGCAGGGCTAGGCGAAGAAAATCGATGTCTTTGTCGGATCCGGCGTTTTGGAAAGGTAGCACCGCGATAGCGGTTTGCACTGCCCGATCAGTTGACGCAGGCACATGATGCTGGAAGCGCCATAAAAAAAACCCGGCGAGCAGTAGCACGACAGCGCTTGCGCTGGCGAGAACCCACCGCTTCCAGGACGAGCCAGCAGAAGATGCAGCCGCCGGGAACCGGCCAGCATCGGTTTGTACTCCACTTGCGGAGCTGGAATCGCGCAACAAGCGGGAGAGATCGGCCCGCATCTCGGAGGCGTGTTGATAACGCAGATTGCGGTCTTTCTCCAGGGCCTTGTGGATGATGGTTTCTAGCTGTGGCGGGACTTGCGGATTCATCTGCGACACCGGCCGCAGAGGTTGATGCAGAATGGCGCCGCAGATTTCGCCGGAGGTGGCTCCTTCGAATGGCATCTTGCCAGTCGCCATTTCATAGAGCACTGCACCGAACGAGAAAAGATCGGTGCGACTGTCTAGGTCCTTTCCGCGCACCTGCTCGGGAGACATGTAGGCTACGGTTCCGAGCATGGCTCCGGGACTGGTCAGGTGCTGTGCGTCGGATTCGGCGACCAGCGTCTCGGCCGTTTCGGCACCCTTACCGCTTAGTTTAGCGAGACCAAAATCAAGAATTTTGGCGTGACCGCGGCGAGTAATGAAAATGTTAGCGGGTTTGATGTCGCGGTGAACAATGCCTTCCGCGTGGGCAGCGTCTAGGGCGTCGGCAATGTCAATTCCAAGGGAGAACATCTGATCGGTTTCCATGGGACGGCCTGCGATCTGGTTCTTAAGCGTCATGCCGTCCAGGAACTCCATGGCGATGAAGGATCGGCCTTCATGATTACCGATTTCGTAAATGGTGCAGATGTTAGGGTGATTGAGCGCGGAAGCAGCCCGTGCTTCGCGCCGGAAGCGTTCCAATGCCTGGGGATCGTCGGCCACTTCGTCGGGCAGGAACTTGAGAGCGACGAAGCGGCCAAGATCGGTGTCTTCGCCTTTGAAGACAACGCCCATACCGCCTCCCCCGAGCTTCTCGAGGATGCGGTAGTGGGAAATGGTGGTGTCGATCATGCGGAAGAGACAAAGTGCTGGCTGATGTTAGGGCGGAATGCGCGGGGGAGTCAATCGGAAGAGCAGTTGTTAGTGGTCAGTTGTTGATTCACAGCGGAGGCACCCCTCGTCCCGCTCAGCGGGAACAGGGTGGGCTTCGAACGCGGAGAAGTGTTGATTAACCATTGTGGCCAAAGCCCCCCTTACGTGCTGTACGTCCCTCGCGTGATACATCATGGTGTACATCGTGCCCAGGGGCTTGGAGTGACGCAAACCGCCAAACTTTTCGCAATGGTCGCAGCCAGGCCGTGAGGCTACCAGCGGAGTTTCGCTTCGAGGGTTCGGAGGTATATACACGGCGCGATTCGGCAAACTGATGGAGACACTATTCTGGCGCGTCGCCCTGAATCGTGGCAGGAATTCGAATGACCAGGCATTGCGACGAATTAAGCGGCTCAAAACTGAAGACTGGACGAGGTAAGGTCCCTACTTCACCACGATATTTACCAACCGGCCTTTCACCACCAGTACCTTCACAATCTCTTTTCCGGCGCTGGCCGCTCGGACTTTGTCGTCGGCGAAGGTGGCGTCTTTGATTTGCGCTTCGGACGCTTCGGCGGGGACGGTGATGCGCGAGCGGATCTTGCCGTTGACCTGAACGGCCATCTCGACCTCGTCTTCTTTGGCAAGCGCCGGGTCGAATTGCGGCCATGACTCGCGCAGGAGGTTGGAGGTTTCACCGAGGGTCTCCCAGAGCTCGGCGGCGAGATAGGGTGCGAAAGGGGCAAGCATCAAGACGAGCTTGCGCTGCACGTCGGACATCAGCCAAATGGGAGCGGACGGTTCTCTGCCCCGCTGAAGGCTTTCTTCGTGAGCGTAGAGCTCGTTAACCAGCTCCATGATCGCGGCGATGGAGGTGTTGAAGTGCCAGCGTCCGCCGAAGTCCTCGGTGATGCGGCGGATGGTCTGGTGGAGCTTGCGCTGAATCTTGCGGGCACCGGGAGTTAATTCGCTCGAAAGCGGTCCTTCGACTTTGCGAGTTCGCTCACGCGAACGCACTTCGCTCAGGATGCCGCTCCCGAGATTCTTTGTTTGCCGGGTAGTTTCGCTGTTATTCGCCGCAACTGCGTTGCGCATCACGTAGCGATACACACGCGACAAGAAACGGCTGACGCCTTCGACGCCGGCATCTTGCCAGTCGAGATCGCGATCAGGCGGCGCGGCGAAGAGAGTGTACATGCGTGTGGAATCAGCGCCATACTTCGCCACCATGTCGTCGGGCGAGACGACGTTGCCGAGGCTCTTTGACATCTTGGCGCCGCTTTTGATCACCATGCCCTGGGTGAACAGGCGCTCGGTAGGCTCGGAGTTCTTCACCAGCCCTATGTCGCGCATGAACTTCGTCCAAAAGCGCGAGTAGATGAGGTGCAAAATAGCGTGCTCGGCTCCGCCGATGTATTGGTCGATGGGGAACCAGTAGGAGACGGCCTTGACGTCGAAAGGCGCGTTGGAAACCCTTGGGTCGGTGTAGCGGTAGAAGTACCAGGACGAATCGACGAAGGTGTCCATGGTATCGGTTTCTCGGCGTGCGGGGCCTCCGCACTTGGGGCACGTGGTATTGACGAACTCGGGCACCTGCGCGAGCGGCGAGCCACCGGCGAGAGTGATGTTCACGTTGTCTGGCAGCACGACAGGCAGGTCTTTTTCGGGCACGGGCACGATGCCGTCTTTGGCGCAATAAACCATGGGGATCGGTGTGCCCCAATAGCGCTGACGGCTCACGCCCCAATCGCGCAGCTTGTAGGTCACGGTGGCTTTGCCGAAGCCGTGCTCTTCGGCGTATTGCGACATTTTGGCGATGGCTTCTTCGTTGGGTAGTCCGCTGAATTCGCCCGAGTTAATCACCAGGCTGTTCGTCTCGGTGAACGGCAACTCTTCCGGATGAGAATCGCCCTCGGCGGAATCGCCTTCGCGGCGCGGCATGATAACCACGCGGATGTCGAGGCCGTACTTCTTGGCGAAGTCGTAGTCGCGCTCGTCGTGGGCGGGCACGGACATGATGGCGCCGGTGCCATAGTCCATGAGGACGTAGTTGGCAACCCAGATGGGCACCTTCTCGTCGTTGTACGGATTAATCGCGAAGCGCCCGGTGTCGACACCATGTTTCTCGATGGCGCCGACGTCGCCGGCTTCTTTGGCGCGACGCTGCTCGGCCAGCATCTCCTCAACCTTGGTGCGCAAGTCGGGGTTCTCTGCGACGAGATCGGCGACCATGGGATGCTCGGGCGCAAGTTGCAAGGAGGTTGCGCCGAAGATGGTGTCCAGGCGAGTGGTGAAGACCGTGATCTTCTCGCCGTATGGGCCGGCAGGACCATCGAGCTTGAAGTCGACAAGCGTGCCTTCGCTGCGGCCGATCCAGTGGCGTTGCTGGGAGGTGACGCGCTCGGGCCAGCCAGGAAGTGTGTCGAGATCGCGCAGCAATTCGTCGGCATATTGGGTGATACGGACAAACCACTGCTCCAACTCACGTTGTTCGACCAGCGTGGTTTCGTGACGCCAGCAGCATCCGTTGGAAAGCACCTGCTCGTTGGCGAGAACAGTGGCGCACTCCGGACACCAGTTGACCTTGGCGCTCTTACGGTAGGCAAGGCCTTTCTCATAGAGCTTGAGGAAAAACCACTGGTTCCAGCGATAGTAATCGGGCAGGCAGGTAGCCAACTCCTTGGACCAGTCGTAGGCGAAGCCTATGCGCTTCATCTGCCCCTTCATGGCGGTGATGTTGTGGAGCGTCCAGTCTTTTGGCGGCGAATCGTTCTTGATGGCCGCGTTTTCGGCGGGCAGGCCGAAGGCGTCCCAGCCCATGGGGTGAAGCACGTTGTGGCCCTGCATCCACATATATCGGGCGAGGGCATCGCCAATGGAGTAGTTGCGCACGTGTCCCATGTGTAGCGCACCGGAGGGATAAGGCAACATCTCGAGGACGTAGTATTTTTTGCGCGCGGCGGAGGCTGGCTCAGCAGCGTACAGCTGGGGATCGTTGGCCCAGCGCTCAGACCACTTCTGCTCGATGGCTTGAGGATCGTAGCGATCGGAGCGGGTTTCGGCTGTGCTGGTAGAAGGCTTCTGGGTATTCGACTCGGGCATCTATCTACTCGAAAACCGTAAGAGAGATAAACTTTGATTCTACAATGGGAGGCTGGGATTCACGTGCTTGGCGGGCCTCAGAACCTCGCTTGCACGAGTGAAGCGAAGCGTCATTCCACGATGGCCAAGAACAAGACACGCACCACCCGAACCGATCTGACCGAGCGGCAATTTCGCGATGTCAGCAAGGCGCTTTCCGATGCACGGCGCTACGAAATTCTGCAGTTGATTGCGGCGACCCAGACCTGTAGCTGCCAGAAGCTGCGCAAAGAATTCCCGATTAGTGCGGCTACGCTGTCGCACCACCTCAAAGAATTAGAGTCGGCGGGACTGATTTCGATCACACGCGAGGGCAAATTCGCTTTCCCCACCTTCCGGCGGGAGGTGTGGGCATCCTACCTGGCAAAACTTACAGAACTGTAAATTTTTAACGCACACCTGAATCCTTCCATAGAGTCAGTCATCAGTTAGATGGTCATCGAAATATCAAAATGATGATGACTAGCAAAAATCGCCTCATGAATGCGACCAAGGGCAATTCGAGTTCCCTCAGGGGCTAAAGCCCTTTGTTTGGACGGCTCGATCGGCACGACTGAAGTCGTGTCCTGACGCGCAGGCTATGAGACCGTTTCCATCAGGGACGGAGAAGGAGAAACACCGTGGGCAAACTTACAGGGAAGACGGCAGTGGTAACGGGAGCTTCGAAAGGAATCGGGGCCGGAATCGCTAAGGCATTCGCAAAAGACGGCGCTAACGTAGTGGTGAACTATGCGCGAGGCAAGGCGGACGCCGAGAAGGTGCTGGCGGAGATCCAGAAATCGGGCGGCAAGGCTATCACCGTGCAGGCCGACGTTTCTAAGCAAGCGGATGTCGACCGCCTGTTTGAAACGGCCAAGAAAACATTCGGAAGCATTGACATCCTGGTGAACAACGCCGGTGTCTACGAGTTTGCGCCGATTGAGCAGATCACCGAGGAGAGCTACCGGCGGATGTTCGACCTTAACGTGCTGGGAACCGTGCTGAGCACCCAGGCCGCATTGCAGTCGATGAACGGGAGCGGCGGCTCGATTATCAACGTGAGTTCGGTGGTCTCGCTGACACCTCCGCCGGCGACGGCAATCTACAGTGCAACCAAAGGCGCCGTCGATGTGATTACCCGTACCCTGGCGCAGGAACTTGGGCCGAGGAACATTCGAGTGAACTCGTTGTCTCCGGGCCTGGTAGAGACCGAAGGCACACGCGCCGCAGGCACCTCCGACGGCGAATTCAAACAGATCGCTATCTCGCGCACTCCGCTGGGTCGTGTGGGAGAGGTGGACGATATCGCAAAGGTGGCGGTGTTCCTTGCTTCGGATGACTCCGGCTGGATTACCGGCGAGGTGCTCCCGGTGGGTGGTGGAGCAAGACTGTAAGGTAGACCGACTTCGTTTCGAAATTTGTTCAGCACTCGCAAGGCCTCACTCAAGCGAATTTAGCTTGGGTGGGGCCATTTTTGTTGCAATACTTTTGGAACACCTCGATTCCCGGGTTCGTATATCAGTGATAGGGTTGGATGCGGACAACTGGACTCCGCCCTGAAAGGAGACGAGTGATGAGGAATATCGGCGCGTGGGTGCTGGCAGTGACAATTCTGATCGACATTCCGGCATTGGCACAGGCGAGTAAGGGAGCAGCGCCGCAAGGCGAGCCGAACGCCATCCTTATTACCTTCAAAGACGGTCATCAGCAGAGCATCGCTTTGGCGGATGTTGCGAAGATCGAGTTCAAGACAAGTGCGACGCAGGCCTCGCTGCGTGGTGACCGAGCTGTGTTCACCGGCGAGTGGAAAGTGGGTATAGGCGGCGCCGTGGGCACGTTCTACATCACCCTCGCCGCGGACGGTACGGCCACGAAGAGCATGGGATCAGAACACGGCAGGTGGGAAGTAGTCGGAGGGGAGGCACGGATCACATGGGATGACGGTTGGCACGATGTGATCCGCAGGGCTGGTAACCACTTCGAGAAAGCTGCATATGCCCCGGGGAGGACGTTCGCCGAGACCCCCACAAACATCGCCAGTGCAACACGCACGGAACCCATGTAGCAGTTAAGGTCAATGCTGTGCTTCGCATTCTCGACGGACGAGCTTCTTTAGCGTGTTGACATTGGTGAGGTCGTCGAGCGGCCCATCGATCGGGGTCTCCGCAATAAAGGCGGCCCTGGCGAGGCGCGGGTCGTTCAGCAGACGGCGGAATGGCTTCAGGCCGATCGTTCCCTTCCCTATGTGCTGGTGGCGATCGAGCTTCGAACCGCAGGCGGCTTTGGCGTCGTTGCAGTGCCAGACATAAACATTCTTCAGACCAACGGTTTGATCGAGCTGGGCGAGAGTTGCGTCGTAGCCAGCTTTGGTGACGATGTCATAGCCCGCGACGTGGGTGTGGCAGGTATCGATGCAGGCGCCGCAAGGGACATAGTTGCGCAACAGGTAAATCAATTCGGCGACCTGCTCAAAGTTGCCGCCCAGGGAGAACTCGGAGCCGGCGGTATTTTCGATCAGGATGCGAAGCTTGCCGGCTTTGAGGTCGAGGCTGTCGGCAGCTTGCGCAATGGCCGAGGCGGCGCGTTGCAAACCGATGTCGCGGGTAGCTCCGCGGAAAGAGCCGGAGTGCAGGATGAGATAGTTCGCCTGCAAGGCAAGCGCGCGCTCAATTTCGCCGCGGAAAGCGGCAGTAGATTTGGTGTGGAAGTCGGGATTGCCGCCCGCGAGGTTCACTAGATAGTTGGCGTGGATCACCAGCGGCTTAAGGTCATATAGGCGCCGTAGTCGAATCATTTCGGAGACGTGTCCGGGCTGAAGAAGGTATGGTGCCCACTGGCGCGGACTGGAAGAGAAAATCTGCAGCGCGTTGCAGCCGAGGCGGTAGCCGCGTTCGGCGGCATTGTGAACGCCTCCGGCGGTTGAGGTGTGAATGCCGATGCGGCGAGAGGTGTATTGGGGAGGCTTGGTGGGATGAGGCAGGAGTTTCAGGATGTCTTTCTCGTTCATCAACATGAAGGATGATTGTAGCGGGAATGTTCCCTATGACCGCTGACCTCCATAATTGCCAACAACGATCAGTAGGGTTGTCAATCCATCAGAACGCGAATTAGCGCAATCAGAAAGGTGATGATTCCTGCCAAAAGCGCCAGGACACCGATCATGGCGGGCCAGCCGTGGACGGAGCCGTTGAAGGAGACCGTCCATCGGCTGATGGGATAACCGGCGCTGATGCCGGCGTTGCCGTTCCACTTCGACCAAAGCGAAGCTAAGCCAATCACCAGCAAAACGGCGGAAGCGAGGAATTGCTTGCGTGCGCGCATCGGAGGGTATTTTGACCTGAAACGCACGACGTTGCCAACAGTTGCAATTGTCCGTGCCGCCGCCTGACGAGTAAACTACCTAGTCACACAGGGGTCATCTATGCTGGTCGTCATGAAGGCCAACGCGTCGGAGGACGACGTAAAGGCCGTATGCCAGAAAATCGAAAGCTTGGGGTTTCGCGCACATGCCATTCCCGGTGCCCAGCGCACCGCCATCGGGATCACCGGAAATCGCGGCGAAGTGGAACCAGGCGCGCTGGAAGCCTTCGATTGCGTGCAGGAAGTCATCTGCGTCAGCAAGCCGTACAAGCTAGTTAGTCGCGAATTGAAAGAGGAGAACACCGTCATTCGCTTCCCCGCCTCGGATGCGACGATCGGCGGGAACGAAGTTGCCGTCATCGCCGGGCCATGTGGAATTGAGTCGCGCGAGCAGGCTTTCGCTGCGGCGGAGCGGGTAGCAAAGGCGGGTGCGCGGTTCTTCCGTGGAGGAGCGTACAAGCCGCGCACGTCTCCTTACGCGTTCCAGGGACTGGGTGAAGCGGCGCTGCAAATCATGGCTGAAGTACGGGAGCGTTTCGGGCTGCTGATCGTAACCGAGGCTGTGGACCACGAATCGCTGGCTCTGGTGGAGCAGTACGGCGACGTGATCCAGATTGGCGCGCGCAACATGCAGAATTTCTCGCTGCTGAAGCGGGCGGGCCGGGCGCGCAAGCCGGTGCTGTTGAAACGCGGTATGTCGGCGACGCTGGAAGAGTTCCTGATGGCCGCCGAGTACATCATGAGCGAAGGTAATTACAACGTGGTGCTGTGCGAGCGTGGCGTGCGGACGTTTGCCGACCACACTCGCAACACACTGGATTTGAGTGTGGTGCCGGCCGTGCAGCGGTTGAGTCACCTGCCGATCATCGTGGACCCAAGCCATGGGACCGGCAAGCGGAACAAAGTCACGCCGCTTTCGCGCGCGGCAGTGGCCGTCGGCGCCGACGGGCTCATCATTGAAGTGCATCCCGATCCCGACAACGCGCTCAGCGATGGGAACCAGTCGCTGTATCCCGACCAGTTCGACAGCCTGATGGTTGAGGTGCGGCAGATCGTGCAGGTGCTAGGGCGGTCGATCGCAGAACCGGTAGCAGATCCATCGGCACGACGCCCAGCCGGCACGGCTGCCGATTGATGAACGCTTGTGGAGATCTTGCCTGCGAGTCGGAGTCGGCGCGGGGTCGCGCGAAGCAGTTGCTCCTCACCTGTACATCAATAGCTGCCGAAGAATCCAGTGCGCCACAGAACCCGAGCGCAGGGGCTACAGCCCTGACCCTATTACGACGCCTTACCGCACGACTGAGGTCTTGCTCTGATTGGTTGTTGTCGCGTAAGCAGATTTTTGAGCAGTCCGTAGAGTGCTACCCGGAAACAAACCCACCGCGGAGACGAGGGTTTTCCGCCGCCCGTAGAGCCCTGCCCTTTCAAAACTTGGCTTCACGTCGGCGAAGGCTAGTGCCGCTGATTGTTTTGGCATTTGCCGTTGGCTGCCGCGAGCAGGCGTCGGTTGATCCTACCTATCACGAATATGCCTATGTGAGTAACGGCGGAAGCGATTCGGTCAGCGTGATCGACTCGCAGGCGCTGCGGAATATC
>DASRAA010000241.1:0-4014 GCA_035638375.1 Binatia bacterium | reverse complement strand
CCGCACCGGGACTGAAGTGGACAATACATCCGCCGAGTGGCTGGCCAACCAAGTGCGGCAGTTTAGCGCAGAACCCTTGCTGGAGCCCTTCACCCTTAATCGGGTCGATCTGCAGTCATGTTACCTTCGGATCGCTGGTCGGCGTATCGACGGCGTGCCCGCGTTCGATGCCGGTTTTACGGACGCCGAAGGGATACATGGCAGGTTCGGCCCTCTCGGCAGCGATGCCGAGATTGGGTTGGCCGAAACTGAGCCGTACAGGCTCGCGGAACCTGGGGTCGAGCAGCGGGGCCAGGTCTCGGAGGCGCGGCAGAGCCGCCATAAGGCAGTGGTCGTTCTGACGCGTGGCAGCCGGCCGGGACTCTTCCTGATGAACGCTTCGGCTTTCAGCAAACCTTTCGGTCCACCCATGCTGCAAGTCTCAAGCGCAGAAAGCGATTGGTTGAGCCAACAGGCCAAGAACCGCACGGAAGCGACGTTTGTTGCTCAAGCAAGCCGGACGAACGCACGAGCTTTCAATGTTACCGTCAAGATAGCGGGCAGCAACCCAACGCTGGCGCCGCTCGTTCTCATGGCACCACGCAGCGGCTGGTGGCAATGCGCGAGCGAACAAGGGAGCCGACTGGCCTGTTGGCTCGAGGCGATTCGGGTTGTGGCTGGAGGCAAGCCGACGCGCGACTGTTTCTTCGTTGCATTGAGCGGCCACGAACTCGGACTTCTGGGAATGGAGGCGTATATCAAGGGCCGCTCGGACCTGATAAGGCGCGCCCACGTCTGGATTTTTTTTGGCTCTGACATCGGTGCTCCGAAGCAGCCTAATCTCATCCATGCCTCCGACGATGCGCTTGAGCAGTGGACTGTAGCAGCGATGGAGAAAGAACGGCTAACCGTGAACGGAAAAGCGCGTCACGACTCCGTGGCTCGCGCAGAAGCCGGGGCCATCCAGCATGGCGGCGGCCGATTCGTGACTGTGGCCTGCGCCAGCGAGTTGTACCACAGTGCCGCAGACCGTTGGCCAGAAGCGGTCGATGTGGCGGCGCTGGCTCGCTATGCTAGGGCTTTTGCGAGCGGAGCTCTGGAGCTCGCACAACAGAGCATGTAACGCAAAGCAGTCTGCATCGGGATGACTCTCAGATTGTCGGCAACTCTTCCTTTACGGTCCATTTAATCGCCGACATCAGGTGTTGACATAAGTCCTCACAACACCATCAGATCCCGTGCAACGACAATTTCTCCCTTGAACTGCTTCGCGGCTAGATCTCGCCACCTCTCATCCTGAATTCCGTCGATGCCGGGCGACAGGTGCGAGAGGACGAGGGTTTTCACACCCGCTTCTCGTGCAATACGGCCGACGTCATCGACCGGCGAATGATCGCGCTTCATGTGAGCCATGTAATCGTCGAAACGGATCGGCACACCCTTGGCGACGCGATCGTGGATATACGCCTCGACCGCAGGCATGAATATCGCCTCATGTACGAGGACGTCCGCACCCTTGGCCAACCGTGCCACAGTCTCGATCGGCGCGGTGTCGCCTGAAAATGCGATCGAGCGGTCCCGGAAGTCGAACCGGAACGCCAAGGCGGGCCGCACCGGTGGATGCTGAACGATCGCCGCGCCGATTTTGACGTTCTCGTCCTGCGTAACGGCTCCTGGCGCCGACACTTCCTTCACGTCGGGCGGCACGAGCGGTTTCACCTTCAGATCGTCGACCCAGAAATCGATCGTGGTCTTGTAGGCACGTAGGAAACCCTGGGTCATTTGCTTGAGCGGCGGCGGACCGAACGCGCGCACTGGGCTAGGCATCCCCTGCACCCAGCCCAAAAGGAGGAAGGGGCCGTACTCGATGTTGTGGTCGGGGTGATGATGCGTGATGAAGATCGAGCGGACGGCGTTGAATGGAATGCCGGTGCGGGCGAACTGGTTCGTGACGCCGAGGCCGCAATCGAGCACGTAGGCTGCGCCGTTGCTCACCATCACGTGAGCGGTCATGTGCCGGGAGCGTCCCGGCACCATGGGGAACGGCCCGGCGCCAGTGCCGAGAATGACCAGCTTGGTCCCCTTCGCGTCTCTTAAGGCCGCCTGGACCTCCTTGAGCGCCGCATCGCCGGCGGTCTGGGCAGCCCAAGAGCTACCGGCGACTAATAGCGCGGGCATCGTGGCCAGGTTGGCCAGCACACTGCGTCGGGAGAGGCGGGATTGATTTGATGCGTCTGTCATAGTTGCTTTCCTCTGCGACTCGTTGTGCAAACGCTGATCACCTGTCACGCCCGCAACGGTGTGCCCGATCCTTCGATGCGTCGGACAGCAGGTTTGCCAAGCGTAAGCAATCTATCACGCCAGCCTCGGATCGTTCATTCAGACACTGCAATCCATGAGGAGAAGTACCGGGCCGTAATCGATGGGGTAACCCAAGATGAACCGGTCGGCCAAAGGTGGGACAAGGTCGAGTCTGCACTTCTAAGACGAAGGCGCTCTCATTCACCCACCGTACCAAGGTGTTTGCGGACGGCACGGCACGGAAGAACAGCACGTGACCTCAGGAGAACTGGCAGAGTCCCCGGGTGGCACCGGGGTAAGCAGACCTATAAGCGAAAGCGAAGTGGCGAGCGAAGCTCTGTCAGTAGTCGGACGGCTGAACAGTACCTATGAAGCGTGGTGAAAGCCGCGTGACCGGGCAACCGGCGACAGACCTGGGTCGGGGAAGGCAGCTGGCGAAGAGGGTCGGGAACAGAAAGGAAACCAGATGAGCAAGGATGAGGGAGGTCGGAACAGTTCCTTTAGCGAAAAACCCGTACGCCCTCGTCCGAGGAGACTGGCGGCCTGGATTAGCCCGACGGGTGCCAAGAAGGTCCATTCATTAATCGACAAGGTGTACAAGCGGAAGAATCTGGAGATGGCCTGGGAAAAGGTGAAAGCGAACCGGGGTAGTGGAGGAGTCGATGGGCAGAATCTGGAGGCCTTCGAAGCGCAGCTGGAACAGCAGTTGAACCGGCTGCAGCGGGAGCTGAAAGAGGACACTTATCGGCCTCTACCGGTGCGCCAACATCCCATCCCGAAGAGGGACAAAGCCGGCGAGTATCGCATGCTCGGCATACCTGCGATCTATGATCGGGTGTGTCAGCAAGCGCTACTTAATCGGTTGGAGCCCATCTTCGAGCCGATATTCGATGATGCCAGCTTCGGCTACCGGCGAGGGCGATCCCCGAAAGATGCGTTGCGCAAAGTGTGGCGAGAGATCCAAAGCGGGTCGGAGTGGATCGTCGATGCGGATCTGCGAGATTTTTTCGGGTCCGCGGACCACGAGAAACTGCTCACGCTCGTATCCCAACGAGTAGCGGACGGCCGCGTGCTGCGCCTGATCCAGGCGATGCTCAAAGCAGGAAGCTATGGCCGAGGGCGGCTCTATCCCACAGAGCGCGGGACCCCACAGGGTTCGGTGGTTTCGCCCCTGCTCAGTAACATACTTCTGACGCCGTTTGATCGGGAGATGCGACGGAGAGGATATCAGCTAACGAGGTTCGCCGATGACTGGGTGATCACCTGCAAGTCGGCAGCAGAAGCACAAGCGGCAATGGACGCGGCCCGCCGAATCTTGAAACAACTGGGCGTGGAGTTACATCCGCAGAAGACGCGGATCGTTCATGTCCGGTACGGTTTCGAATTTCTGGGCTACAAAATCAAGCGCGGGGAGAGGAAGCTCTATCTTCCGGACAGCCAGATTCGTAGTCAGATCCGAGGGGGTGCGTTATATGCGTATCCCAAGGAGAAGTCGATCCGTCGTTTCATGGACCAGGTACGGCAACGAACCAAGCGCAAGATACCTCTGACAACCAAGGAGCTGATCGCGGAACTGAATCCACTGGTGCGAGGCTGGGGCGAGTATTACAAACGCGCCCATGTCCGAAGGCTCTTCCACCGACTCGATGCATGGATTGTGCGGCGGCTCTGGTCGCAGCGCTATAAGCGGTGGCGTACTAGCGGCTGGAAGCAACTGCCCGAGACCACGCTGTA
>DASRAA010000240.1:0-3998 GCA_035638375.1 Binatia bacterium | reverse complement strand
CAGCGAATCTTCGTCGATGAGCAACAGGTCGCCGGTAAAGTGGAAACTGTGCCCGGGAAAACTAGCTAACCGTTTTCCTTCCAAGGAATAGACGGAAACCCGGTTTTGATTATCAGCGATAATCAGGCGCGATCCGACCACCCGGATGGACTCTGGGCGGAAGGAATCCTTACCGGTGTCGAGCACGGTAGTGGACTGCACCTTACCGTTCTCCAAATCGATTACCTGCAGGAAGGCGATTCCTTCTTTATCGTGATAAGCCTTCAGCTTCGCGGCACACCATGCAGCCACTCTGCAGAGATACCTTCCTCAAAGGTGATGTTGAGCTGGCGCGAACTCCGCGGATAAAGTCAAGTATGGTCGAAGCTCGCGTCTCGAGAACCGATTCCATCACCAGCTTGCCGTTAGCATCCAGCAGGGCCGCTGCAATCGTTGCCTGGTGAACATCCAGGCCAATATACTTCACGTTAGTCATGTAAGGGCGCTCCTTTGTGTAGGCTGAGTTGCGAACTCACAACCTACCGCATCGGGGCGCCCTTTCATAATGCGTGTAATGACAATCTATCAACAGTTACGGTGCTGTTTGGAATCTATGAAGCCGGCAGACTTACGATGACACAAGTAACACAAGGTTACACCGTAGAGAAATCCGCCCAATGTGCCGGGCGGCTTCTTCCTTGTAGCTGAGAACTGTTCTTGGGTTACTTGGCTGGCTTGACGGTTACTTCCTTCGGAAAATAGAGTCTTCATAACTGCGGAGAGTGGAAGCGTTTGCAGATCACCAGCGGAAATAACGTGTTGCACTACGTCATCGTGCGGCAGCTCGGCGCCGGGGGGATGGGCGTGGTGTATGAAGCGGAGGAC
The DNA here is from genome assembly GCA_035638375.1 of Binatia bacterium. Lineage (GTDB taxonomy): Bacteria > Acidobacteriota > Terriglobia > Terriglobales > Acidobacteriaceae > DASRAA01. The sequence goes on along the minus strand of DASRAA010000240.1, from coordinate 3,134 downwards.
ACCAAGCTGGGTCGTCGGGTAGCACTCAAGTTTTTGGGTGCCGAAGCAGAGCAAGATCCAGTGACGCTGGAGAGATTCAAACTGGAGGCGCGGTCTGCGTCTGCGCTCAACCATCCGAATATTTGCACGGTCTACGCGATCGAAGAGTGCGATGGCCAGTGGTTTATCGCAATGGAGCTGCTGGAGGGCGAAAGCCTGAGCAAGAAGATCAAGGGAGTCCCGCTGCCGACCGACAAGCTTCTCGACATCGGCATACAGGTGACTGACGCGCTGGACGTGGCGCACGCAAAGGGAATCGTGCATCGCGACCTGAAGCCGGACAACATCTTCATCACAAATCGCTCGCAGGCGAAGATACTGGATTTTGGGCTAGCCAAGCTGGCTCGCGACCGACGCACAACCATGGAGACGGTTGGGGCCGACGCCACCACTATGGCAGGTCCTCAACTGACCTCACCGGGCACAGCGGTTGGGACCGTTGCCTACATGTCGCCCGAACAGGCGCGTGGAGACGAACTGGATGCACGGAGCGACCTGTTCTCGATTGGAGCAGTCTTGTATGAGATGGCTACCGGCAAGCTGCCGTTCGACGGCAAGACTTCTGCAGTCATCTTTCAAGGGATTCTCAGTGGTACTCCGGTCCGACCTGTCGAGCTGAATGCCGCGCTTCCACCGCGGTTGGACGAGGTCATCGAGAAGGCTTTGGAGAAAGACCTCGATCTCCGTTATCAGACGGCAGCCGAGATGCGCGGCGATTTGAAACGGCTGAAGCGTGACAGTGAGGGCAGCCGCTCCCCAACACCGGCTATGCAGATTGCGCAAGTGCCCGCTGCCAGCAGCTCGGGTCCTGTAACAGCCACCAGCACAACCGCGTCACGATCCAGCAGTCATGTACTGATCGAGGACGCTAAGCAGCACAAGGGAAGAGCGGGAATCGTTTTGGCCGTACTGGCTGCGATTCTCGGAGCCGCTGGGTTTGGTGTCTACTCGCTGTTGACGCGTCGCAATTCGGGGATGATGCCGTTCCAGAACATGAGCATCAAGAAGATCACCTACACCGGGAAAGCTGTACGGAGCACGATCTCGGCGGACGGCAAGTATGTAGTGGATGTGTATGAGGACGCCCATGGGTTACAGGGGCTTTCGATGCGACACATCGTAACCGGCAGCGTCGCTCCGATCCTGCCGCCGACAGAAGCACGATATGTGGGACTCACCTTCGCCCCGGATGGAAATTATCTCTACTTCGTGCGCGTCGAACCGCAGCGGCCCTCGGTCGGAATTCTATACCAGATTCCAGTGCTTGGTGGGAACCCGCAGAAGCTGGTTGACGACGTCGACAGTGCAGTCACCTTCTCGCCCGATGGCCAACAGATGGCGTTTGTGCGCGACAGCTCGTCCGAAGCGAATTCCAAGCTGATCATTGCCCATGCCGATGGCAGCAATGAGCGTGTGTTGGCGACGCTGCCAATTCCCGGGTATTCCGATCCCAATTGGTCTCCTGACGGCAATTCCATTGCCGCTACTGTCCTCGAATTCGGAGGCAAGAATCTGGGACGAGTTGTCGCTCTCGATGTCAAAGATGGCAAAGAGAAGACGCTTTATGCGTCAGCGGCACAGCTACTCAAGCCGGTGTGGTCACCCGACGGGCGCTACGTATTTGTGAACTACCGTGATGCCACCACCCGTTGGCAAGGACAACTCGGGATGGTTGCTGTCGGCAGCGGGGCATTCCGCCGCATCACCAATGACCTCAACAATTACAGTGACCGCTCCCTGGCCATCACACGGGACGGCAAAGAATTGGTTGCTATCCAGGGACAGCCCGACATTGGCCTATACGTGATGCCAGCGCCACCACTGGCCGCAGGACAGGCTTCAAGCCCGATAGCGGATACCCGGGGCGCTATAGGTGTCGACTGGCTGAAGGACGGGCGTTTGCTCCTTTCCGACTCCGAGGGTCGCGTTGCAACCATCGATGCGGATGGCAGCAACCGTAATGACATCTTCCAGACCCCGATCGTTGCCATGTCGCTTTGCCGTCAAACCGATCAGATTCTATTGTCGATGCCCGACAAAGGTACCGCGAGCATCGGCATTTATCGCATGGACGTCGCCAATCCCAGACCTTTGGCCGTGACCCACGGCAAACTGGACGAGAATGTTGCCTGTTCGCCGGACGGCAAGTTCCTCGTTTACACATCGTTAATCAATGGGAAGCAATTGGCGATGCGGGCGCCGATTGACGGTGGCCAGCCCAAGCAGCTGTTGGATGATTTTGTCCTGTCACTGGCGATCTCACCCGACGGGCAACAGATTGCACTCACAACCGTCCAGGGAGCGGGCGCACAGGCCACCGGCGTGATTAAGGTCATTCCTTCGTTCGGGGGGGCGCCAATTAAGTCGATTCCGGCTTTCAAAGCGCTGACGGGCGAGCTAGCCTACTCCGCCGATGGTAAAGCGGTTTACTACCCGGTCACAGAAAAGGGCGTTGCGAACCTGTTCCGGCAATCTTTGGACGGCGGAGCGCCAACACGAGTGACGGACTTCAAGGATTTGGGGATTTACGGATATGCGTTCGACTGGACCAACAATAGGCTGGCGATTACACGCGGCAAACTCAACAGCGATGTCGTCGTAATAACCGAACAGGCAGCGCAATAAATTGTCATAACCTGGAATCCAAGCAGAATCGCTGAACTAACCCCAAGAACGGCTCCCAGCTACTTGCGGCCTCATTTCCCAACGTCACATCAGACCAACTGAGTGGCGAGCTCACCTTTACCAACGATGCGATTGGTGCGGAGGCAGAATGGTGGTTCGCCTGAAGCTCACCAGCGGGCCCTACACCGGTTGGCAGTGTGGGCGCGCCGGCGACGACGCGATCTGCTGGAGTTGCTGGATCGACGCAACCCCGCCATCGCTGAGCTGAGCCAGGCCATCGAGCCAGAAGTCGAGAAGTGTCCTCCGGCCCAGCGCTTGATGACCCATCCTGGAGTTGGTGCGCTCACGGCACTGCCCGAAGCAGCTAAGATACACCCATGTCCGCCTCTAAGTCCGCTCCCACCGAGCGCTTCTCCGACCGCGTCGATGACTACGTCAAATATCGTCCGCGCTACTCGCCCGAGGTCGTG
>DASRAA010000239.1:0-2903 GCA_035638375.1 Binatia bacterium | reverse complement strand
GCTTTTGGCACAAAGCGGACATTCCACGACTGAGTTCCAATGTCCGCTTTTGGGGGTAAAGCGGACATCGGTTCTTGTTTTCAGGATGCCCGTTCCACCCTCACGACGCTCAATCGGGGGTCAAGGTCTACGTGGATATCTAAGACCAAGCCGTCCGGCCAAGCGGGGAGTGCGCGAAGGTCCGCCACGGTTTTTGCGGTTACGGGGACGTCGCTTTCGATCTCAACTCTCATGTTGTCGCGGTAGCCAAGAAGAAGCTTTTTCATATCCTCGATTGTGTTGGCCGGGTGCCGCACGTCAGGTCTCCGACGGATCGTTGGAACACCATTTCGATGTCGAAGTCAGTCAGCCCCCAAAATGGTGTTAACTGTGGTGCCGTCAGCCGGTTGCCTAAACCTCTGCGCTGTATTTCGCGAATTTGTTAATGCCGCTAAAAAATTGTGCGTACCGAAGGGGTCTCTTAATCGCGTTTTCATTTTCAGTTTAGGGGGGTGTGGGGGGCCGTATGCCGCTTTTCGGATGCGGGCGTTCGGATCGCTGGGGCGCTTTTGTTTTTCAATGCGACGTGTTGGGGGCCAGCTTCACGAAGCTGCCCAGACCGAGGCTGCACGGCGGTTTGTGGAGCAGACTGAGAAGCTGCGCCAGCTTGCCGACCAGGTCGCCGAGCAGAACAAAAAGTCACCGAGCTCGGTAAATAGGAGCTCGTGCGTCAAGTGAGATATCATCCGTGCCCGGCCGATCAGATTGAAGCTCGTCGGTCTCTCATCAACGAGCCACTGCCGCCTGATAACGTCATCTCGCTGAGGAAGGCGCGATCACTCCATGCGGTGCTGGTCGAGAACCTCAACAGCACCCGGGCTCTGCTGCGGCATCTCGAGGATGGCGTAGTCGTGTCGGACGATGCGCAGTGCGAGATTATCAGATTGCTGTTTGTCGCTACGCGGCATCAGGTGAAGGCGCTGGCTGCGACGTTGGAGTGCGAAGGCCTTGAATGAAACTATGGCGGCAGCGTGGCCCTGCGCTGCTCAACGATTTGCAGGAAATCGCGGGCTGTGGGATCTGAGGCGTCGAGCAGGTCCTTGAAGTCCCGCCAGTCCAACGCCAGCACTTCGACGTTGGTACGCGCCCGCACATCGGCGGTGCGCCGCGTTTTTTCGAGGATTCCGATCTCGCCGAAAACTTCCCCGCGGCGGAGCGTGGCCAAGGGCACGTCCGTGCCCTCCGCCGTGTGTCGCACCACGTCCACCTCACCGTCGGCGACGATGTAGAACCGGTCCGGCTCGTCCCCTTGCCGGATCACCACATCCCCCGCCTTTAATCGGATCGTCTGCAGATGGTTGGACGCGCGGGCCAAAGCTGCCTTGCTTAGCCGCGGAAATATCTGACCGATCCACTCATTGTAGGTCGTGAGGGTCGACTCGCCCGGCTTCCATGCCTCCGGGCACAGCTCTCCCGAGCGCAGAGCCTGGAGCACGCGCAGGGTCTCCCGGGCGTTCCGACCCACTTCCAAATCGTTCACCGTCATGTGGCGCACGACGCCCTGGGGGTCGATAATGAACGTTCCTCGTAGGCTCGCGCCGTCATCCAATAAAACGTCGAACCCCTTGCTGAGCTGATGGGAGGTATCGGCCAGGACCGGATAGTTCACGCGCAACAGTCGCGCGTCGCGCTCGAACCATGCCTTGTGGCTGAAGCAGTTGTCGGTGCTAGCCCCGATGACGACCGCTTCCTCGGCCTTGAAGTCGGCCTCCAACTCCCCGAACGCGGCGAGTTCGGTGGGGCAGATGAATGTGAAATCCCGTGGATAGAAGAACAGTACGACCCACTTACCGCGATGCTCGGCTAACGTCATACGTTTGGGCCCATTGGCGCCTCTTATCCAATAATCCACTGCGACTTCAGGTGCCGGTGACCCGATCTTGATGCCCATCGGATGCCTCCTTGCCGGTTGCCACAGAGCTAACAGGAAGACTTAGTCGCCACCCCTATGCGGGATTCCTAAATAGAGTATACGCCCTACGGGCTTCGCAATCGAGGTGGACCGCTAAGCGCGGGTTGCTGGCCCCGCGCTTTGTCGCTTTACTATCGGCAATGGGAGGGGCGTCATGCGGTCATTCTTTGCAGTAACCGCAATGGCACTCGTGCTAGCTGCCTCTGGCCGACTGCAGGCGCAGTCGATGCTCGAAATCGTTGCCATAATCAAGTATTGCAAAACGCTGACCGACGATGTGCAGCGTCTCAACTGCTTTGATGGATTGTTTGCTGAAAAGCAACAACCGCCCGTGACTTGGAGCATTGAGGAGAGTAAGTCGCCGGTCGATGATAGCCCTCAAGTAGCTGGAATGCTGTACGCAGACAGTAGCACAGATCCTAGCTATCTGATGTTACCGACCGTGCTAGTACTCCGGTGCAAGGAGAAAAAGACAGAGGCCTACTTAGGCAGACCGTTCACTTTGTTTGGTTCGAATACTAATACTGTAAAGGTTTTGGTCCGTATCAATGACGGCAAACCGATAGAAACTCAGTGGCAACCGTCTAGCAATGGGCTAGGCGTTTTTGCGCTAGCCGCCGTTCAATTCATTCGAGCATTGCCGGACAATGGCAAGATTTTCGTCCGCGTAACTACACTTGATGGTTCGACTGTCGATGGCTCGTTCACTCTGGGTAACGTTTCGGAAATCAGAGACAAAATAGCCGCAGATTGCCATTGGCCCGGCACCGCACACTAAGGGGTGTTATTTGGCTCCTGCAGCTTGGCGATATTCGCCGCGATCCGCCTGGCCTTCGTCGTGAGAAGTGGCGTAAGTCAAGTGCCGGTTGTTTTGTAAAACGCTCCGCCAAATTGTTCGGCAAAGGCGCGCGCCGTCGCCAAATCGAAAAAGCACCAGCGGTAATAAATTTGC
>DASRAA010000238.1:0-29121 GCA_035638375.1 Binatia bacterium | reverse complement strand
TACATGATCGCCGCCAGCACCGTCTTCGTCCTGCGCCGCAAGGAGCCGAACATACCGCGACCGTACAAGACTTGGGGCTACCCGGCTGTGCCTGCTGCTTTCGTGCTCGTTGCCGCCGTGCTGCTGTACTTCACCTTTACTGACAACCTCCGCAACTCGGTTTGGGGAACGCTGCTGATACTTTCGGGAATTCCGTTGTTTCTGTACTTCGCCAAGAGGCGTAGGCAAAACACAACCGCCTGAACGCACGCGGCTACCCTCCCACATCCTCGAAACTCCTTGTTTTCTCGCACATAGCGGAATCTCGATGCAGGGTCTTGAGCCCATACGACTTACCGGGAATGTCCTCCTACTAAAGGAGTTACGCAGAAAATCGAAAACGAATAGGACCTCGCACAGGTCGAATCACGTTCTGAGAACGGGAAGTGTCCGGCTGTCGTCTGGTTGGGCGGCGACACCTTCCCCATTCTTCTTTGAGGGAGTGTAGGTTCAGGGTGGGCGAGCTATAGAACCTGGGCCACGAAGGGATGTGACAACGGAGTGGTCGTATTAGGGGGCCCGAGGGGCTTCAAGTCTCAATTTCGAGAATGCCAGCCTGCTTTAAAGGGCATAAGTTGTCCACTTGTCCCCTCGCATTTTTGGTAGGTGGGCCAGTAGAAGGAAGAGGGAAAATTGGAGCACTCGTCCAATCTTGTAGACCTTGCGCCTTTCCTAAAGTCAAAGCGGTAACCGTGCTTCATGTTGGGTTGCGAATTGTAGCGACGAACTACGGGTAAAAGTTGGGAGGGGAGATGAGCGGCTTGTGGCAAGACATTCAATACGGCATGCGCGTTCTGCTACGCCGTCCGAGTTTCACTATCGTGGCGGTGCTGGTGCTGACGCTGGCTATCGGAGCAAACGTAACTATTTTCAGCTTCATCGACACAGCACTGTTGCGGCCGCTCCCCTATCGCGACCCGGAGCAGTTAGTGAAGATATGGGACTCGCGCCAGGCCGAGGTCTACTCGCGCTTCGAAGCATCGTATCCAGACTATCTTGACTGGAAGCAGCAGAACCAGGCGTTCAGTTCGCTCGCGGCCTATGGCGGCGGTGGCAATGTCGTTCTGGCCGGAGCGGATGGGCCGCAGATGATCAAAGCGGGACGTGTCAGCGACAATTTTTTCCAGACCCTCGGCGTCTTGCCGCTCTTCGGTCGCCTGTTTCAGAGTGGCGAAGACCTGGAATCAGCCCCTCGATATGCGGTCCTGTCCTATAGCTTCTGGCAGCGTCAATTCGGCGGAAGGCGGGACGTCCTCGGCCAGTCGGTAACGCTTAACAGCGTGCCCCGAACAATCGTCGGGGTGTTGCCGAAGAATTTCCATTTTGCGCCGATCGGCGAAGTGGACCTTTATGTCACATTGCACGCGGGTGGAGGCATGCGAATACGACGCAACCTGCATTGGCTTCACCCGGTAGGGCGACTGAAACCCGGAGTTTCGCGCGAACAGGCGCAGGGAATGATGAATGTCGTCGCGGTGAATCTCGAGAAGCAGTATCCGGACTCCAACAAAGAGCTGCGGACCGTCGTGGTCCCGCTCAGCGAGCTCATCACGGGACAGATCAAGCCAATTCTGCTGGTGCTTCTGTCGGCGGTTGGGCTACTTCTGTTGATCGCGTGCGCCAACGTTGCGAACTTGCTGCTGGCGCGCTCGGCGACGCGGGCCAAGGAATTCGCCATCCGCTCGGCTTTGGGTGCCCGCCGGTGGAGAGTGATACGACAAGTGATCGTTGAGGGGACATTACTCGCTACGGTGGGCACAGTGTCAGGTATAGTTTTCGCCATTATTGCGACACGATGGATGATTCTCACGCTGCCCAAAGAAGCGCTGCAAAGCATGCCGTACTTGGAGAACATTTCTGTCGATCCACGCATTTTGCTGTTTGCCGGCGGACTGGGCTTGCTAACTGCCCTGCTGTTCTCGCTGCCACCGGCGCTGGGCCTGTCGGCACCGCTCCACAACGCGCTTAGAGAAGCCGGGCAACAGTCCCTTGCCGGTTCATGGAGAAAGTTCGGATCGTCTCTGGTGGTGGCCGAGGTGGCGATCTCGGCGATTCTGCTGGTTGCTTCGGGACTGTTGCTGAAGAGTCTGTTCCATCTCCTGACCGTGGATACGGGATTCAACGTGAGTCGATTGACGACGTTTTATGTCTTTCCCGACAGCCGACGTTACATCGAAGACCCACAAGCGATTGTGCTGCACGATAAGCTGGTGGATGGGTTGCACGGCGTACCGGGCGTTTCGGCAGTGGGAGTGACCAGCACTCCACCGATTGTGGGGGGCAATACCAGTCTATTCCGCGTCCTGGGTGCGCCGCTGACGCCGTTGCCCTACGAAGCGAACAGTCGCGACATCGATCCGGGCTACTTTTCTACCTTGCAGGCGAAGCTGAATGCCGGGCGCTACTTCGATGAGCACGACGATGCGAAGGCGCCGCAGGTCGTAATCCTCAACGAGACGCTGGCCAAAATAGCGTTTGGCAGCGAGAACCCCATTGGCAAGCAGATTGTCTTCACGTATAACGCGCAAGAAAAGCCACGTGAGGTAGTGGGTGTAGTGTCGGACGTGCACGAGGGCGAGCTCAACGTTGCCGACAAGCCCGCGATCTACACGCCCTTTGCGCAGAGTCCGGACAGTATTTTTGCGGTTGTGGTGCGCTCCGATCTCGACCAAGCGGCGCTTAGACCGGCATTGGAAAGAGCTGTTCATCAGGTCGATCCCGGCATTGTGCTGTACCAGATGCAAACGATGGAGGACTTGATTGCGCAGTCCCCGGCCGCAGTCATGCATCGCTATCCGGCATGGCTCGTCAGCGTTTTCGCGATGTCTGCGCTGATGCTCGGAATCGTCGGTCTTTACGGAGTTATGTCGTACTTGGTGAGCCAGCGGACGCGCGAGATCGGCGTTCGCATGGCGCTGGGTGCACCGCGTGGCAAAGTGGTCAGGCTCATCCTAGGGAATGGGATACGGTTAGCCGCAATCGGCATTGTGGCCGGTGTCGCCGGGGCGGTGCTGGCCGGCTACACATTTCGCAGCGTTCTCTTCGGTGTGGAGCCGTGGGACATTGCCACGCTATTGGCAGTTGCGGCGATTCTTGCGGCGATCTGCGGTGCCGCAAGCTACGTGCCGGCTCTTCGCGCCTCGCGGCTGGATCCAGTGAAAGCGCTGCGCTACGAGTGATGGTACCCAGAGGGGGAAACTGCTAGCGCGGAGACGATCTGCTTAGTGCGGCGCCTCTGTGTTTGGTGAGGGATGAAGAGGGAGGCTGGAGGGCTTGTATTCGTAGTGGTCGTTGGTCTCGGCCCTGAGTTCGGCCATGCGGCTCTGAAGTTTCTTTGCCAGATCTCTGTAGTGCGGATCTGCGTAGAGATTGTGCTTCTCGTCGGGATCGACTTGCAGATCGTAGAGCTCAAACTCTTCCGGCGGCAGAAAGTAGTGGATGAGTTTGTAACGCTCGGTGCGTATTCCGCGGCATGGCTTTACATTTTCCCAACCGGGATATTCGTAATACTCGTAGAGCCAGTCTGTGCGCCAATGAGCGACGCTCTTGCCTTCCATGATGGGCACCAGGCTCTCGCCCTTCATCTCTGCCGGTATAGGAATTCCGGCCAAGTCGAGGATGGTTGGAGCCAGGTCGAGGTTCAGGGCCATCTTGTCGGAGGCGCCGCCTGCGGGAATACGCGCCGGATATCGCACCATCAGTGGAATGCGGATGGAAGGTTCGTACATCAAGCGCTTGTCGTAGAAATGATGTTCGCCGAGGAAGAATCCGTGATCGGAACTGAGGATGATTGCTGTTCGATCGAGAATTCCCTGTCGTTCAAGCTCTTTCAGTACCAGACCAACGTCTTCATCGTTCGATTTGACGCCGGCGTAATGGTCCTTGACCAGCTCTTCCAGGGAACGCGGGTCATCGGTGCCAACTTCGGCGCTGCCGATCTGATTGTCGGCATGGGACGTAGCCTGCGCTTTTCCCGCATAGCCCGTGAGGTCTTCGTCGAAGGTTGAAGGCTTCGGAATGGCGATGCCGTTGAACAGATCGACCATGCGCTTGGGACGATAGAACGGCGCGTGTGGTGCGTAGAACCAGAGAAATAAGCACACAGGTTTGCTGTGTTTTTGTCGAAGCCACTCGATGGCTTTTCGAGTGAGCAGGTCGTCAACGTATTCTCCGGAATATTCTTTGGGCTCGCTGTATTGGCCGCGAATACCTTCGGTGAGCACGGGGCGGTAGTAGTCTGCTTGGCCGACAAAGCCGAAGTAATAGTCCCAGTCGTGGTCTTTGAGCGCGCCCTTGATGTGCGACTTGCCAATGAATGCAGTTTCGTATCCGCCTTGGTGAAGTATGTCGGAGATGAGCTTGAATTGCGGTGGGATGGCTCCCTCGACGTTGGAGACTGCGCCCGTAGTGTGGGAGTACTGGCCGGTGAGAAAGGTCGCGCGCGAGGGGAGACACAGGGAATTGATAACAAATGCGTTATGGAATGTGAAGCCTTCGCGGCCGATGCGGTCCATGTTGGGGGTGGTCAGGATTTTGTTTCCGGCGGAGCTAAATTCGTCGTAACGCAGACCTTCGCCGAGGAAGAAAATGAGGTTGGGCTTTTGGTCGGCTGGATTTTTTAAGGCGGCGAGGGTGGCGATGTTGAGTGGGGCGATTGCCGCGATTAGGGCGATGGCGCTGATCAACCAAGGTCGAGTGTTCACGAAGCGGTCTCCATGGGAGCTCTTGGACAAGTACGGGAATTCAGGTCTTGCTGAAGATCTTATGTGAATTGGTATTCCATCAACAGCTAAGTAGAGCTAGTTAGCTCTTTGTGCGTTAGCGGCTGAGATTTGCCGCCGGCTGAGCCGGCTCGGAGCATCAAAAGGCCGTCGCGACGCCGAACTGAAGCTCGGCTCTACCCAAAAACGAAGCGGACACGCCAGTTGCTAATTTGTATCGATGACGCGAATTATTCGCAACGCAGCGAAGTCATGGGATCAACGCGTACGGCGCGCCGCGCAGGGATGTAACAGGCAACGACCGCTACGAGCATCAGAACCGCAACAACGCTCGCATAGGTCAGAGGATCCTGGGCGCTGACTCCGAAGAGTTGCTTCGCCATGAGGCGGGTCAGGATCAAAGACGCCACCGTGCCGACGGCCGCCCCGAGAAGCGCCATCTTGGTTCCTTCTCCGAGCACGAGGTACACGATGTCGCTGCGTTGCGCGCCCAGTGCCATGCGGATTCCGATTTCTTGTGTGCGCTGGCCAACGAAATAGGAGATCACGCCGTAGATTCCGACGCACGCCAGAGCCAATGCCAGTGCGGCGAATACGCCGAGAAGAATCATCGTGAGCCGGCGAGCGGCATACGAAGTTGCCACGACATCGTCCATCGTCTGGACGTTGTAGATCACTTGGCTTGGATCGATCTCCTTTACTGTCTCGCGAACCTGGCCCATGACCGCTGTGGGATCACCTTGGATTCGGAGGACCACGGCGACCGACTTCGCTACCAGCGGCATAAGCTTCTCTGGAAGCTGCATGAAGGGATAGAAGAACTGCGCCTGGATAGAGCCTTTGGGGTCGGTATCTAGACCATATTGCTTCACGTGTCCGACCAGCCCGACGATTTCCGCCTGCACGTTGAACTCGGTGAAGTTGATGCGTTTGCCGATAGGGTCCTGATCCGGGAAGTACATGCGCGCGAACGAGTCGTCGATGTCGATCACAATGAGCGTATTTTCGTTGTCCTGGTCGGTGACGAAGCGGCCGCGCTGCAAAGTAATCCCCATTGCCTGCTGAAAGCCGGACTCGACGAGAAAGAAGGTTGCCGCGTGCATATCGCTGTCGTGGACGGGCTTGGGTTCACCTTCAATCCAGAACGGCAGTGCGGAATCGTGAATCATGGGGCGCGAGCCGAGAGTGACCGACACTGCCTGCACGCCCGGAATGGAGCGCATTTTGTCGTCGAAGTTGCGCAGACGGGCGCGCGTTTCGGCGGAGGTCGTGGTGGGAGTCGCCGCTAACGAGAGATTGAAGGTGATGGCGTGGTTGGGATTGAATCCCGGATTGACTCGCCATAGGGCGGCCAGCGTACGCAACATCAGTCCGGCTCCGACCAGCAGAACCAAAGCTAGGGCGACTTCAACCGCGACAAACGTTCCTTGCAGGCGCTGACGGAAGCCGCTAGAGCCGCGGCCGCTCTGGTTCATGGTTTCTTGCAGGTTGATCCGAGTCGCTTTCAGGGCAGGCGTAAGCCCGAAGATTACCCCGGTGAAGAGCGACAGGGCGAGCGTAAACAGCAGGACCTTAAGGTCGAGTGAGACTTCGTTGGCCCGTGGCAAGGCGGCAGGTAGTCCCTTGAGAATCGCCTTCGTACCCCAGAAAGCGAGGGCGAAGCCGAGTACTCCGCCCAATCCTGCAAGCAGGACACTTTCTGTTAGGAGCTGGCGAATCATTCGAGCGCGGCTTGCGCCGAGTGCTGTCCGGATCGCGAACTCACGCGACCTTCCTACTGCGCGCGCGAGGAGCAGATTGGCAATGTTCGCGCAGGCAATCAGCAACAGAAAACCGACGGCTGCCAGAAGCAGGTAGAGCAGCGGTTGGACGTTGCCGACGATGTCTTCCTTCATTGAGACCAGCGTAATGCTCTTGCCGGAGTCGGCTTCGGGATAAGCGAGGGCGAGGTTTCGAGCAATCTCATTCATCTCGGCTTGACCCTGGGGCAGGGTGAGGCCCGGAGACAGGCGACCGAAGGCGCGGGCGCTGACCGAGATGCGGCGGTCGCGAAACGACGGATCTCTCCACTGACCGATGGGCGTGTAGACGTCGCGCATGTTGCCGTAGAAAGAGAAGTTGTCGGGAATGATGCCAACGATGGTGTAGGCGGTGCCGTTCAGGATAATCGGCTGGCCGATGATTTCGGGAGAAGATCCGAATTTGCGCTTCCACAAACCGCCGCTCAGGATGACGACGGGTGCGGCGCCGATCTGGTCGTCGTCGACGCCAAAGGTGCGGCCCAGAACCGGTGCTACACCGAGGGTATTGAAGAAGCCGGCTGAGACCATGTATCCGCTCAGGCGCTCTCCTTCGCCGTTACCGATGAAGTTGTAGTCTTCGTTGCGGTACACGGCCATGGACGCGAACGATTTGCTGTCGCGCTGCCAATCGAGGAAATTCAGATACTCGATGGGAGCGCTGTCGAGCCCCGCAACCCTTTCATAGACTGCGACAAGCTGCGACGAATGCGGGTACGGCAACGGATTCAGGAGCACTCCGTTGACTACGGAGAAGAGCGCGGTATTCGCGCCAATGCCCAGCCCCAGGGTCAGCACAGCGATCGCCGTGAAGCCGGGTGATTGGATGAGCTTTCGAATTGCGTAACGAAGATCCTGAACAAGAGCGGTCATGGGCGACCACTATTGTCCCACGGCATCGCCAAAGACGGGCTGATCAATAATCAGATTTCGAGGGAACAGCAGGTCCTTCAACTACTCGCTCGCCCGATCCGCGAAACACGCGGATCGAAGCAAAAGGCGAGCGCTCCGCTCAGGATGACACCTGACATTTAACTCTATCGGGCCAGGAGGAAGACACCGGCGGCGACGAACATTGCGGCCATCCAGCGGCGGTGATCGACGCGCTCTTTGAGGTAGAGGCGCGCGGCGAGGGCGTTGGCGATGAATGTCAGCGAGGCAGAAGCAGGGCCGACGATGCTGACGTCACCCCAAGACAGAGTGATCAGCAGGCTGAAGAAGCCGATGGCCATGAATCCGAGCCCGATCGTGAACCGGCCATTGGCAGCGACGCGGCGCATGACACCCCAAAGACCGTGCTCCTGGCGCACCAGTCCAAGGTCTCCGATTTCTTTCATAGCTCGCGATTGCAGCACATCACCGATCGTGGAGGTGACTACCACAGTGGCAATGCCGCTCCAAAGTACGAAGTGACTCATGCTTCGTTCCCGGCCTCTACAACCTCAGCTAGTTCGGCGACTGGTTCATACTGCGGTTCCGTGCGGTTATGACGATGCGCACCTGGAGTTGCTTCCGGCCCGGTGGCCACAAACCCGACGCCGGTTACGATCAAGAGTACCCCCAGCCATCGCCAAATCGTGACCTGCTCGTGCAGGAAAAACCTGGCAAGTACGACCATCAGGATGTAGCTGACGGAAGTAGCGGGAAGGACATAGGTGAGATCGGCAAAGGAGAGGGCGGAGAGATAGCTGGCGAAGAAGCCGATCAGTAAGAGAACGCCTAGCACGATCCACGGGTTCAGGAGCACGGTGAGCAGGTGCGGCAGGGTGGCCAGGGTGACGGGGCCGAAGACACGCATGCCGCGAGCGAGAGAGACGTCTCCGCACGCGGCGAAGAACATAACAGCGACGAGGATGATGTATTTGCGGATGGTCACAGTGGCGTTATCAGCGATGACCGACTAGCTAAGCTGCGGCAAAAGCCGCGGAAAATCAAAAGGCATTTTTTCGGCACCCTTCGACTGCACTCAGGGTAAGCTCTGAAGTTGTGCCCGATACGACACTGTTTCCGCCGATAGCGCTCTACCGTGGTCGTTGCAACCTAGTCGCTGCCGCTGGCGCTGGACTGCGAAGCCGCAGTGGTCAAGGTACCCTGGATTTTGCGGGCCTCCTTAACCGCGCGGTTGCGCGCAGCACGAAGGGTCAGGAACTGCTTGGCTTCTAAGTACAGACGCTTGCGCTCCTCCGAGTTAAACGCGGCTTTGCGCACAATTCGCCAGGCCGCCTTGGGACGGAAATAGTACTCGTCGTAGAAGCGGTGCACCATCTCCATTACGTAGTCTCGGGGCAGTCCGGGATACTCGATCATGGCGACCTGATGCCCACCGGCGTCGACCATTTGCGCGCCTTCGATCAGGATGAAGCCGTTGTCCTTAGCGTAATCGTAGAGTTCGGTGCCGGGATACGCGTGAGCAACCGAAACCTGAATGGTCTCGACGTCGAGCTCTTTCGCGAAGTCGATGGTGCGGCGGATAGTTTCTTTGGTTTCGCCGGGAAGGCCAAGGATGAAGTCGCCGTGCACGACCAGGCCGAGCTTTTTGCAGTCCTTGGTGAACTGGCGGGCGCGCTCGACAGTGGCCCCCTTCTTGATGTTCTTTAGAATCTGCTGGTCGCCCGATTCGTACCCGACGATCAAAAGCCGGCAGCCAGCTTCCTTCATCGCCTTCAGCGTTTCGTAATCGGTGGTGACACGCGAGGTGCAAGACCAGGTAAGCCCTAGCGGCTTCAGCTTGGCACAAAGTTCGATGGTGCGGGCCTTCTGGATGTTGAAGGTGTCGTCGTCGAAGAAGAACTCCTTCACGTCCGGCCAGAGCTTCTTGGCTTTGGCCATCTCGCTCGCAACAGCATCGCTCGAACGCTTACGCCAGGGGTGCCCACTGAGCGTCTGCGGCCAGAGACAGAAGGTGCACTGCGCCGGACATCCGCGCGTGGTGTAGAGCGCAACGTAGGGATGCAGCAAGAATGGCACGTTGTAGCGACGCACATCGAGGTCGCGCTTGTAGACGTCCACGACATCGGGCAGAGCGTCGAGGTTGTCCACAGCGGGACGATCGGGATTGTGGATGACTTTACCTTCGGGGCCGCGATAGGAAACGCCCAGGATCTGGTTTAGTGGTTTGCCGTTGGCATACTCCACAGTGGCGTAGTCGAATTCGCGACGAACAACGAAATCAATCGCCTTGCCTTCCTCGAGCGAGCGCTCTGGCAGGGTCGTGACGTGGGGTCCGACGAAGCAGATTTTTAGCTTCGGGTTGGCTTGCTTCATCTTGGCGGCGAGTTGAATATCGCCGGGGAAGCCAGGAGTGCTGGTGAAGAGCACCAGGAAATCAAAGTCCTTACCGATGTTGATCGTCTCTTCCGCGGAAATGTGGTGCGGCGCAGCATCGAGCAGGCGCGAGCCTTCCAGCATGCCGGCGGGATAAGCCAGCCAGACGGGATACCAGTACGACTCGATCTCGCGTGTGGCCGGCCAGCGCGAGCCGGCGCCGCCATCGTAGTTCTCGAACGAGGGTGGATTCAGGAAGAGTGTCTTCAAAGGCATAGTTGTTACCTAATCTTATCATTTGTTGGGGCCGGGGAATATCTGGAAAGGGTTGAACATTAAGTAGTTAGGCGGGTGCCAAGGGAAGTGCAGCGAATGGCGAGTTACGGGGCGGGAACGGCCCAATTCTCCAGTTCTCCGGTAAGACGGAGTAATTGCAACGAGGTGCGAGTAACCTCAAACTCGGAATCGAGATAGGCGGCGTACTTGTCGTTGACGTCTAGCTGGGCGAGCTGAAGGTCGCGAGTGTTGGCGCTGCCGGTCTGAATGCGTGCCTGCGTTGCTTCGAAATCGCCCTGCGAAACCTGCCATTCCAGCTTGGAGACGTCGCGGGCGGCTTGTAATTGCTTCAGCGAACGCTGCAGCTTGAGGGTGTTTTCGCTGACCTCGTGGCGAGTGAGGTCTGCCTGCTTTTGGGCGACGATGGTGTCGGCGTCAGCTTGGGCGGCGCGGGCTTTCTGTACGGGATTAAAAAAGGGAAACTTGATATTCAATCCGGCGGCGAGGTTATTGACGGTGTACTTGAGGAAGTACTGATCGTAGTTGTTGTAGCGCGCCAGGTAAGCGTACTGCGAGGCGATGTCGGCGAAGGGAAGGGTCGCCTTGTGTTCTCCTTGTGCGCGTACTGCGGCGGCTTGCGCTTTCTGGTCGGCTAATTTCACTACCGGACTATTAACGGCAGCCCGGGCGGCCAGATCGTCTTCCTGGGAGATTAGGGGCAGTTGCGGCATGGACTCGAGGTCGGGCTGAATCTCGGCCGGCTTTAGGCCGGTCAGATTGGCGAGATGCTCGCGCAAAACGTCGGCTTGCGCTTGGGCGTCGGCGAGGCGAAGGCGAACGCGGGCGGCGGCGAGTTGGCTTTTGGTGAGATCGAGTTTGCTGTCGACGCCTTCCTTGACCCGCTGCTCGGTTACAAACTGAGCCTTCTCCGCAGCTCTCTGCGCTTCGGCCAGAGTGTTGAGCTTGCCGATGAGGTTGACGAGCTGCGCGTAAGAAAGCGAGGCGTCGAGAATTACTTCCGCCCGCTTGTCCTGGACATCGTAGGCTGAGGCCTGCCAATCGATCTTTGCGGCCTTTAGGAATTTTCGCAGAGAGAGATTGAAAAGCGACTGCTGCGAGGTGAAGTTGGCGACCGACGGAGCGGAGCCTTCGAGGGTCAAAGGAAAGCCGTAGGAATAACCGAGTCCTGAGCCAACCGTGAGCTGGGGCAAATAATGATTGCGGACTTCCTGGTAGGCTTTTTGCGATTTCAGCTGGTTCGCGGCGGCGATGCCCATAACACCGCTATGCTGCAATGCGAGTTCGATGGCGCTGCGAAAACGAAGAGGCTCAGGAGCAGGATTCTCAGCAGCGAGTGAGCCGAGTGCGATCAGCGGCAGGCTAGCGGCGAGGGAGATGGCGTAGCCGAGAGATTTGAAGCGCCTACTAGTCCAAGCCGGGGACAGGTTCATGCCAGGTCCGTTACTGCGTCCGGGCCAAAGCCTTGGATGCGGGAGCGAATCCGGAAGCCAAGGCGAGCGAAGCCTTGTACTCGGCGACCGCATCAGACTTACTGCCCATTTTTTCGTAAATTTGCCCCAGCAAATAATGGGCACGGAAGGCAGGGGCGTCCTCAACCATAGCACCGGAATCGAGGTAGTGTCTCAGGTATTGTGCAGCCGAAGCCAAGTCTCGACCCGACTGAAACAGCTCGCTGGCCGCGTTGTAGTAAACCTCGGCGTTTTTGTTGGCCTGGGCGATGGCCTGCGCGATGGCTTTCTGCATGTCATCCAGTCGACCGCGCCGACGGTAGAACGAGGCCAAATTCATCCTGTATTTTGCAGGATCTTTCGCGACTTTGATCGCTTCCTGGAACTCCTTCTCGGCGTCGGGATAACGCTTCTCTTTTTCCGCGACCAGAGCGAGGATCCAGTGTGACGTCGCCTGATCGTACTTCGCGACTTGGGCCGCTTGGTCGCGGGCTTTATCTGTTCCACCTCCCATAATCGAGGGCGCATCGGTGTAGTACTCGGCGAGATCGGCGCGGGCCTGAACATTGGCAGAATCGAGCTTTACTGCCTGCTCAAACTCGTTCTTGGCCTTCTTTGCGAATGAAGCAGCAGAGAATGCGTTGACCGATGCGGCCTTCTCGCCATACTCCCGGCCGAGCCACAGGTGATACATCGCATTGTCGGGACTGAGACTCACGGCCTTTTGGCCGTTCTGCAGGGCATCGTCCCAGTGTTCGATTGCGTAATAGGCGCGGGACAACAAATTCACTGAGGCGGCGTCACTGCCACCTGTTAGCGTGCGAATGACCTCATCGACGCTGCCGCTGATTAGCGTCTGCTCGGCAGAATTCGCTGCGGCTGCGGCAAAGGCGGCGGCGAGCAGCGCTGCCAGGGAAGCAGCGAACTTTCGAACGCTAATTCTCATCAGGTGGGATTCTTAACCGGGATTCCGTCGCGCAGCGGCTGCATATTGACGGCACCCAACGCCAACACGGCGTTGTCTGGGATTCCGCTGGTGATTTCAACACGCGTCAAATTGGAGATGGAGGTTTGCACGTTGCGGCGCCTGAGTTTGCCATCGACGATCTGGAATACGTACTTGCCCTCTGAATCCTGGCGGACGGCTTCGCGCGGCACGGTTAGCACGTTGTCGTGGCGCGCCTGAATGATCGCCACCGCGACGTTGGTGTTGGGCAGAAGTTTCAGGTCCTGATTATCGAGGATGCAGGTCACCTCGCCCACCATGCGCGTCCCATGTTGAACAATGTTGGTGGGCAGGTACTCTACGGTGCCCTTCCAGGTGCGGCCGGGCAGCGCATCCCAGGTGACTTCGACTGGCTGGCCGACTTGGAGTCTGCCAATTTCCGGCTCATCGACAAAAGCGCGAACGCGTACTTTGTGCAAATCGGCGACCTGCACCAGAAGCTCGCCGGCGGGGACGAACGAATCCTTGCGGACCGGCAGATTGTAGGCCATCCCGGCGAACGGCGAAGTGACATTGAGACTGCGCAGCAGGTCGGATGAAGCGGCAACTGCTGCATGCGCCTCGCTAAGCTGGGCTTGGGCGTGGCTGATTTCGTCTGAGGAGAAGCGATCGTGGAGCTTCTGCTCTAGCATGTGCACGTTCGACTCGGCCACCTCAAGCTGAGTCTGGGCGGCGGCGAGCTCTGCTGTTGAAGCCGCGCCGGTTTGCACCAGGCGTTGCATGGCTTGCAGGTTTTTCTGGGCGGCGTCGCGGTCGGCCTGGGCTTTAACCAGCGCGTTGCGGCTGGTCAGCACTTCCTCTTTCGTGCCCCCTGCGGAGAATGCCTTTACCTCTGCTTCAGCACCTTTCAATTGTGCTTCAGCGCGGGCAAATTGAGCGCGCGCTTCGGAGTCGTCTAACTGAAGCAGCAGCTGACCGGGCTTTACCCAACTGCCCTGCAGAACATTCACCCTCTTCACCGTGGTACCCGTTGGGGCGTGGGCCTCGAAGTTGTTGATGGGCTCTATGCGGCCATTGGTGGCGATGCTGGCCGTAATGGTTTCCCGGTAGGCGCGGGCGGCGCGCACCTGGACCTGACCCCGTCCCATGGACAGGGACATGAGCAGAATCACGGCCACAACAATGGCTGCTATGACGATGATCCAGCGCGGCCTCCATCCCTGGCGGACGCCTTCCCTTGCAGTTGACTCAGCCATCGATGTCTAAACGCAACAGTATAGCGTAGGTCGCAACGCGAACCGCAGGCCTATGCCTCGCTGGACTGTCGGCCGAGCAGGCTAGGCCGAGTGCCCCAGTACAATAGACGCATGGCGAAGAGCAAACGCTACACCGAGGAGCATGCCGAAGCGGGTCTGTCCGCCCCATTGCCCGAAATCGAGACCTGGCCCAACCAGTTTCCCGGCTACGAGATCCTGATTGATGTGCCAGAGTTTACCTCGGTGTGCCCCAAGACCGGCTTGCCCGATTTCGGCATTCTGTGGATTCGCTACATGCCCGACAAGGAATGCCTGGAGCTGAAATCACTGAAAGAATACCTGACCTGCTATCGAAATCTGGGCATTTTCCAGGAAAACATCGTGAACCGGGTCCTGGAGGACGTGTTGCGCGCCACCAGGCCGAAGTGGGCGGAGGTGAAGGGTGAGTTCCGTCCGCGGGGTGGGATTGGAACTGTGGTCGTCGCTCGCTACCCAAGGCCCAAGGGCCAGAAGTAATCCGCCTTTCAAGGCGACGTGATATTCTCCGCCAACCGATGACTGAGCAAAACAATGCCCGATTTGCGCTCCTGCTCCTGACGGCGCTGAATTTCTTCAACTACGTTGACCGCAACGTCCTGTTTGCCGTGCAGCCGCTGATTCAGCAGGAGTTCCATATCGACGACGCGAAGATGGGATTTCTGACCACCGCGTTCTTCTTCTGCTACATGGTGGCGGCACCACTGATCGCACCACTTGCTGACCGCTATCCGCGCAGATGGATCATGGCAGCCGGCGCGGTGGTGTGGAGCATTGCGACGCTGTTGTCGGCGGTGACTCACAATTATGACGAATTGCTCTTAAGGCACTTGATCGTAGGCATTGGCGAGGCCACCTTTGTTGTCATCTCGCCAGCTTTTCTGTCGGACCTGTTTCCGGAGAGCACTCGCGGACGCGTGATGGGATTCTTCTACCTGTCGCTGCCCGTGGGTTCGGCAGTCGGATATGTGATGGGCGGCATTCTCGGTCACCATTTCGGATGGCGGACGCCGTTTCTGGTGGGCGCAATTCCCGGGCTACTGTTGGCATGGGGATTGATCTTCGTGCGCGAGCCGGTGCGCGGCGCGAACGATCATCTGCCCAATACGATTGAACGTGGAACGATCTTGGGGTTGTTCCGCAACAAGGCATATTGGACCGTCAGCCTGGGCATGGCGATGATGACCTTCGCGGTAGGCGGTATGCAAGTATGGATGCCGACATTCTTGACGCGCGTACGCTGTGTGCCGCTCGATCGAGCCAACCTCATTTTCGGTGGCATGACCGTCATTGCCGGAACGGTGGCGACGCTCTTTGGTGGCTGGCTGGGAGATCGGCTACTGCAGCGGACGCACGCGGCTTATCTGATTGTCTCAGCGGCCGGCATGCTGCTGTCTGTCCCGGCGGTGGTAGCCGCCATCTACCTGACTGGAAAGGTCATGTATGCGGCGATCATGATCGGCGAGTTTCTCATCCTGCTGAATACGGCTCCGCTGAATGCCGCGCTGGTGAATTCGGTGGCCGCACCGATTCGCGCGACAGCACTGGCGGTGAACCTGTTCACCATTCACCTGCTCGGCGATGCGTTTTCACCCACGCTAATCGGGTATATCTCGGACCGGACCAATTTGCAGATGGGCATGGTGGCGATGATCGTGGCGGTGGTGCTGTCTGGACTCATTCTTCTGTATGGGACGAAGTTTGCCCCGCATCTGCCGCCGGAGAAGGAGACCGCACCGGTGCCGGAAGGGGCTTCGGCCTGATGCGGCCCGGGCTGCTGGAACATTACCTGTCCTGGGGAGTCAGCATTTTCCTCGCGGGTGTTTGGTTGTCGCGACTGTTGGTGGTCGGCCTCAACCTGGACAAGATTCCGGAGATTTCCGGCCCGGACTACGACCTTGCTCCGCGGGAACCCTTGGGCCACGTGCCTCGCGTCAGCATCGTCGTTGCTGCGCGGAACGAAGCCGACCACATCGAAGCTGCCCTGCGGTCGCTGCTCGAGCTGGATTATCCCGACTACGAAGTTATCGCGGTTGATGATCGATCCGACGACGAGACCGGCGAGGCTATGGACCTGTTGAGCGAGAGCCGGCCGTCGCAGCCAACGTCGGGTAGCCGCCTGCAGGTGCTGCATATCGAGCATCTGCCTGCGGGCTGGCTAGGCAAGACCCATGCCATGTGGCGCGGAGCGCAAATAACCACAGGCGACTGGATCCTGTTTACCGACGCTGATGTGGTGTTTCGTTCCGACGCACTGAGAAGGGCCATCGCCTACGCGGAACGCGAGAAAGCTGACCACGCGGTACTGTTTCCGACAATGGTGATGAGTTCTGCAGGCGAGCGCATGATGATCGCATTCTTCCAGTCGCAGTTCGTGTTTGCCCGTTTGCCGTGGAAGGTCTCCGATCCGAAGTCGCGCGATGCGATCGGAGTAGGCGCCTTCAATCTCATCAGGCGCCAGGTGTACGAGCGGATAGGGACCTACGAACGAATGCGCCTGGAAATTCTTGACGACATGCGGTTGGGAGAGATCGTCAAGCAGGAAGGCTTTCGTCAGCGAGTTGCCTTCGGGCGAGGACTCTTGCGGCTGCGCTGGGTCTTCGGTGCCTACGGGATGGTGCGCAACCTAACCAAGAACGGGTTTGCGATTTTGCGGTTCAATGGCTGGTTTCTGTTGCTGGCGGTGTGTGGAATTTTGCTGGTGAATGTAGGACCGTACGTCGGGGCGATGTTTGCACCCGGATGGGCGCGCGCCGGTTTCGGTGTCGCGCTGGCAACACTGATAGCGATTTACGTTGGAATGTCCTGGCACAGCGATGTCCCACCTTATTACGTCTTGCTGCACCCGATTGGAGCCCTGCTGTTCTGTTACGCGCTGGTGCGGTCGGCAGTCTTGACCCTACTCCACGATGGAGTGGACTGGCGAGGCACGCACTATTCACTGGCTGAACTTCGGGAGTTCAGGCGCGAGCAGCCGTGGTGGAGTTGGTTATAGCAGTGCGGGGAACGTATCTGGATGAACTCGGTAGAAAAAACAGAAGCGGACGCCCATTGCTCAGGCAAAGCGCGTCCGGAGAAGAACGCCGTTGGATACGGCGGTGATTACTTGTTGAAGGCCTTGATGGCGCCGCCCTCATCTTCCTGTACATCGAAGACGGTGTACAGTTTAGTGATCTGAAGCAGGTCGTGTACCTTCTTGGTGAGGTGCAGCAGCTTGAGTTCGCCACCCTGGCGCTGTACGGAGGTAAAGGCGCTAACCAGTTCGCCGATGCCCGAGCTGTCGATGTAGCTGACATCGCCCAGGTTCAGCAGGATGTGCTTGGCGCCCTTGCCCAGCAGATCCTTGATGGTGTCGCGCAAGACCACACTGCCTTCGCCTAAGGTGATTCGCCCGCTCAAGTCCACAATGGTTACGCCGTCCACTTGCCGGGTGCTTGCTTTCATGCTCACGTGGAAGCCTCCTGGCGGCCCAGTTCATCAGCTGGGATCCGCTTGATCAAAGTGATTTCAGTGCCTTGTTCCAGTTTGCGGAACCGTACTTCATCCATGAATGCCCGGATCAGAAAAATGCCGCGGCCGGACTGCTTCATTAGGTTTTCTGCTGCGAGAGGGTCGGGAATTTCGTCGGGATCCAGTCCTCGGCCTTCATCACTGATAGTGACGACCAGTTCCCGGTCATTTTGTTCCAAAGACAAGTTTACACGCTTGTTGGGATCGTAAGCATTGCCATGCAGCACGGCATTGATCATGGCTTCACGCACGGCCATAGTGATGCCGTCGCGGGAATCCTCGTCAAAGCCTGCCTTGGCGGCAAGCTGACCAGCCATCTCCTCCGCTTTGTTCACGCTTTCCAGCGTGGATTCCATCCGGTACGAAACCTTCGATTGCGCCGTCATGAATTGGCTGGTTCCGTCCGCCCGAATCGACAAAAAGGTTCACGGAACCTGATTCCTCAGGATTCTGCAGTTTGCCTTGTCGAGGTAAGACTTGTCAACGTAACGCTTTGAGACTGTCGTAACGCTTTGAGACGTTATGCGCCAGCGATTCTTTCCCTCCTTGACGAGGCGTTATGCGCTACGCCAGGGAGGCGCTTGCCTATCAATTGCTCCCTTGATACGATATGAACGAACGTTCGTACGAGAAGTTGTACCTTGCACCTTCTCCCGACTTTGAGCCGGCATGCCTGCTAGCAAATCAAACATCTCGCCGTCATCGTCTGCTGACAGAAACGATAGCAACTTCGACCGGAAGTACGCCGAAATTCTTGATTTCGCCACCGAAGTGTTCGCGGATAAAGGATACGAGGGCGCTTCCATGCGTGACCTGTCGCGCTTGAGCGGAATGTCGCTCGCAGGACTTTACTACTATTTCGACTCCAAGGAAAAGCTGCTGTACGAAATTCAAAAGCACACGTTCTCCACCATCATTGAGCGGCTTCGCCAGCGCCTGGCTGAGTGCGATGACCCCGAAGAGCGTATCCGAATCTTCGTCCATAACCACGTCGACTATGCCGTGGCGCGGCAGAAGGCCATGAAGGTGCTATCGCACGAAGATGATGTTCTCAAAAACGACTATGGTACGGAACTGGCTACCATCAAACGCGAGTACTACAAGATCTGCCTGAAGCTCGTGGAAGAACTTGCCAAGGCGGACGGTCTGCCGTACGGCTCGCCAAACAAGGCGGAACCCTCGACACGGACTGCGGTGATGGCGCTGTACGGCATGATGAATTGGCTCTACACCTGGTACAAGCCGCGGGTCGATCCTGACGCCGAAGCGCTTGCCCGTCACATCAGCGACATTTTTCTGCAGGGCGTCCGCGGTGAGGGTTCTGCCGGCTTGGCCGCCTCTGCCCGAGGAATTTCACAGACCATATCGCAGAGAAGAACGGGAAAGCGGGGCTGAGGAAGTTATGACTCTCGCCAGCAAACCTGAGTTCCGGCGCATCGTGGTGAACCAGCAGATTCCCTTCGTTCGCATCACGCTGAACAATCCCCCGCTCAACATCATTGACCTGGAAATGATGGGTGAGCTGCTCGGTGCTCTGGAACGAATCGAGACGATACGCGAAATCAGTGCCATCGTCTTCGCCGGCTCTGAAAGGGCATTCTCCAGTGGAGTTGATATTGCGTCGCATTCTCCCGAGCGAGTGCGGCAAATGCTGGCGGCGTTTCATTCCGTGTTGCGCGAGGTGGTTGCGACTCGCAAGCTGACCATAGCCTCGGTTCGTCGGCATTGCCTGGGCGGCGGCGCGGAACTTGCACTGTTGTGCGACATGGTTTACGCATCTCCTGATTCGGTATGGGGTTTTCCAGAAATCAAGCTGGGTTGTTTTCCGCCTGTGGCAAGCGTGGCGCTCGCCTCGATCATCGGACAGAAACTGGCTGCCGAAATGGTATTGACCGGGCGCACCCTCGCCGGGCAGGAAGCTCTTGCTGCCGGCCTGGTCAACGGCGTTGCCGATGATCCCGAAATGCTGGTGCAGGAATGTCTGTCGCGTGTGTCGCAGTTGAGTCGGGCTGCTCTGTGCCTGGCGAAGAAGGCATTTTACGCGTGGGACTCCATCCACTTCGATAAGGGGCTGGCCAAGGCGGAGCAAATCTACATCGATGAATTGATGAAGACGCAGGATGCTCAGGAAGGAATCAAGGCGCATGGCGAGCGCCGGCGTCCGCAGTGGACGGGAAAATGATGGAATACGAGATCACTGTCGCCGAACTGAAGTCTCTGCGCGACCGCAGTGAAGATTTGACGCTGCTCGACGTCCGTGAGCCATGGGAATTCGAGACGGCGCGAATTTCCGGCAGCACGCACATGCCGATGGGCGACGTGCCGGCGCGCTTTCAGCAGGAACTCGATCCCGACCACCACATCGTAGTGGTGTGCCATCACGGAGTGCGGTCCATGAACGTGGCCGCGTGGCTGCGGCAGCAGGGATTCGAAAAAGCACAGTCCTTGCGCGGCGGCATCGATCGCTGGTCGCGCGAGATTGACCCGACCGTGCCGATTTATTAAGAACTTGCCGATGAAGAAAGAGTTAATCGAGTTGCGGGTGAACAGCCGCACGCACGAGCTGGCGGTGCAGCCGAATGCTCTGTTGCTGGATGTGCTGCGCCAGGAGTTAGGTCTGACTGGCTCGAAGCGCGCCTGTGACGATTCGTCTTGCGGAGCGTGCACCATCCAGGTGGATGGCGTGCCGATGCTGGCGTGCACCATGCTGGCGGCCAGCTACCAAGGATGCGAGATTACGACCGTAGAAGGCATAGCCGACCAGGGCGGGCTAGCGGCGCTACAGAAAGCTTACGGCGCGTTCGGCGGCTCACAATGCGGCTTCTGCACGCCGGGATTCATGATGACGGTTCGCGGTCTGTTGACGAGCAATCCCGATCCCACAGAGGAGGAAATTCGCGGAGCGCTCAGCAGCAATCTTTGCCGCTGTACGGGATATTCGCAGATGTATCAGGCGATTCGCGCCGTGATCGAAGCGGAAAAGAAGAGCCAGGAACCGGCGATGGCTGGAGGTCAGCATGACTGAGTACTCAGTTATCGGCAAATCGATTGCAATGGTTGATGCTGCTGGGAAGACTACTGGTTCGGGCAAGTATGCCGACGATTTCAACCTGCCGGGGATGTTGGTTGGAAAGATTTTACACTCTCCGTATCCGCACGCTCTGATCAAGCACATCGATACCCGGCGCGCTCGTGAGCTAGACGGAGTGGTGGCGGTCGTTACAGGAGAGGACGCGCCAAATCAGTACGGCATTTTGCCGGTCGGACACGACGAGACGGCGCTGGCGGTCGGCAAGGTTCGTTATGTAGGAGACAATGTCGCCTGCGTGGCGGCAATCAGTGAAGCGATCGCCGAGAAAGCTCTGGAATTGATTGAAGTCGAGTATGAACCGCTGCCGGCCTACTTCGATCCTGAGCAGTCGGTGAAGGCCGAGCACGACCTCATTCACGAGAACCGGCCGAATAATATGGAGAAGGACTACCACCACATCTTCGGCGATCCGGAGAAGGGCTTTGCCGAGGCCGATTACGTAGCTGAGGCGCGTTACATTGCCAATGAAGTGACCCACGCTGCGATGGAGCCGCATTGCACGCTGGCCAGCTTCGAGATCGATCCACAGACCGGCAAGCAGGGACGGCTGACGGTTTGGTCATCGACGCAAGTACCGTATTACCTGCAACACAAGCTGTCGCTGGTGCTGGATCTGCCGATGTCGCAGATTCGAGTGATTAAGCCCCTGGTGGGCGGAGGCTTTGGCGGGAAGAGCGAGATTATTCCGCTGGAAATCATCGCAGCGGTGGCAGCGCGAGCGGCAAATGTACCGGTGAAGATCACCTACACGCGAGAAGAGGTGTTTTGGGCGCATCGCGGAAGGCCGCGCACCATCATCGATCTCAAGACCGGCGTGAAGAAAGATGGCCGCATTACGGCCGTAGCGTGTAAGGTCATTCAGGATGGTGGTGCTTACTGCTCCTACGGAGTGGTGACTATCTTGTACTCAGGTGCGCTGCTGGGTGCGCTGTACGATATCCCGAATATTCGCTATGACGGCTATCGCGTGCTGACTAATAAGCCGGCGTGCGGCGCCATGCGCGGGCACGGAACAGTCAACGTACGGTTTGCGTTCGAGTCGCAGATGGACGAGATCGCGGCGAAGATCGGGCTCGATCCGGCGGCATTGCGGCTGGTCAATCTGCTGAAACCCCCGGCAATAACCGTGAACGGACTGCGTGTGCTGAGCTATGGTCTGCCACAATGCATTGACCAGGTGATTACGCGGTCTGGTTGGAACGGGCGCCGCGGCAAGTTGCCCAAAGGTCGCGGGCTCGGCATGGCATGCAGCCATTATGTGAGCGGCGCGGCCAACAGCATTATCCGCTCCGATATGCCGCATTCGACGGTGAATATCAAGATCGATCGCGATGGCGGCGTAGTTGTGTACACAGGCGCGGCGGAGATTGGGCAGGGCTCCGACACAATGACTGCACAGATAGCGGCCGAAGTGTTGGGATGCAGTTTGTCGCGCGTCAAGGTGATCGCCGCCGATACGGACCTTACACCCATTGATCTGGGTGCGTACTCCAGCCGCGTGACATTTATGGCGGGCAATGCAACGCTGCGTGCAGCCGAGGCCTTGAAGAAGGACATCATCAGCGCCGCGGCCCAGCGTATAGGATGTCTGGCCGAAGAGGTTGTCATGAGTGGTGACCGTGTCTGGAAGCGCGGTGCAGAGCCAGGCGAGCCCGAATCGGCTGTTGCACGCGGGCATGTAGATGGACAGATTCTGCGTGGATCGGTGTTGCAGTCTCGCAAGGAAAAGTCAGCAAAGACCCACCTGAGCTTCGAAGAGGCTGTGGTAGCGGCCATTGATCTTCATGGTGGGCTGACAGGAACAGGCTCCTACGCTCCACCGATGGAAGCGCGAGGCGGGCAGCATAAAGGCGCCGGTGTCGGGCCGTCGCCTGCGTATTCTTATTCGGCGCAGGTAGCTGAAGTAAGCGTAGACGAAGAGACGGGCGTCGTTACTGTGCACAAGATTTGGGCGGCACACGATTGCGGCCGAGCTCTGAACCCGGTCGCAGTTGAAGGCCAGGTTATTGGCTCGGTGTGGATGGGTCTCGGCCAGGCATTGCAGGAGGAGATGATCTGGAAGGACGGACTAATGATGAATCCCGGACTGCTGGAGTATCGCAGTCCGTCATCGGTAGAGTCGCCTGAGATCGAATGCATCATCGTAGAGAGCATCGATCCGGAAGGGCCGTTCGGCGCCAAGGAAGCAGGGGAAGGCTCGCTAGCAGCGACGATTCCCGCGATTTCTAACGCCATTTACGACGCTGTGGGAATCCGGCTGAGAGAAGCTCCGTTCAGTCCCGAGCGCGTGTTAGCAGCTCTGCGAGCTAAGAAGGGCTTGAAGAGAATCGCGATGACACAGGGCGTCGATCCCACCGGACCGACGACGTTCCGTGAGCAAGGAGGCGCGCTTTGGTATCGGGGCAAAGGTCCCGAGAGGCATGCGGAAGATCCGGCAAGAGTTGGAGGCGGGCGGTGAGTCTGCCAGAGTTTCGCCTATTGCGTCCGCAGAACCTGAATGATGCGGTTGCGATGTTGTCCGGACACGGCGGTGAAGTAAAGGTCATCGCCGGCGGAACCGACTTGCTGCCGTCGCTGAAGCAGAAGCTCTTCACGCCACCTTATGTGCTCGATCTGCGGGCTATTGGCGAGTGGCGCGGCATTCGCGAGGAGGCTGACAGCAGCGTAAGTATCGGAGCGTTGACGACGCTTTCCGAGATTGAACACTCATGGCCGGTTCGGCGCGATTTTCCTGTGTTGTTTGAGGCGGTTAGAACCATAGCATCGCCCGTGCTGCGCAATATGGGGACGCTAGGCGGAAACATCTGTCTCGATACGCGCTGTCTCTGGTACAACCAGTCGCTGCTGTGGCGCAAGAGCTGCGGCTTTTGCCTGAAGAAGGATGGCCACCTTTGCCACGTTGCACCAGCGAGTAAAACCTGCTGGGCAGCGTTTTCGGGCGACACGCCGCCGGCGCTATTGTGCCTCGGAGCAGAGTTGGAGATCGTCGGTCCGAAAGGAACGCGGCGCGTAGCATTGGCGGAGTTCTATGTAAATGACGGTATCGTGCGCCTAAATCTGGCACCGACCGAGATCGTGAGCCGTGTGATCCTTCCCGCCTCGTCCAGAGGTTGGCGCGGAAGCTATCAGAAACTGCGCGTGCGCGGCAGCATCGATTATCCGCTGGCTGGTGTTGCAGTCGCGCTGCGAATGAAGAGCGGGCGTGTCGAAGACGCGAGGATGGCGATTACGGCCGTGAATCCCGCCCCTCATCTGGTCAAAGACGTAGACGCGCAGCTGGTTGGTGGGGAAATCAGAGAGGAACTTGCAGAGAGGATTGGGGAAGACGCGGCTCGCACGGCGAAGCCGCTGACCACCTCGGCACTGACTCCGGAATATCGGCGTGAGATGGTTCGTGTATTCGCGAAGCGCGCGCTGCTTGCGGCGGCTGCCAACTGATGATCACCGACTGCCACGTTCACATTGCGCCCATGCAGTTGTTCAAGCCCGAAGCGCTGGCGCTGATGAAAAAATCCCGCAAAGACTTCGAGCAGATCGAGCGCTACTGCCAATCTCCAACTGCCTTCCTGAAGCACATGGATGAGATCGGCATTGAGCGGGCCGTGCTGATCAACTATGTCGCGCCGGAAGTGATTGGTTTCACACCGGAGGTAAACGAGTTTGTTGCCAACTACGTGAAGGAAGCGCCCAAGCGGTTAATTTCTTGCGGCAGCGTTCATCCCCGGCATACCAAGAATGTACTGGCGGATATGGAGCAGATTGTGCGGCTGAGGATTCAGCTGATCAAGGTTCATCCTCCGCATCAGTTGCTTTATCCCAATGACTACCTGAACGGCGTTAAAGAACTCGAGATCATTTATCGTGCCGCGGAAGCGAATGGCATTCCCATCATGGTTCACACGGGAACGTCGATTTTTCCGGGCGCGCGAAACAAGTTTGGCGATCCGATCTATGTCGATGATGTTGCGATTGATTTCCCCAATTTGAAGATTCTGCTGGCACACGG
Source organism: Binatia bacterium (assembly GCA_035638375.1). GTDB lineage: Bacteria > Acidobacteriota > Terriglobia > Terriglobales > Acidobacteriaceae > DASRAA01. The sequence continues at coordinate 4,708 of DASRAA010000238.1, read as the reverse complement.
TGGAAGGCCGCTTTGGATGGACAGCGCGTTTTTCCTGGTGCGGCGACATCCGAACGTGTACCTCGATATCAGCGGGATTCCGCCGAAGTCGCTGCTAAAGTACTTTCCGCGGCTGCAAGAGATCGCACACAAGACACTGTTCGGCACCGATTGGCCCGGGCCGGGCGTACCGGAAATTGCGAATAATTTGCGCGAGTTTCGCGATCTGCCATTGACCGAGGGCGTGAAACAGCAAATTCTTTCGCAGACAGCTTTGCAGATCTGGCCAGCCTGATCTAATCCTGTTTCTGTGCCGTAGCCGTAATTCCTACGGTAGTCCGTATGAGACTCCACAGTTGTGCGTGTCCGGTGCGCGATTTTGCGGAGAAAGGGATTATCTCTCGGGTGTCGATTTGAAGCCGTTCCGCAATTGTTGTTAAGGAATTGCGCAACTGGTTAGAGGAAACCCGATCGGATTTGGTTCCTACCACGAGGTAGGATTTCTTATGATGGCGCAACCACTCCAGCAGTTGTTTATCGAGTTTTTGCGGCGGGATCGAGACATCCACCAGCACCAGGCATAACACCAGCGATGAACGCGACTTCAAATAGGGATCGATGAAGAGGGACCACCGCGCGCTGATTTCCGTGGGCACGCGAGCATAGCCGTAGCCGGGTAGATCGACGAAGAAAAACTCGGGATGCGGTTTGGCGGGCCTTCGTAACTCAAAAAAGTTGATGGTCTGGGTGCGGCCGGGAGTGTTGCTCGTCTTCGCGATTTTGCTACCCACCAGCGCATTAATCAGGCTCGACTTGCCGACATTGGAGCGGCCGAGGAAGGCGATCTCGGGCACGCTTGGGGCGGGGAAGTGTTTTGCATCGGCGGCACTGGCCACAAAGTGAGCGGAAAAAATCACCTGTTCAATATGGCCGGAGGGAGAGGAAAGAGCAAGGAGTCCCAAAAAACCAGACTCAACGCCCACAATTGCCGAAATAAGGCCGTTGTGGGCCAACCACGGGCTTCACTGCAACTTCAAGGGCCGTTTGTCCTCGACATCTTCCGGTCGGACTGGGCGGAGCTTGTGCCAGAAATACAGAATCGCCGCAACGATGATGGCGATGCCGACACTGATGGCAAAGAAAACGCGATAGGCGGGCAGCAGGATGAGAAGGGCCACAACGGTGCCGATGGCGACCACGAGGGCGGCGCTTCCTTTCATCGAGATTCCAAATCGTGATCCAGTCGCCATATGCTGACTATTGTAGTGCGGCGGGGCGAGGAGGCAACGCCTCACAACTGCCAAGAGAAGGCAGATGTGGGCCACCCAGAAAACACCCCACCCGGCCAGATGCCGGCCGGATCGGGCGTCGGATACTTGATCGAATGGTTGTTTACTGATGTGCGGTCGGCGCTTCAGCCGTTGGAGGAAGGGCGGCGATGGTTGGCGTTTCCTCCGTCACTTCCGGCAGCGGACTCTCCAGCGCGAGCGCCAGAACATCATCCATGGTTTTCACGAAGTGCAGCTTCATAGCAATGCGCAGGTTCTCGGGAACTTCGGCGAGGTCTTTCTCGTTGTCTGCCGGGAGAATGACCTCAAAAAGACCTGCGCGGTGAGCGGCGAGAAGCTTTTCCTTGAGGCCTCCGATAGCCAGCACTTTACCGCGCAACGTGATCTCGCCGGTCATGGCGATGTCCCGGCGGACCGGGATGCGGCTGAGCGCGCTCGCGATGGCGGTGGCCATAGTGATGCCGGCGGAGGGACCGTCTTTCGGGATCGCGCCTTCGGGGACGTGGACGTGGATGTCGAGGTTGCGATAGAAGTCACGCGGCAGGCCGAGGCGATGGGCACGTGAACGCACGTACGACATAGCAGCTTGCGCCGACTCCTGCATGACATCGCCGAGCTTGCCGGTGAGCGTCAGCTTGCCCTTGCCATCAACGGTGGCGACTTCGGTGGTGAGAATCGAGCCCCCCACCTCGGTCCATGCCAGGCCGGTGACGAGGCCGATTTCGCTGCGCTCGTGAACTTCGGTGTCGCGGAACTTCATCACGCCAAGGTAATCGCCGACATTTTCAGCAGTCAGCGTGACTGAGAATTGGTCGCCTTCCTTGACGACCTTGCGAGCCACCTTGCGGCAAATGTTGCCGATTTCGCGTTCGAGATTGCGCACGCCTGCTTCGCGAGTGTAGTTGCGGATAATGGTGGTGAGTCCCTCGTCGGTGAAGAGGATGTTCTTGTCGGTGAGGCCAGTCTGCTCACGTTGCTTGCGAACAAGGTACTGCTTGGCGATCTCGACTTTCTCCGGTTCGGTGTAACCCTGGAGCCGCAGCACTTCCATGCGGTCTTGCAGTGCTGGGGGAATGGTGTGCAGCACGTTGGCAGTAGCGATGAAGAACACCTGCGACAGGTCGTATTCGACGTCGAGGTAGTGATCGACGAACATGTAATTCTGCTCGGGATCGAGGACCTCGAGCAGGGCAGCTGACGGGTCGCCGCGGAAATCCATCGACATCTTGTCGACCTCGTCGAGCATAAAAACCGGATTCTTGGTGCCGGCCTTCTTCATCATCTGGATGATCTGACCCGGTAGGGCGCCGATGTACGTGCGGCGATGGCCGCGGATTTCAGCTTCATCGCGCACGCCGCCTAGCGACATGCGGACAAACTTGCGGCCGGTGGCTTTGGCGATGCTCATGCCCAGCGAAGTCTTACCGACTCCCGGAGGTCCGACGAAGCAAAGGATTGAGCCCTTGGGATTTTTTACCAACTGGCGGACTGCGAGGAACTCGAGAATGCGGTCCTTGATTTTCTCCAGACCGTAGTGATCTTCGTTCAGGACCTTCTCGGCGATTTCGATGTTCCGGATTTCTTTCGACCGTTTCTTCCATGGCACCGCGAGCAGCCAGTCGAGGTAGTTGCGCGAGACGGTCGATTCGGCCGACATGGGTGGCATGGCTTCGAGCTTTTTGAGCTCCTGGATGGCCTTCTCGTGAGTCTCGCGAGGCATGCCGGCAGCGTCGATTTTCTTTTTGAGCTCGTCGAATTCACTCTTCTCGCCGCGGCCCAGTTCTTTCTGGATGGCCTTGATCTTTTCGTTAAGGTAGTACTCTTTCTGCGCCCGCTCCATTTGCCGCTTCACCCGCGACTGGATGGTGCGATCCATGTTGAGCTTTTCAATCTCAACGTCGAGGACATCGCCGATGCGGCTGAGACGCTCGGCGGGGTCGAAGATTTCCAGCAGTTCCTGCTTTTCTTCGATGGAGAGCTGCAAGTTTGCGGCGATGGTGTCGGTGAGTTTCGACGGATCATCGTTGCGGACCGCGGCGATCATCGTCTCGTAGTTGAGCGACTGGCAGAGCTTCACGTACTGCTCGAAGAGACCAGTAACGCGCTGCATCGCAGCTTCGACTTGCGGGGTCATCTCGGCGCCATACTTGGCAGTGCGGACGGTGGCTTCGAAGTAGCCATCCGTGTCGACCACCTGCAGGATTTTCCCCCGCTCCAGACCTTCGACGAGAACCTTGATATTGCCATCGGGCAGCTTCAGACTCTGGACGATGTTGACGATGGTGCCGACCTGATAGATCTCGTTGGGCTTGGGCTCATCGATACTGGCGTCATGCTGAGTGGCGAGGAAAATCTTCTTGTCGCCGGCAAGGGCCTCTTCCAGGGCCCGCACGCTCGACTCCCGGCCAACCACGAAAGGGGTCATCATGAACGGGAAGATGACCACGTCGCGGATGGGCATCATGGGGAGTTTTTTGGTCTCGAATTTTTCTCGCTGAGTCACTGGAACCGCCTTGTCGTAGGAGCGCTGAGGCTCGCAATCAGAACTACCTGATAACCCGTCTTGTGCGGGGTTCGCTGGTTGGAGGAAACCTAACGACAAATGTAGGATAACACGCAGTCGAGCGGAGCCGAGCGTTCATTGCGGCAGCTGGTGTATCCATTCATTAACGATTTGGTGCTCGGGCTGATGCCCCGGCAAGAACGTGCCATTGGTAAAAAAGCGACTCGGTGCGCCAACCAAAAAAATGCAAAACGATGCGACAGAATCGCACCGTTTTGCTCCTCGGCCAGAGGTCGTAATCTCTTTAGCCCGCCTTCTCCATGATCGGCAGGTTAACGTTTCGGTTCTGCACCATCTCTTCAGTGACTTCGAAGTCCTTCACGCGCTTCTGGCTGGGCAGGTGATACATCAGGTCGAGCATGAGTTCTTCCAGGATCATGCGCAGTCCGCGTGCGCCCACTTTGCGCTGCATGGCTTCACGCGCGATGGCCGCGAGCGATCCGTCAGAGAACTTCAGCTTCACGCTCTCAAACTCAAACATGCGCTGGTACTGCTTGATGATGGCGTTGCGCGGCTTGGTGAGGATTTCGATCAATGCGGATTCGTCAAGGTCATTGAGAATGCCGACGACAGGTAAGCGGCCGACGAATTCAGGAATCAGGCCGAAGCGGACCAGGTCCTGCGGCTCGGCTTTCTGTAGAAGCTCAGTGTCACGCTTGCTGGCTTCGGTAAACTCTTTTTCCTTGGCTTCACTGGTGCGGAAGCCCATCGACTTCTTGCCGATACGCCGGGCGACGATCTTTTCCAGTCCGACAAACGCGCCGCCGCAGATGAAGAGGATGTTGGTGGTGTCTACAGGCGTGAATTCCTGGTGCGGGTGCTTGCGTCCGCCCTGCGGAGGCACGTTGGCGATGGTGCCTTCCAGGATCTTGAGCAG
>DASRAA010000237.1:0-16641 GCA_035638375.1 Binatia bacterium | reverse complement strand
CCGAACCGCCCATATTGCCAAACGATGTTGCCTGCGCGATCGACCAGCAAAACGCGGATATCGGGGCAGCCGCTGGGATTGGTGCAGTTAGGCGCTTCGGGCTGACCGCCCGGTGTGCCGGTCCCCCGCCATCAGGGTGAGAGTGCCAACGCGCTCGGCATCGTTGGTGCCGATGATTGAGGCTGGCGTGAAGTCGGCGGGTCCCAACCCAAATTGCCAGACGATGTTGCCCTTGCGGTCAACCTCAGTTACGCGATTGTTGAACTGGTCAGCGATCAGGGTATTGCGGCGATCGTTGAATACGCTGTTCTGCGCAATGGCCGAGAGAAAGCCACCGATCACAATTCCCAGGACGCAGGCTGATTTCAGCAGCCTTGTTACAGGTCCCATACGCTTCTCCACGAGGTGGCTCCTCGATACAGATAGTGGCCAGCTATGCCCAGGAGTTGTCACGGACTTGCAAAGAAAATGTCAGAGATTTGTGCCGGCAGACTGACGTTTTGCCGCAACCGATTGGCTATACGGCAATTGGATCGACAACGGAAAGACTGGAGCGACGATCATACGGTCAATGGGCAGCGGTCTGGCTCATGCTTCCTTTCTGATATTCGCTACTTCTCCCGCTACAATCATCCTTCATGCCGTTTCGCTTCGAAGTCGAAGCTACTGACGAAAAGGCCCGCGCCGGGCGTATGTTCACGCCGCACGGCGTGATTGAGACGCCGGTGTTCATGCCGGTTGGCACGCTCGGGACCGTAAAGGCGGTACCGCAGGATGTGCTCGAGGAGCTGGGCGTTCAGATTCTGCTGAACAACACCTATCACCTGTACCTGCGTCCAGGAGTCGAGATGGTGCGCGCGCTGGGCGGCGTGCAGCGCTTCATGGCGTGGGACAAGCCGATCCTGACGGACTCGGGCGGCTTCCAGGTATTCAGCCTGAGCGAGCTGCGCAAGGTGACGGAAGACGGCGTGTCTTTTCGTTCACACTTGGACGGGTCGTCGCACATGTTCACGCCGGAGAGTTCGATTGCGGCACAGATCGGGCTGGGCGCAGACATCATCATGGCTTTCGATGAGTGTACCGAGCATCCGGCGGATCGGGAGAGGGCGCGCGAGTCGATGGAGATGACGCTGCGGTGGCTGACGCGCTCCCGAGACTATTTCGAACAACACAAAGAAGATGTTCCGTGGTTCGGGGGAATAGCTGGTCCTTCGACTCCCGCGATGAGGGAAACCGTTTCCGCTCAGGATGACACTGGATGGGACGGTATTGGTCCCACTCTTTTCCAACGTGTGGGAAAGGATGAGGCACTCATCCGCACTTCTTGCCAAAAGCGAAGAGCCAACAGCCAAAAGCGAAGAGCTTATGACGACGAGCGAGCAATTGTAGACTCCGGTTCTACGCAAGCCCTCTTCGGCATCGTTCAGGGCGGGATGTATGCCGACCTGCGGCGGGAGTCGGCCGAGCGGACGGTCGAGATCGAGCTCCCGGGCTACGCGGTCGGCGGACTCAGTGTCGGCGAGCCGCGCGCCATGACCTACGAGATGGTGGATGCCGCAATTACCTACCTGCCACAAACCAAGCCGCGTTACCTGATGGGGGTGGGGACTCCGGAGGAGATCGTGCAGTACGTGGCCCAAGGTGTGGATATGATGGACTGCGTGTTGCCGACCCGTGCCGCCCGCCACGGACTACTCTTCACGTCAGAGGGGCGGCTGGCGATCAAGAATGCGCGGTTCGCAAGTGACGAGGGCCCACTCGACCCGCAGTGCGGCTGCAAGGTGTGTGGGCGCTATTCGCGGGCCTATCTGCGCCACCTGTATACATCTAACGAGTTGCTGGCACAGACGTTAAACACGATCCACAACTTGGGCTATTACCTTGACACCATGCGGCGCGTCCGGCAAGCTATACTACTTGGGGAGTTTGCCACTTTTCTGTCTGGTGTGCGACCACCGCATCTGAGTGTCCCCGAGTGACCGCCCAGCGGTAGCGCTGAAAATCCTCAGTCTGAAGGACGTCCTGCGGTATTCCCTGCGTGATGTTGGATGCAGTGAAGGGAAAGTGCGTCGTGCAGGGTGTGCAGAAAGCAGGTTCCTTCGACGAGCTCAGGACAGCTCCCTCGATTCGGTCGCCGCGGCCCGCTGCGGCGCGCTCTGGATGACAAAGTTGAGGGGAAAGTTAACCACAAATGCTGACATTGGCAGGCGCGTATTTTCAGGGGATCGGCGGGGCAGGCATTGGGCCGATCGTGATGATGGTGGCGATTTTCGCCATCTTTTACTTCTTGCTCATCATGCCGCAGCAGCGCCGGCAAAAGAAGTGGCAGGAGATGCTAACCAAGATTAAGTCTGGCGACAAAGTCGTCACCAGCGGCGGCCTGACCGGCACGGTTTTGTCGGCCAAGGATGACTCGCTGATTCTGCGGGTGCCTCCAGACAACATCAAGCTGGAAGTGGCGCGGTCGTCGATCGTGACACTGACGACCAATGAACCCGAGGAAAAGGCGAAGTCCTAACGCGGTTGTAGTGAGTCATGATCAAGAACCAGACCATTAAAGTCGTCATTATCATCGCGGTGCTGATCTTCTTTCTGTTCGGCATCTTTGGCATTCCGCAGAGCTTCACGCCCGCAGGCCTGTTGGCGGCGATGCAGCAGCGGATCCATCTTGGGCTCGATCTCAAGGGCGGCACCCACCTGATCCTGCAGGTGCAGGTCAACGATGCCATCAACGCCGACAGCAACCGCGCCGTCGAGCGACTGAAAGACGATCTCAAGTCCAAGAACATCCTTTACGGCGAGATCGTGCAGCCGGATCAGCAGAATCACCCGGAAATCATCAACGTCAGCGGGGTATCGCCGCAGTCGATTGCGGATTTCCGCAGCCTGGTGGCCGACCGCCTCCCCGATTACGACCTGACGTCGGGGGCGAACAACTCCTTCACGCTGATCATGAGGCCGAGCGTCGTGAAGGACACCAAGACCAAGGCGCAGCAGCAGGCGATTGAGACGATTCGCAACCGCATTGACCAGCTTGGCGTCAGCGAACCGGTGATTCAGGAGCACGGTCTGGGCGACTACCAGATCCTCGTACAGCTTCCGGGTGTGGATGATCCCGCGCGCGTGAAGGAAATCATGCAATCGACCGCGATGCTGGAAATCCGGCAGGCGATCGGTGGGCCTTATAACAGCGAGCAGGAGGCTATGCAGGCCAATGGCGGCATTCTTCCCGCCAACGCAGTGTTGCTGAAGGGAAAGAACATCGGCGGCAGCAACAGTCAGGAATCCTATTGGGTGGTCACGCGAGCCTCGGCGGTGAGCGGCAACGACCTGCGGACGGCTGACGCCGGTCGCGATGAGAACGGGCGTCCAGACGTGAAGTTTACCTTGACGGGCGAGGGTGGGCGTCGCTTCTATGCCTTCACCAGTGCCCACGTGGGCGAGCGTTTGGCGGTGGTGCTCGACAACAAGGTGATGGAAGTCGCTACCATCCAGGAAGCCATTCGCGATGAAGGCCGCATTACCGGCACATTCACCGAGCAGCAGACGCAGGACCTTTCTTTGACCTTGCGTTCCGGAGCATTGCCGGCCGGAATCAAGTATCTGGAAGAGCGCACGGTGGGACCGTCGTTGGGCGCAGATTCCATTCGCGCTGGCGTGCGCGCCGCCATCTTCGGCATGGTCGCCGTGATGGTGTTCATGCTCATTTACTACAAGTTCGCCGGCATCAATGCCGACCTGGGACTATTTCTGAACCTAGTGATCCTGCTGGGATTCCTCGGATTCACCAGCGCAACGCTCACACTGCCGGGCATCGCCGGCGTGATCCTGACCATCGGCATGGGCGTGGACTCGAACGTTCTGATTTTTGAGCGCATTCGTGAAGAACTGCGGCATGGCAAAACACCGCCGCAGGCTGTAGACCAGGGCTTCAAACACGCATGGATCACGATCGTCGATACGCACGTGACGACCATCGTGTCAGCGATCATTCTGTTCCTGTTCGGGACCGGCCCGGTGCGCGGGTTTGCCGTCACGTTGAGCTTCGGTCTTGCGGCGAACCTGTTCACTTCGGTCTTTGTATCGCGCGTGATTTTCGACAGCATCCTCAGCCGCCACCAGCGCGGGGAAGCGCTGAGCATATAAGGGGTAAGCGGTGGAGTTTTTTCGTAATTCCAACATCGATTTCCTGGGCAAGAAGTGGTACTTCCTTGCCTTCTCGTTGATCTTCAGCATTGCCGGATTGCTCTCTATCTTCTTCTGGCACGGCATTCCGTTCGGCGTGGACTTCAAGGGCGGCACGCTGGTCTATGTGAAGTTTGCCAACACACCGGATCTGAAGGCGATTCGCACCGACATGGACCGCGCCGGCCTGAAGGATCCAAAAATCCAGCGCTACGGCGAGACCTACAACAACGAGGTGCTGGTCGCGCTCGAGCAGCGCGAGACCAGCGAGGCGGCGCTCGACCAGGGCAAGAACACCATCATCAAGGCATTGCAGGCGGGTGAGCAGCAGCAGTCGGGCAAGATGGACCTGAATAACACGGGTCCATCGAGCATTCAGCAATACCTGGTCTCGAAGGACCCGCTGCATCTGGGCGGAATCGACGCTTCAGCCAGATATCTGGTCGTCGCCCAGCAGATCGACGATTTCCGCAACAAGCAGCGCGGCGGCGTGCTGCGGTCGGTTGATGAGCTGAAGGGAGTAGCTCCACCCGAAGTCGTCAGCGCCATGGAGCAGGATTTTTACACCTCGAATTTTGCCGTGCGGAATGTAGAGATCGTCGGGCCACAAGTAGGCGGACAGCTCCGCAAGCAGGCGCTTTGGGCAACACTCTATTCGCTGGGCGGAATGCTGGTCTATCTGTGGTTCCGGTTCGAGCTGATCTACGGGGTGGGTGCAGTAGTAGCATGCTTCCACGACACAATTATCACCATCGGATTCTTCTCCCTGCTGAATAGAGACATCACACTTACTGTGATTGCGGCCATTCTGACGCTCATCGGCTACTCGATGAATGACACCATCGTCGTTTATGACCGCATCCGCGAAAACATCAAGTTGTTGCGCCGCGACAAGCTGTCCGACGTGGTGAACAAGAGCATCAATCAGACGTTGAGTCGAACAATTTTGACATCCGGCTTGACATTTCTTACTGTGCTGTCGCTGTATGTGTTCGGGGGAGAGGTGCTGCGAGGGTTCTCGCTGGCGCTGGTGATCGGGATTCTCATCGGAACGTACTCCTCCATCGCCGTGGCCGCTCCGATGCTTGTGGCCTACCAGGAATGGCGGGCCAGCAAGACGGGGCGTGCGACCCTTCCGGCGGCCAGTGCTCCCCGGCAGAAGGTCAAGGCCAAAGCGTAATCGATTTTCTATTGAACACAAACCCCCCTCCGGGGTGTATATTCAAGTCCTTCGGTTATGCGACCGAGTCCCGTATGTTAATTGTCAAGGGCTCGGTCGAAGGCGCGTGCTGAAACGCGAAATTTTGGGAGCAAAACGCAGTAAGCCGGTGTCAAAGTAAGAAAAGAGTTCTATGGAGATAGGGCTATGTTTGAAGACAGCCTCATGGAATCCGGCGGGAAGATCAAGACCAAGCAAAAAACCACAACCGTGATCTCGTTCATCCTGCAGATCCTGCTCATTGGCGTGCTTGTATTGCTACCACTGATATTCACCGAGGCGCTGCCCAAGCAGCAACTGATGACGTTTCTGGTAGCACCGCCTCCTCCGCCTCCACCGCCTCCTCCGGCCGCCATGCCAGAAGTCAAGATCGTGAAGCCCCGGACCACCGACCTGGACAATGGGCAGTTGCGTACCCCCACTGCCATCCCCAAGAAAGTCGCCATGATTAAAGAGGACGAGCCGCCGCCGTCGACCGGTGTGGCTGGTGTTGTGGGTGGCGTTCCAGGTGGAGTTCCCGGTGGCGCAATGGGCGGTGTGTTGGGCGGCATCATCAGTAATGCCCCCGCGGTGGTGCCGAAGGCGGCGACCCCGCAGCGCGTGCGCGTGTCGCAAGGCGTTTCCCAGGGCTTGCTGGTGCATCAGGTCAAGCCGGCGTATCCGCCGCTGGCGCGCCAGGCGCGCATTCAGGGCACGGTGGTTCTCCAGGCCGTAATCAGCAAAGACGGCTCCATTGCGAACCTGCACTTGATCAGCGGACACCCGATGCTCGCCCCGGCAGCAATTGATGCCGTGAAGCAGTGGAAGTACAAACCGTACTTCCTGAACGGCGAGCCGGTGGAAGTAGAAACCACCATCAACGTGAACTTCACGCTGGCGGGCGGATAAACAACCGAGTTTTGTGCCACAAGTTCGGGGCGATGAGGCCCCTTTAAGCTCAGATCAACGGATCAAAAAACACGTTTTTTGCTGTAACGAAAGTTCCTGAGGAGGAGAATTCGACCCATGCTTTTAGCTAACGTTGCAAGCTACGCTCTCAGCCACGTGCCCAACCTCGCCGTCTGGATGTTCCAGGAAAGTGCGGTGGGATGGGACCCGGTGTCACTGTGGAAACAGATGGGCATCCTGGCCAAGGCCGTGGTTATCATCCTGTTCGTCATGTCAGGCTGGTCAATCGGCGTGATGATTGACCGTGCTATGGCGTTCAGCGCCGCCCGCAAGCAATCGCGTGCCTTTGCGCCCGCGGTCGCCGGTGCCCTGCGCGAAGGGAAAATCGAAGAAGCCATCAAGATTGCTGAACGCAACAAGAAGAGCCACCTGGCGAAGGTTGTCGCCGCCGGCCTGCACGAATTCAAGGCGCACGGCGAGTCCAGCGATATCCCGGGCGAACAGATTGAAGCCTCGCAGCGCGCCCTGGAGCGTGCCGAAGCCATCACCCACGCCGAACTGAAACGCGGCCTGGGCGGTCTCGCCACCATCGGTTCCACCGCACCATTCATCGGACTGCTGGGAACCGTGGTCGGCATTCTGAACGCCTTCAAAGAGATCTCGACGCAAAAGGCCACCGGTCTGGGTGCCGTCGCCGGCGGTATTTCCGAAGCCCTGGTGACCACCGCTATCGGGCTGTTCGTCGCCATCCCCGCTGTGATGATGTTCAACTACTTCTCCGGCAAGGTGGAGGCTTTCGACGTGGAAATGGACAACAGCTCCAGCGAGCTGATTGACTACTTCCTTAAGCGTCGCGGAGCCGTTCGCCGCTAGTCTGAGTTCGGTGAAATTGCAGTCACCGGATTTCGACGTACTGTGGAGGTAAATCCTATGGGAATGGCAGTTCGCGACGAAGGCTCGAAAGTAAACTCCAACATCAACGTTACCCCTATGGTGGACGTGATGCTGGTGTTGCTGATCATCTTCATGGTCATCACGCCGATGCTGCAGAAGGGCGTCAGCGTGGATATGGCGAAGGTGAATAGCCCGGCCCCCATGCCCGATGCCGATAAGGAAGATGCGTTGCTGATTGCGGTGATGCGCGACGGCAAGATCTACTTCGGCACCGATCGGATTGAGGCCGACCAGCTCACGCAGAAGGTGAAGGACCGCCTGGCCAACAAAGCGGACAAGCGGGTCTTCATAAAGTCGGATGCACGTGCGCGCTACGGCAACGTAGTAGAAGTGGTGGACAACGTTCGCTCCGCCGGCGTGGATGATGTAGGTTTGTTGACGGATCAGAAGAAACAAGGTGCGATCCCTCCGGCACCGCCGGTAACAAAATAACGGGAGATTGGTATGGGAATGACAACGGGCGGGGGCAAGGGCGGGCCCTCTGCTGACATCAACGTGACGCCGCTGATCGACGTGCTGCTGGTACTGCTGATCATCTTCATGGTGATCACGCCGCTCACGCCGAAGGGCTTGGACGCGCTGGTTCCCCAGCCGCCCAAGGACAAAGACAAGAATCCGCCGCCTAGCGACCGCACTGTGGTGGTGCAATTGCTGAAGGGCGCAGGCGACAAAGCCAACCTGAAGATTAACCAGGACGATGTGACATGGGAGAATCTTGAAGGCCGTCTCAACGACATCTTCAAGACCCGCGCTGAGAAAGTCATGTTCGTCAAGGCTGATCCAGACCTGACATTCAATGAAGTGGCGCAAGTCATCGACATTTCGCACTCCGCGGGTGTCGACAAGGTCGGCTTGATCACCGCCAAGATCGAGGCCGGCCAGTAGCCAGTCGTATAACAGGAACGTGATTCGGGAAGTACTCCTGCTTCAGGAAAGGCGGGGTGTCGCTGTGCGGCATCCCGCTCTGCCATGCCACCCGAAAACGCGTAAGGGAGAGTGAAACCAGACATGAACAAGACCGGACGAGTACTTACGATCTTAGCCGCAGGGTTGGCGTTGCTCTCGGCCGTGGGATGCGAGAAGTTGCGAGCACGCGATCAGATCAACAAAGGCGTGCAGTCTTATAAAAACGCCAAGTACGAAGAAGCCATCGAACATTTTAAAAACGCGGTGCAACTGGATCCCAGCCTGCTGAACGCCCGTCTTTATCTGGCAACCGCGTACATGCAGCAATACATTCCCGGCGCCGATTCGCCGGAAAATAATCGCTTCGCCGAGCAGGCGATCGACGAGTTCCAGAAGGTGTTGGATTCCAATCCGCCCAAAGAACAGAAGATTCTCGCCCTGAAGGGCATCGCCTCGCTGTACTTCAATATGAAGAAGATGGATGAGGCGAAGAAGTATCACGAGCAGGTGGCGGCGCTCGATCCCAACGATCCTGAGGTGTACTACTCGATCGCCGTGATCGACTGGACGCAGGCCTATCAGCCCCGTCTGGAAGCCCGCGCCAAGCTGGGCCTGAAACCGACCGACACCACCATCGACAAAAAGACCTGCGCTGAGTTGAAGAAGGCCATTGACCCCAATCAAGCTGTGGTAGAAGACGGCATCGCGAAGTTGAACAAGGCCATTGAATTGCGGCCTGACTATGACGACGCGATGGCGTATCTCAACCTGATGTACCGCGAGCGTGCGGATTTGGAGTGTGACAACCCAGACGCGCGCAAGGCCGACCTGAAGACCGCCGACGACTGGGTGGACAAAACGCTGGCCACCAAGAAGGCTAAAGCTGAGAAGGCAGGCCCGTCAGGCATCGTGACGACCGAAACGCCCACCAAATAGCGGTTTCAAAGGGCACGGCTTCAGCCGTACCGATGAGATTATCTTTGACCCGCCGCGCGGGCTTCAATCCGCGCGTTTGTTGCTCAACACGCACTGTTTTCTAATTCCTCCGTGTCGCGAGTGCCGCCGTGGTGAAGAACTCTTCACATCCATTACAATTCTAGTTGTAGGCTGCGCCTCCGACGGGATCCCCCGCGTCTAGATCGCTTTCATGTTCAAGCGAATCCTCATTGCCAATCGCGGCGAAATCGCAGTGCGCATCATGCGCGCCTGCCGCGAGATTGGTATCGAGTCGGTGGCGGTCTTCTCGGATGTTGACCGCCGCGCGCTGCACGTGCGCAAGGCCGACCACGCCTATCACATCGGTCCGGCCGCCGCGAGCGAGTCCTATCTGAATTTCGAAAAGATCCTCGATGTAGCCAAGCGCAGCGGCGCCGAAGCCATTCATCCCGGCTACGGCTTCCTCTCCGAGAACGCAAACTTCGCCCGTGCATGCCGCGAAGTCGGCGTGAGGTTTATCGGTCCGACACCGGAGTCGATGCAGATGATGGGCTCGAAAACCCGCGCCCGCCAGAGCATGAAGAAAGCCGGCGTGCCTTTTGTGCCCGGCTCCGAAAAAGGCCTAGAGTACGAGGCGACCGCGAAACTTGCCGCCGACATCGGCTACCCCGTGATGCTGAAAGCCGCTGCGGGTGGCGGCGGCAAGGGCATGCGCCTGGTGCACAAGCCAGAAGATCTGCGCTCGGCCTTCGAAAACGCCCGCAGCGAGTCGAAGCGCGCCTTCGGTGATGACGAAGTCTACGTCGAGAAGGTCATCAACAGTCCGCGCCACATCGAGATGCAGGTCTTCGGCGACGAACAGGGCAACGTTGTCCATCTCGGCGAGCGCGAATGCTCGGTGCAGCGCCGGCATCAGAAAGTCCTCGAAGAAGCGCCCTCGCCCATCGTGGATGACGACATGCGCCACCGTATGGGCGAAGTCGCGGTGCGCGTCGCCAAAGCAGCGAACTATCAAAACGCCGGCACCGTCGAGTTCCTCGTCGATCAGGATCGCAACTTCTACTTCCTCGAGATGAACACCCGCCTGCAAGTTGAGCACCCGGTGACGGAGTTCGTGACCGGGCTCGACCTAGTGCACCTGCAGTTGCGTGTGGCCTGCGGCGAGCCGCTTCCGTTCCAGCAGAAAGACATCACCATCCGTGGACACGCTATCGAGTGCCGCATCTACGCCGAAGATCCCGACAACAACTTTTTCCCTTCACCAGGACAAATCACACGGCTCATTTCGCCGTCTGGGCCAGGCATCCGTCGCGACAGCGGCATGTATGAGGGCTGGACAGTGCCCATCGAGTACGATCCGCTGCTGGCCAAGCTGGTGGGATACGCCGAAACGCGCGAGCAGTCGATTCAGCGGCTGGAGCGCGCCTTGTACGAGTATTTCGTGGGAGGGATCAAGACGAATATCCCGCTGTTCCGCCGCATTTTGAAGGATAGCGATTTTCGCGCGGGCAAACTGGACACTGGATTTCTCCACCGTCTGCTGGCCAGCAGAATCAGCGAACACAATTTGCGCCACGAGCTGATTGCCACGGTGGCAGCGGGCATTTTCGCCACCATGGACCCGAAGCACACATTTCCCGGCGGCGATGGGTTGCCGGCTCTGTCGAATGGAAAGCTGGCCCCCGAGCCCAACAACTGGCGTCGCGCCGGACGGATCGAGGCCCTGAGATCGCGATGAGAGGATGTGTACCAGGAACCGTCTTCAGGGGCGGAAGAGCTGTTCAGGCGATGTTTTGAAGCAGCACGGCTTTAGCCGTGCTGCAAGAGCTGTATTATTTCCCCGGCCTCTAGCCCCTGAGGTTTGTTTCTGGCCAAGAGCGAAAGACGAAAAGCTCAAACTGACAACTGCTCATGACCTACGACGTTGTGGTTGACGGCAAAACCCATCGCCTGGAACTCACCAAGGGCGAAACCAGCTGGCGCTGCCAAGTAGATGGCCATTCCCTCGAGGTCGATGCGGCCCTCACTGCGCGCGATGTTCTCTCCGTCCTCATCGGTGGCGACGCCTTCGAAATCAAGCGTGAACGTTCGCTCAGCGGCGACTTGCACCTTGTCATCGGCAGCGCCCGCTATGCCATCGACGTGCAGGATCCGCGCTCGTTGCGCACGCGCCGTGCTGCCGCCAGTGGCGAAGCCGGTCCGCAACGGATCGCTGCTCCTATGCCGGGGAAGATCGTGCGCATCATGGTCGCCGAAAAGGACGAGGTCAAAGCCGGTCAGGGCGTCGTTGTCGTAGAAGCCATGAAGATGCAGAACGAGATGAAGTCGCCCAAAGACGGCAACGTCCGAAAGATTCTCGTCGCCGAAGGCGCCACGGTCAACGCGGGCGACATCCTGGCGGTGATCGAGTAGCTGCCAATCTCAAACACCAGGAGCAACAAACCCTTGGGGCAACCGAGTGTCGGATGCGATTCAGTTGCCGGGATGGTCCTGGCGGATTTCGACCAAAAGCTCGCTCAGCTCTCTGGCCTGTTGCAGTGTGGAGTCGATGCTGGCTCTCAACCGTACCCGATATTTCTCGCTAATTTGCGGCAGCATTGCTTCGGCGCGTCTGGCGCGTTCTTCCAGGGCGACAATGTCGTGCTTGAGATGTTCGGCTAATTGCTCAACGGCGGTTGGCATGATGTTGTCTCTCCGCGCTGGTTCAGTTGCTATTGATAGTAGGACGAAAGTTCCATCACGGCAAAGGGATCGGGAGATGAATCAGCTCATGCGCGAAGAGCAGTTAATCTGGACCACTAGCCCCTTGCGGATGGGTGTGACAGCAGGTCCTCTTCGACTCGCTCTGTTCGCTCAGGCTCTCGGCTCAGATGCCTAGCAAACACGTCGACTTCGACTGGGACGGATGTTCCTTTCCCCGAAGCGCAAAGGCGGTGTCCAGTCCCAACCTGTTCGGTCGTGCCCGACTCACTTTGTCCGATATAAGCTTTCAGACCCCGCATTACGCTGCAGTCAATTCGGCGTCTCTTAGCGCAAACGGCTTCGCGGCAGGCCCGCAGAGTGCCATACTCACCGGAGAGGCTTATCGCGCATGAACGTATTAGTGCTCAACGCCGGAAGCTCCAGCCTGAAGTTTCAAGTGATTGCCACCGACATGGAACGCATTCAGCAGGAAAGAGACCAGCGGTTGTGCCGTGGCGAGGTGGAAGGCACAGGTGGGGAAGCCATTATCACTTTTCAGAAGGGGGATGAAGGCAAGTGCAAATTTACCGCACCGCTGCGCGACGTAGCCGCAGCGCTGGATTACCTGGTGCGATACATCGCGTCTGACAAGTCGGGCATTGGCGAAATCCGCAGCACGGCAGATATCCATGCCATTGGGCATCGCGTGGTACATGGTGGCGAAGTCTTCACGCAGTCGGCGCTGATCGACGACAAGGTAGTGAAAGAAATTGAGGACTGCATTGATCTGGCGCCGCTGCACAATCCCAACAATCTGAAGTGCATACGGGCGGCATGGGACATCTTCGGAAAGAACACGCCGCAGGTGGCGGTGTTTGACACCTCGTTTCACACCTCTATCCCGGCGCACGCTTATCTCTATGCGGTGCCCTACCACCTGTATCGCCGGTATCGTGTGCGCCGGTACGGCTTCCATGGCACCTCGCACCGTTACGTGGCATTTCGCTATCGCTATCTGCGAGGGCTGACGCGCGAGCAGACCAACATCATCACACTGCACCTTGGAAACGGTTGCTCGGCGACGGCGATCAAGGAAGGCAAGTCGATTGACACTTCGATGGGGCTCACTCCGCTGGAAGGGCTGGTGATGGGCACCCGCTCGGGCGACGTGGACCCGGCGGTGCTGAACCTGATCAGCTCGAAAGAGGGCATGACGGCGGATGAGGTGGTGACGCTACTGAATACGCAGTCAGGATTACTCGGCATTTCAGGCCTGACCAACGACATGCGCGAGTTGCAGGCGGAGCTGCACGAGCACGATGACCGGCGCGTGAGACTGGCCATCGAGGTCTTCTGCTATCGGGCTCGAAAGTACATCGGATCGTACATGGCGGCGATGGGCGGCGCCGATGCGGTAGTGTTCACCGGAGGAATTGGGGAGAACTCTGCTGAGGTACGCGCGCGGATCTGCGAAGGCATGGAGTGGGCGGGGCTGAAGATGGATACGGCGAAAAATCAGGAGATGATTGGCCGCGAGGGAACGATCAGCACGGAGGACTCGAAGCTGTTGGCGTATGCGATTCCGACGAACGAGGAATTGCTGATCGCGCGGGATACGGTGCGCGTGATTCTGGGCCAGGAGCATCCTTCTTGAAACAGTTGTCAGTGCCCGGTTGTCGGTTGTCAGCTTTCCCACCCTATCGCGAAGGATGAGTCTGCTAGTTGCAAGCGTGCTAATCCTAGGGTCGGCCGCTTTCTCGTCCGATCGAGCACAATGCAATCTAACCCGCAGATAGGTGTTTCGTGTTTTAGGGTTCGAGGAAGATTAACTGGCTGGGGACTGCAAGCGGTTCTTTAAGACGCTCCCGGAAGACACCGGCGAATACGCAACAGGTGCTCAGTCCGCCCAAGCGCTACTCCATCGAGGAGTTTTTTAATGCACCTGACACGGTGCGGGTGTTTCTAGGAAACCGCATGCATACGTCGGGAGTCAAAAACGTTGTGAGCAGCCGTGACAACTCAGAACCGCTAGCTGGGTTAATCTAGTAGTACAACTTCGGGCCCGCCAATTTACGTTCCTTAGAGACCATGCGAGCAAGAATCTTGCTGACCCTCGCGGTTTTCACTTGTTTGTTGTACGTCGCCTGTGGAGGCGGATCGAGTAACTCGCCCAACAACCCCAACCCGCCGTCGCCTCCTCCAAACGGAGCCGGACCCTCCTGGACGCTCGTCGGCAATACTGGGCTGGTTCAGACCTGGGGAATTATCTTCGACAACGCCGGCAACATGTACGCGGCGGCGAACAACCCCACCACGGGCGGCCTCGCTCGTTCGACAGATAAAGGTAAGACCTGGACGCCGATCATGAACGGAATCGACCTCGTTGTAGGGTGCCCCAGCTTCCGTAGTCTCGGTGTGGCCCCTGACGGCACCATCTTCACCATAAATCAGTCTTGCTCGGGCAAGCAGCACTTGGCGTATTGGCTCGACAATGTCAGCGGCACCGGCACGCACTGGACAAGGGCGACGGGTGCCATCGTTCCGGGTGGGGGGATGGAAAATGGATGCGCGATCGCCGGCGACGGCATGACCATTATTTGCCCTACTGCGTCGGCCCTTACCTTGCTGTCCCCTGACAACGCACGTACATGGAGCAAGGCACCCGGCAGTCCGGCTGGTACAGCGGAACAGTTGTTTGCTGTGACGATTGGAAGTGTTAGCTATGAGACCGTTGCTTCAGACAATGTTCCTACCGTCAGCAACACCTGGTTCTCGCTCGATAACGGCTCCAACTGGTCTCCCCTTCCAACTCCCGACGGCCTCAGCGGCGGTTTTGATGCCTGGACCGGCGCGCAAGCCGGTGCAGGCCCCAATAGGGGGGACTTCATGTATTACCAGGGGAACAGCGGAGGAAATACCGGCTTCTACTGTTGGAAGGGTACGCCCCCCAGCGGTAGTTGGGTCTTCTGTGGCAACAATCAGGATGTAGGTCAGCCCAACGAGTACGTCACCATGATGGTGACTAACCGCACTCACAACCGAACCATCGCGGTGAAGTATGAAGACTTCGGCCTGAAGCCGATCTACACTGACGACGGTTCCAACTGGCGCGACGCCAGCAGCGGTCTAACCTGCCAGAGCCTGGCCACTGCCGATTGCGGCACCAACGGTGGGCCGAAGACTGCATATGTTGCGATGGATCCGACGACCGGCGTGTTCTACATCTCTATGAAGCCCGGCGACATCTGGGCAACGACAGCATCGCAAGACCACTGATACACGACACAGGAAAGAATTGTGAATGCCATAAAGGCCGCGCGCAAAGGGCTCGAAATCCAGCGTGGAATTTGTCAGCGCGCCATCCTTCTGAGGCTTTGAACCGCCGGCCCGCGACTCCGGTTCCATTTTTCTGCTGTGACGTGCGGAAAAGGCGAAGCGGTTGATTTGCTTTTAGCCTCAGGCGTGAGCGTGGGGAGTCGATCCGAAGTTCAACCTCCGGCCGCGGAGCGGCGTTCGGGAAGGCGGCAAACTCGCTGCGGATCATGGATCAGGTGGAGACCGTTCTTGGTACCCTAAACACAATGCACGAGGTTCTTCGCCTAGCTTCGAGGCATATTGAGGCGCGGCTCGGCTGCGGGTGCGAGGGGCAACCACAAAATACCAAAAGGACTTTGGCGAGAATGTGACGGTTCTCACCTCGGCGACGGCTTTTCGCGCTCGCCGAAAGACGCCGCTCCGCGGCTTGAGCGCAATTTACGCGGGATTCTAGTTCTTGTCGCCGCCGCCATGCCGTTGTCGGCAGAGTTTGCAGTCTGTTGGCGGTAACGTGTTGTCGACGTGATGTACCACCGGCTTGGCAGTGCGCAGGAACGAATAGATCGCTTTGAGATCCTGATCGTTCAGGTTTTTGTAGGCCATCACGGGCATCGCCGGACTCAGCTTCTGCCCGTTCACCACCCCGGTCCGCATAACCTGAACGAAGAAATCCTCGGTGTAGTTCTTAATTCCCGTGCCATCTGGCGTCAGATTTGCGCTCGCTGCCCTTCCCCAGGGCCCGATGAGCGCCATGCCTCCAGCCAAGGTCATTCCGACGACGTTTTCTCCGCGCGCCTGCGGGGTGTGGCAATCGGCACAGCCAGCGATTCTTGCCATATGGACCGGGTATTTTTGCGGATCGCCGTCGGGAGAAATTTCCGGCACAGAAGAAGTAAGCGGCTCCGGAACATTACGAATGAGGTACTTCACCGGAAAGATAATCTCGGTGGTTGGCAATTGGTGATGAACCGGCGGAAGTGTCCGCAAGTACACCACGATCGACGCTACATCTTCATCCGACAACTCGCGGAAATTCAAATACGGCATCAGCGGGAAGAGGGAACGGCCATCGTGGCCGATCCCTTCGCGGATCGCCCGGGCGAACATGTCGTCGGTCCAGGTGCCGGCACCAGTTTCCTTATCGGGAGTAAGGTTGGGCGCGACGATCCTTCCTGGCAGATCGGTGTAGGGCTCAACCTCGCCGGCCCCTTCCATTCCAGCGATGATAGGCGTTCCCGAACCCTGCCAATCATGCTGCGAGTGACAATAGATGCATCCGCTGGCCAGATACTTGCCCCGCTCCAGTCGCTGTGGAGTGCTTTCAAACTTGCGGTCGGTAAGTGGGCGCACCTTAGGGCCGAAGAAGGGCCGCCATCCGATGGTGAACGTGATACCTCCGACTATGATGATTACTAGCGCCAGAAAGCTAAACAACAGACCTTTCCCCAGACGAGTCATGGCGTTGCCTTAAATTGGATGTGAAAAACGAGGGTCATTTTCTCACAGATTTGGTTCCAGGAAGGCAAGTTCTTCACTAAGGTTGGAGGGTAGATATC
>DASRAA010000236.1:0-21724 GCA_035638375.1 Binatia bacterium | reverse complement strand
TTCTGCATAACAAACAGCACCTGCACGATGGGGTTGTGCGTTGCGCTTCGCTCGGGCTGGATGTCCTGGACGATCTTGGGGAATGGAACCTCCTGATGGGCGTAGGACTCCAGCATGCCCTCGCGCACTCGGCCCAACAGTTCACGGAAAGTCGGATTGCCGGAGAGGTCGGTGCGCACCGCCAGCAGGTTGATGAAGAAACCAATCATGCCCTCGGTTTCAGGCATGGTGCGATTGGCAAGGTCGGTGCCGACAACAATCTGTTCCTCTCCAGAATACTTTGAGAGCAGCAGCTGATATATCGTCATCAGCGTCATAAAGAGCGTGACGCCTTCCCGGCGCGCCAGCTCTTTCGCCGCGTTCAGCTTTTCAGCCGGAATATGTAACATCTCGCAGCCACCAGTGAACGTCCGCGACTTAGGACGCTCGTGATCCAGCGGAAGCCCCAGTACGGGCGGGACGCCTTTGAGGCGCTCGCGCCAGAATGCAAGCTGCTTCTCCAGGACTTCTCCTTGAAGCCAGGCGCGTTCTTGCGCGGCGTAATCGGCGTATTGGACCTTGAGTTCCGCTAGGGGCGATGGGCTGCCGGAGGAGAAGGCCTCGTACAATGCCGACATTTCCTGAAGGAAGATTCCGGCAGACCAGGCATCGCTGATGATGTGATGCATGGTGAGCTGTAGCACATGGTCCTCGGGGCTGAGGCGCAACAAGTGGGCCCGCACCAAAGGCGCTTTCGATAAGTCGAATGGGAGGAGCAATTGCTCGATGGCGATACGGCGCGCCTCAACTTCGCGTTCCGTTTCCGGTACGGAACTGAGATCCTGTACCACCAGAGATATCGTAAGAGAGGAAGCGATCACCTGGACGGGATGACCATCTTTCACCGCGAAGGTCGTGCGCTGCGATTCGTGACGGCGCACGATCTCGTTGATCGCGCGCTCCAGGGCTTCAACTCGAAGCACCCCACGGAGGCGCAAACTGCGAGGGATGTTGTAGAGCGGATTGTTGGGTTCAATCTGGTCCAGCACCCATAGGCGCTCCTGGGCAAAGGACAACGCCAAGTCGCGATTACGTGGTATCTGTTTTATCGGCGGCGGAACCATTCCCTGCTCCTCGCGGCGCGTCGTATCCATGCGCTTCGCGAGTTCGGCAACGCTGGGCGATTCGAATATGGCCCGGACCGGCACAGAGAGCTGGAAATGCTCGCGCAAGCGGGACGCGATTTGGGTCGCCAGCAGCGAGTGACCACCGATGTCGAAGAAATTGTCTTCGACGCCGAGGTCGTCGCGCTTTAGCACTTCGGCCCAAATCGAGGCGACGACCTCTTCAGTTGGGGTACGCGGCGCAATCGCTTCCTTCGACGAGCTGCTCTTTACCTCTTCCGGCTTGGGCAGGGCCTGGCGGTCGACCTTGCCATTAGCATTCAGCGGGAACTTTGCAAGTTCAATGATTGCGGCAGGAACCATGTAATCCGGCAACTGTGCCCGCAGATAAGTACGTAATTCATCTGAGTGCGCCGTGCCCACACAGTAAGCGACCAACGATTTTTCCCCGCGCTCGTCGGTCAAGGCGAGCACAACCGCCTGCTTCAGGCCAGAGTGTTGCAGAAGCAGCGACTCGATTTCGCCGAGCTCAATTCGGAAACCGCGAATCTTGACCTGGTCATCCACGCGACCGAGAAATTCGATGTTTCCGTCCGGTAGATAACGCACCAGATCGCCGGTACGATACATGTTGGCGCCGCGATCAGGAGCGAAACGCTCAGGCACAAAGCGCTCGGCGGTGAGATCGGGCTGGCCGATGTATCCCGCGGTTACACCGTCGCCTGCAATGTAGAGCTCTCCCGGTACTCCAACGGGAACTGGTTCTTGGTGGCCATCCAGCACGTAGACGCGAGTGTTTGCGATCGGTTTGCCGATCGGAATCGTCTGCACCGACGAGTGCCGCCAGTCGAAGTCCTTTACCCGTAACGTCAAGGAGCCGACGGTCGTTTCCGTCGGCCCGTAGTGGTTCAGAACTTCGCAGCTGCCGTCGGCATCGATAATCTTCGATAACAACGGTAAGTTGAGGGCTTCGCCGCCGGTGATGAGGAATTTGCGCGGCAACACTTCCCTGCCTCCGCCGGAGTTCAGTAACGCCATCAGATGCGAGGGAACGATCTTCAGCACATCAATGGGGCTCCCTGCCGTGTACTGGCGCAGACGTAAACTGTCGGTGGCGACATCGTAGCCGATGATGTGTAGGCAGCCTCCGGAGACTAGAGAGGCATAAATGCAAGTGTTTCCCAAGTCTGCGCTGAGGGTAGAAACCGTAGCGAAATGCAGAGGCTCCGTTTGTCTTTCCAGTTCGAGCCACCGCTGGATATAAGCGGTGTAATTCACCAGATTACGATGGCGAACAGCGACGCCTTTGGGTGTTCCGGTCGATCCCGAGGTGTAGATCACATACGCAATATCTTCCGGAGTGTTCACCGAGGCCGGATTGCTGACCGACTGATTCAACCAATGCTCGCGATGCTGATCCATCAAAATCAACTCTCCGCCAAATGATGGCATCATCCACTCGAACTTCGCCTCCGTAATTAGGGCTGCCGCGCCCGCCAATTGTCGCGCCAGGCGAGGCTTGGGATGGTCGGCGCTGAGGGGAACATAAGCGCCCCCCGCCTTCATGATCCCCAATACAACCACCATCTGGCTGGTGCTGCGTTCCATGCAAAGGCCCACAAGAGAGTTCGCCTGCACACCCTTACAACGGAGATGGTGCGCCAGCTGGTTAGCCTGCTCGTTCAACTGGCGATACGTGAGGCAGTCTTCCTGATAACTGACGGCCGGAGCATCCGGCGTTCGAGCAGCTTGGTCTTCAAACCATGTGTGGATGCAGTGCTGGCGTGGGTAGTCGGCTGAGGTCTGATTCCAATCGATCAGCAACCGCTGCCGATCCTGCTCGTTGAGCAGTGGAAGACGACTGATGGGTGTCTCGAGATGTGCAGCGGCGTGTTGCAGTAGCGTGAAATAGTGACTGCACCAGCGCTCTACCGTTTCGCGGTCCAATCGCCCGGCATCGTACTCGAGCGCGACGTCTAGCCATTCTCGGTCGAGACGGGTGGCTAGTTTCACGCGGAACTGCTCACTCAATACCATCTGCCGGACCGTGCTAATTCGCAGATTCCTGTAAGTCTGAGCCGCAGGAATAGCAGAAAAGTTGAAGGCGAAAGGCAAAACCGGACCCTGCTCCTCGGCTTGAGCAAGGCCGGTGTTCGACCACGAGAAGCTGTCTTGCCAATTACGGAAATCTGCCGTGTCACGTCGCACCTGCTGCAGTAGATTCATGAAGCTAGCGGCTTCGGAGCAGTCGGCCGTGAGTGGCATTACCTTTGCGAGCGGCCCAAGAGCATTGGCCAACTCGCTATAGCTGCGTCCGTCGAAATAACAACCGACGGTGACGCTGGAGCGGCTCGTCATTCGTGACAAGAACGCCAGCCAGCTCGCGAGTAGCAGGGCGGCTAATTCCGCCTCGGAGTGTTCGCCGAGTGTGTTCCGGCTGATGCGAACCGTTACGCTCTCCGGCGAAAAATTGCCCATAGGCTTCTTTTCAAAGCCAGCTAGGGAACCTTCAAGCTGCGAAAAGTCGATGTTGCGGCAATAATCGCGCCAGTAATCCCGCGCCGGCTTCGACTCGTCGCTGGTAAGCAATTCCTGCTGCCACTCGGAGATGTCCGCATATTGCATGACCTCTTTGTGGGGCAGGTTTCCTGCGTAGAATTGGAAAATCTCGTCGCGTAGATTCTGGAGGGTCCGCCAATCGGCGCAAACTGCCGGCAGGCCGAGGGCCAGCATGTGAGTGTCGCCAGCCAATTGCGTCAACACAACCGACAACGTTGGCCCCTTCTCTATAGCAACGGAGGCTTTTGTTTCCTCCGCCAGTTCGCGAAAGCGCTTAGCGTGAGCTTCCTCGTCTAAGTCGGCCAAGTCTGCCGCCGTCCAGGCAAAATTTGGCGAATCCAAGATCACCTGGAAAGGGACCTTCACGCCGGTCTGGCGATGAAAGACAGTGCGCAGAATTTCGTGACGTGCAACCACTTCACGAATGGAGTCCTTCAGCCTTGCAGGATCGAGCGGGCCTTCCAGCGCGAGCTCACACTCGGCCCACAGCGAGGGCGGGTGGCCGATTTGCTGTGACCAGGTGCGGTTCTGCTGAACCGAAAGTCGAAAACCCGCCACGGTCGGATTACTCATGGGCCCTCCGCTGTTTCCTTACGCCTAGCTCTGAGTCATTGTCTTGCGTTTTACCGTCTTGAGTTTCTGACTGCCGACTTGCTGAAACTCTTTATGCTGCAACGCGAGTTGTTTCTGGTCTTCCTCTTCGAGCACGGCGATCAAATCGCTGAGGCGCAGGGCAGGATTGGCTATCGCCCTTTCCAACACCAGTTGATACAACCCGGCCATGCGCGTAATCGAGGATGCGTCGAACAAGTCAGCACTATAAACCCAATTGCCCATCACGCCTTTATCGGTTTCCGAAACAAAGACCGCCATATCGAACTTCGACGGCACATTAATGGGGAACCAACTCAGAGAGAGTCCGGGCATTGTTTTCGAGGAGCGCGGCGTATTCTGCTGCACAAACAATACCTGCACAATCGGAGTGTGGCTGAGACTGCGTTCCGGTTGAAGTTCTTCGACCAGCTTGTCGAAAGGAACGTCCTGATGAGCATAAGCGCCGAGTGCCACATCGCGGACTCGCGCCAGCAACTCCGTGAATGTCGGATCGCCGGAAAGATCGGTCCGCAAGGCCAACAGGTTGACGAAGAATCCGATCAGCGCTTCGCTCTGCACAGTCCCGCGGTTGGCGAGGTCAGTGCCCAACACAATGTCGGTTTGGCGGGTGAGGTGCAGGACAAGAGTCTGGAAGCCCGCCAGCAGAGTCATAAACGCGGTGCTGCCCTGTTGCCGGCTTAGCGTCCGGACGGACTCCAGCAGGCTGGCTGGCAATAGGAACCGGTGCATGGCGCCACGGAAAGTGAGCTTCGCGGGACGTGGGCGGTCGGACGGAATCTGTAACAGAGGCGGTGCTAGGTCCAGCTGCTGACCCCAATATTCCACCTGCCGGGCAAGCACTTCACCCTGTAACCAATTCCTCTGCCAGACAGCGTAATCGGCATACTGAATTTCGACCGGCGGCAGTGGCGACGGTCTCTGGTTGAGCGCGGCTTCGTAGAGTTCGGTTAGTTCGCGAAGAAGAATGCCCGTGGACCATCCATCGTCGGCAATATGGTGAGTGGTCACCATAAAAATGTGATCTTCTTCACCCAGGCGGATCAGCAGGTAACGAATGATTGGATCTTTCGCCAAATCGAATGGCGTTGCAGCTTCTTCCTGCACGATCCGACGAGCTTCGTTCTCGAGCTCAGGATTGCTGAGATGGCTGAGATCGATCAGATGCAGCGGTCGGTGGCCGGACTCGGCGATGATCTGAAAAGGCTGCCCTTTCTCCGAGCCGTAAGTTGTGCGCAGCACCTCGTGGCGAGTGACGACGCCGTTGATCGCTGTTTCCAAAGCATCGACATCCAGCTTGCCTGTTAACCGCAAAGGTCGCGGTATGTTGTACAGCGAATTGTTGGGCTCGATCTGGTCGAGGACCCACATGCGCTGCTGGGCAAACGACAGCGGCAAGCGCTCCTCGCGCGGCGCGCGCTCAATCGGCGGTGCAATTAAGCCCTGGTGGCTGCGTTGCTGCTGCTCCGCCGCCTGCGCTAAGGTCGCAATGGTCGGGCACTCGAAGACAGAGCGAACCGGCAAGTCTACGCGCAGGTTCTGGCGGATACGCGACACAACCTGGGTGGCAGAAAGCGAGTGCCCGCCGAGTTCAAAGAAGTTGTCGTCGAGGCCCACACGTTCAACCCGCAAGACGTCGGCGAAGATTGCGGCGATCATCTCCTCCGCCGGACTGCCGGGTGGGCGGTAATCACCGAGTGCCTCGGCGCGGGATGACTCAGGGGCGGGCAAGGCGCGGCGATTGACCTTGCCGCTGGCTGTGAGGGGCATGGCATCCAACAATACGAAAGCCGCGGGGACCATGTACTCAGGCAATTTTCCGCCGATGTAGAGACGAAGCTGCGGAACCAGTTTGGCCGCAACGCGCTGCCGGAGCGGATTGTTGGAGTAGGTTGACCATGGGCGACTAATATCGCTCTCGCCCGGAAACCGCGTCATGGCGTAGTCGGCTACTTTTCCTTGTATGTTGCAACGACGAAATACCGCGTCGCACAACCCATCGGTTGCCAACTTCGAGGTGCGGATTTCGATGCGGTACGGCAGCTCTT
Source organism: Binatia bacterium (assembly GCA_035638375.1). Lineage (GTDB taxonomy): Bacteria > Acidobacteriota > Terriglobia > Terriglobales > Acidobacteriaceae > DASRAA01. The sequence continues at coordinate 15,402 of DASRAA010000236.1, read as the reverse complement.
GCTCAAGACTCCAGATGTCTTCCGGCTCGGTTACTTGTGTGGGAGCATGCTGGGCGAGACGTTGGCGCAATTCGCCGACGATGCCGCTTCCCTCTTCCGCCAACCATTCGATGGCTACGGCCGCCTCGCGCAATCGGGCGTTAGGAATGGCGGTGACTCCGAGCATTTCTGGCTGCGTCTTTTGCAGAATTTCTGCGAGCGAGGCACGATTCAGCCCCTGCTTCTGCCAGTCGAGCCAGGCGCACTCGACTCGCGGCGGGGCCTGTTCCCCCACATGCAGGATCACGTCGTACCGGAACCGCGTCAGCTCGTTTTGCGCGCGCCCACGTTTGAGCTGGACTTCCACATGCGTGATTTGCGGCCAGCGATAACGAATAGCGGTGAAAAACTCGGGATCGACGACCAGTTCGCCCTCCTGACGAATTCCCTTCCGCACACGACGCTGGAGTTCCTGGCGGCTCATGGCATCGTCGGCTTTGAAGACCTCTACGGAAGTATGGAACACCTCCAGTAAAGACAGACTGCGAACGTCACCAATGAAAATGGCGCCACCGGGTCGAAGCGCTGTAACAGCAGCGTCCAGCACGGCCATCAGGTAGTCGACTTCCGGAAAGTACTGGATGACGGAGTTCAGCACGACGGCATCAAACTGTCCGCGCATTTGCTCTGCGTCAAACTCATGCGCTGCCCTCTGCTCAAGGGTGACTTGCGGCAAACGCAGTTCCGGACGCTGCCGCAGCTGCTCCAGAAACTTAAGCGCTGTCTGCGAGATGTCGGTTCCGTAATATCGCTCGCAGTCTGGAGCGAGGCGAAAGAGCAAGAGGCCTGTGCCGCAGCCGATTTCCCAGACACTGCGTGGATGGAGCGAGCGAAGGCGATCCACGGTGGAGTCGACCCAGACCCGCATTTCTTCACTGGGAATGGGTTGGCCGGTGTAGCTGCTGTCCCAGCCCTTGATGTTGAAGGTGGCTTCTTCCACTCCGCCGCCGCGGCGATAGGCTTCGTCGAAGGCTTCCGACCACTGGGAGACTTGTTCGGCGCCTAGGTTGGCGTCGGCTGAGGAATCGTCGCCACGATAGGCCGGATTGGGAACGACATAGGCGACCAGCCGCTTGTGGCCGGGCACGTCTTCGCCAGCCATCACTACGCTCTGCATCACGCCGGGATGGCTGTCGAGCGTAGTTTCTATCTCGCCCAGCTCGATACGGAAGCCCCGCAGCTTAACCTGGTGGTCGATACGTCCCAGGTACTCAATATTGCCGTCGGGCAGGAAGCGCGCAAGGTCGCCCGTCTTGTAGAGGCGCGAGCCCGGATCGGAGCTGAACGGATTGGGAATGAACTTTTGCGCGGTGAGCTCCGGCTGCTGGAAGTAGCCGCGCGCTAGTTGCACTCCGCCAATGTGCAACTCGCCCGGCACGCCGACTGGAACCGGCTGGAGATAATTGTCGAGGATGTAAAGCTGGGTGTTCCATATCGGCTTGCCGATGGGAACAACCATCATCGAAGAGTCAGGACGGCAGTGCCAGTAACTCACGTCCACCGCGGCTTCGGTGGGTCCGTAGAGATTATGTAACTGGCCACCTAGGCGCTCGAAGAAGCGCTGCTGCAGTTCGTAAGGCAAGGCTTCGCCACTGCAGATCACGCGACGCAGACTTGTACAGTGCTCGACGCCCTCGGCTTCAAGGAAGATGCGCAGCATCGAGGGCACGAAGTGCATGGTGGTGATGTTGCGCTGCCGAATGAGGTCGATAAGGTAGTTGGGGTCCTTGTGCCCTTCGGGGCGTGCAATCACGAGGCAAGCACCAGTCATGAGCGGCCAAAAGAACTCCCACACCGAGACGTCGAAACTGTAGGGCGTCTTCTGCATCACGCGGTCGCTGCCATCGAGACGATAGGCGTCCTGCATCCACAGCAGCCGATTGACGATACCTTGATGAACGTTAGGAACGCCTTTTGGCTTACCGGTCGAGCCCGATGTGTAAATCATGTACGCCTGGTCCTTCCCGGTCGCGATGAGCGGCGGATTCTCTCTAGGCTCGGAGGCTAAAGTGTGCCAATCGCGGTCGAGGCAAATCCCGGGGACCTCGTGCTGCGGCAGTATGTCCAGCAGGCGCTGCTGAGTGAGGAGGACCGGTGGCTCGGCATCATCGAGCATTAGGCCGAGCCGCGACTTTGGATAATCTGGGTCGAGCGGAACATAGGCTCCGCCGGCTTTTATAGTGCCGAGCAAGGCCACGACCATCTCGACGGAACGTTGTGCGCAAACGGCAACAAGCTTGTCGGGCCCGACTCCCAGCTTCCGCAACCGGTGCGCCAACTGGTTGGCCCGTGCGTTCAGTTCGCGATAGGTCAGCTCCTGCGATTCGTACACCAGCGCGAGGGCGTCCGGAGTGCGCTCCACCTGGTCTTCGATGAATTGGTGAAGCGAGCGCTCGCGATTGACCGCATGCGCAGTTTCGTTCCATTGCACCACGATTTGCTCGCGCTCTCCCACAGTCAGAAGTGGTAACTCACTAAGTCGCTTCGCAGGCGCAGCGGCGATGGCTTCGAGCAGCACGCGGTAATGACCCAAGAATCGCCGGATGGTCGCGGCCTCGAAAAGATCGGTCGAATACTCGACGGTGCAGTAGAGGCCGTCTGGCTTTTCAACCGTAAACAGACCAAGGTCGAACTTGGCAGTGCCGTTGTGCACGTCCATACTGCGCAGCTCAAGGCTGGGAAGTTGCAGACTGATTCGCGGCGCATTCTGCAAGACGAACCAGACTTGGAAAAGCGGCATGCGCCCCAATTCGCGCTCAGGTTGGAGCTTTTCCACCAGCTTTTCGAACGGCAGGTCCTGATTGCTGTAGGCGCCAAGGGCAGTGGAGCGGACCCGCTCCAGGAGCTCTACGAACCTGGGATTCCCTGAGAGATCAGTCCGCATGACCAGGGTATTGACGAAGAAACCGATGAGGTCTTCGAGTTCGGTGCGAGTGCGACTGGCAATCGGCGAGCCAACAACGATTTCCTCCTGCCGCGTGTAGCGATAGAGGAGGGTCTGGTAGGCAGCCAGAAGAGTCATGAACAAGGTCGCGCCGTACTGTTGGCTGAGCTCGTTCAGGCGATCGAGCAAGTCACGCGGGAGCACTGCCTTCTCCGTCGCCCCGCGCAGGCTCAGAACATCCGGACGACGATGGTCGGTGGGTAACTCAAGGGTTTCAGGTGCTCCGGCAACTTGCTTGGTCCAGTAATCCAGTTGTCGCGCAATGATGTCGCTCTTCAGCCAGTCACGCTGCCAGACTGCAAAGTCGGCATACTGCACCGGCAATTCCGGCAATGGCGAGGATTTGCCCTCACGCCTCGCCTCATAGAGCGGCGCCAGTTCATTGGCAAACTGCCAGATCGACCAGCCATCGTTCGCGATGTGATGGAAATTCAGCAGCAGTACATGGTCGCAGTCGGCGAGTTTCAATAGGCTGGCGCGGATCAGCGGACCCGTTTGAAGATTAAAGATGTGACGGCCATTTTCAATGGCCAGTCGGCGTACTTCCGACGGTTGCTCGTTTGTCGGAATGTGGCTGAGATCGAGGATCGGCAGATCGATTTTCAGCTCAGGACTGATGACCTGTACGGGACTGTCGCCCTCGACAATATAGGTGGTGCGCAGAATTTCATGGCGACGAATGATCTCATTCAGAGCACTGTGGAGTGCATTCACATCGAGCGCACCATCCAGACGCAGCGCCATAGGAATGTTGTAGTAAGGGCTGTCGGGTTCAAGCTGGTTGAGGAACCAAAGCCGCTGTTGGGCTGACGACAGTGGCAAGGCACGGTCACGCGGGGCGCGGCGAACCGGTGGCAGGCTGTCAACGGCAACCTGCAAGCTTTCGACCCTCGGTGCGAGTTCTGCGATGGTGGGGGCCTCGAACATGGCGCGCAGCGGCAGTTCTACGTGCGCCCACTGGCGCACGCGGGAAACGACCTGCGTCGCCAGCAGTGAGTGGCCTCCCAGACGGAAGAAGTTGTCATGCACACTGATCTGCGGCAGGCGCAGAACCTGGGACCAGATCTCGACCAGTTTCTGCTCGACGGCGTTACGCGGAGCGACAAAGACTTCCGCCTCATCACGGGTAAACTCGGGCGCAGGTAATGCCGCTCGGTTGATCTTGCCGTTCGGCGATAGCGGCATCACCGCCAAAACAACGAAGGCCGAAGGCATCATGAACTCGGGCAGCTTCTCGCTGATACGAGTCTGCAATTGGCCGATCAAATCACCGTCTTTCGGAATGGCATCCTGCGGCACAACATACGCCACTAAACGCTTGTCGCCGGGGAAGTCTTCGCGTGCTACTACCACGCACTGCCGCACAGCGGAGTTGGCAAGCAGAACCGCCTCAATCTCGCCCAACTCGATACGGAAACCGCGCAGCTTGATCTGGTGGTCGATGCGACCGAGGTACTCAATATTACTGTCCTGACCATAACGGCACACATCGCCGGTGCGGTACATGCGAGCAGCCGGCTCGCTGCTGAACACATTCGGAACGAAGCGCTCGGCCGTTAGATCGGGGCGCCCGTAATACCCGCGCGCCAATCCTTCACCCGCAAGGTACAACTCACCGGGCACGCCGACCGGTACTGGATGCAGATGGCGGTCGAGAATATACGCCTGCGAGTTCGCAATCGGCCGCCCAACGGTTACGCTTGCACCCCGAGGAACCAGCGTGTAGGTCGAATAGGTGGTGTCCTCGGTAGGTCCGTAGAGGTTGTAAACACGCTCGACTTTCGTGTTCGCATAGATCTGTTCGACTAAGGTCTCTGTCAGCGCTTCGCCCGCGAGGTTGATCGTTCTCACCGAATCCGGAACTCCGCCAACCCGAACCAACTCATTGATGGCTGATGGAACCGTATTGATAAGCGTGACTTCCTCTTTTGCAGCCAGCGTGGGCAGATAAAGCGCATTCTCGCCAAGAATGACGCAACCGCCCATGCTGAGGGGCGCGAACATCTCAAACACTGACAGGTCGAAGCACATCGAGGTGGAGAACAAGACTCCGGCCAGTTCCCCCGGCTCGAATGCCTCGCGAGCCCAGTGCACAAAGGTCGCGGCACTGTGGTGCTCAATGGCGACACCCTTCGGCCTACCGGTCGATCCCGAGGTGAACAACACATACGCCAAATGCTTGGGGCTCGCGGCGCGCTCCAGCTCGGTCATCGGCTGCTGGGAAATCTCGGCCCAATCGCTATCCAGACAAATGCGCTCGCCTTGGTAACCAATCAAGTCACTTGCAATTGCACTGGCAGTGAGCACCACCGGCGCTTTTGCGTCCTCTAGAATGTTGCAATTTCGTTCTTTCGGATAATTGGGATCGAGCGGAACGTAAGCGCTACCCGATTTCAGAATGCCGAGAATGCCTACCAGCATCTCAACCGAACGAGGAACGTAGATGCCTACCAACACCTCCGGCCCGGCGCCGCGTTCGCTCAAATAATGCGCAACCTGGTTGGCCCGTCGATTTAAGTCGCGATAAGAAACCCGCGTTTCACCGACAATGAGCGCCACGGCGCCCGGTGTCGCCTCGGCCTGTCGCGCGACAAAGTCGTGCAACAAGTCGTCTTTCGGATAATTCGCCGCTGTCTCATTGAACCCGATAAGAATCTTCTGCTCTTCAGCCCTACTCAAGAGCGGAAGGTCCGCGATACTGGAAGCAGGATGCGCAGCGATTCCCTCCAGCAGGTTCTGGTAATGACCGATCATGCGATCGATAGTCGCGGCGTCGAACAGGTCGATGTCGTACTCGATGCGCAGCAGCAGACCCTGAGGCACCGGGAATGCAAACCAGGACATGTCGAGGATCGAGGTGGACTGATGGATCGACGACCGTTCCACCGTCAATCCCGAAGCCTCGAAATAGCGACGTGGCATGTTTTGCAAGCCGAAGAGCACCTGGAAGATCGGGTTATAGCTGAGGCTGCGCTGGGGCTGCAGTTCCTCGACGAGTTTTTCGAAGGGCAATTCCTGGTGTGCGTACCCGTCGAGAGCTACCTGCCTTACGCGTGCCAAAAACTCGCGGAATGTTGGGTTGCCGGAGAGGTCGGCGCGTAGTGCGAGCGTGTTCACGAAGAATCCGATGAGCGGCTCGATCTCGGCATAATCGCGTCCGGCTATCGTGGAGCCCACTACGATGTCCTCCTGTCCGGAGTAGCGAGAAAGCAGCAACTGAAAGCCAGCGAGCAGGGTCATGAACAGCGTGGCGCCTTCACTCTGGCTGAGGATATTGAGTCGCTCTATAAGGTCATTCGAGATAACGTGAGTGCGCACATCGCCGCGATGACTCTGTATCGCAGGACGCGGCCGATCTGTCGCTAATTCCAGAACGGCCGGGGCACCGTCGAGCTGAGTGCGCCAGTAGTCAACCTGTCGCTTGAGGGTCTCACCCTGTAACCACTGCCGTTGCCATACGGCGAAGTCGGAGTACTGAATGGTCAGTTCGGGTACTGGCGATGGGTGACCGTGCGAAAACGCCTCATAGAGCGCCGCTAACTCACCTGCGATCAAGCTGCCGGACCAGCCATCGCCTACGATGTGGTGAACGATGATGAGAAGTGCATGGTCGTCTGAGCTCAGGCGCAACAGACGAGCCCGGATAAGCGGGCCCTTTGCAAGGTTGAACGGCGTCGTGGCTTCTGCATGCGCCAACCGGCTCAGCTCCAACTCCTTGGCATGCTGGTCAGCGCCGTCAACTGGCACGGGAGGCAGCGAAATCACGACCTCGGGCGAAATTGCTGCTACTGGATGTCCATCGACATTGTGAAACGTGGTCCGTAGTGATTCGTGACGGCGCACGATTTCGTTGACAGTCCGCTCAAGTGCCTCGGCATTCAGGTTGCCGCGCATACGGTACATCGCCGAAATGTTGTAGAGCGGACTGTCCGGCTCCAGTTGGTCGATGAACCAGAGACGCTGTTGTGAGTACGAGAGAGGTAACCGGCCCTCGTGGCTAACGCGAGTTATCGGCGGCAAGACCATGCCGGCCTGGGCACGACGCCCCATTTCAATGCGCTCGGCGAACTGCGCAATCGTGGGGGCATCAAACATGGCGCGCAGCGGCAATTCGACTCCCAGCGTTTGCCTCACCCGCGCGACGACCTGCGCCGCCATCAGGGAGTGGCCGCCGAGAGCGAAGAAATTGTCATGGATTCCCGGGTTCTCGACACGCAACAACCGAGACCACACGTCAGCCAGAAATTCTTCTTCTGGCGTGCGCGGCGAAACATATTCGCCGCTGGTGCGACGACGCATGATCTTCGCCACCTCGATCGCCTGGGTAACAGCCTCAACCGTGCCGAGTTGATTCGCGATTCGGTTCAGTAAGTCAGATTCGAGCCTCAGCCTGGGCTGCTTTTCATTCGGTGCGACATGATCCAACCCCCAGAAGTGCTCGAGGAAATGCTTGACAGATTGGGTATCGGGAGGAAGGTGCGCCACCACGACCGACGGACAATTTGCACTAACCTCGGTGGCATCAATCACATCGGCAGTCATGAAGAGGCAACGGTCCAGACTCAATCCAACCTCTTGAGCGAGCTGCCTTACTGCTTTTGAGCTCGCCTGGACCTGAAACCTTGAAGCAGCAATATTCTGCAATCCCAGTCGCATGCCGGGATCAAAGCGGGCTGTGATTTCAGACTCACTCTGGCGAGCGCAGAGGCACAGAATCATGCCCGCTTCCTCTTGACCGAGCATGAATTCCTGCAGGGCAGGGTTTTCGAGAACGCTATCGGCCTCGACAATGATGACCGCAGGAGCCGCTTCCCGCATGCTGCAAATTCGCCGAGCAACCGCCGAGGCCAGGGCGACAAACATCGCAGGCTTGTAGGGAATGTGGCTGATCGAATAGTTGTATTCGTCGTTGTAGTCGACAACCGGATACCACCGACTCAACTCGGCTGAGCTGACAATCTGCACTCCAGCAATTCCTTTAGCGCCTGCTATCAGACTTTCCTCGGCGGCTTGAATAGCGCGTGCCTTATCCTGCGATCGTGCGTTCTGGGAGGCAGGACCAACGACCACAATCGAGGGCGCGCTGTCTCGCTTAGCCGCCTTGCCCAGTGCACTCAGAAATTCGTTCACGCCCGCGGTCAAACTGGAGTCGTCGCCCGTTGGCAAGTCCTCGATACGAATCAGAACAACATTTGCGCCATGCTCGTTCGACGCCAACAGACTCGTCGGATCCAGGAGCTGCTGGAAAACCTGATTAAAAGGGGAGAACTCGATGTTTTGGGGCATTCCGAGCTGCCGTAACCAGAATTCCAGAGGCTCGCGAATCGGCTCGGCGGTAAAGCTCGCAGCGATGGCCACACGCTGCTTGCGCATGACGGTGCTGATTTCAGCTTGCTTCGCCAGCGCGGGAGGCATGGTAAATTCCGCAACAGCCGTATGCGAGGCGCTGATCATTGCCGACAGCACTTGCACATAGCCATGGAGAAGGGTGTCAACTGTTTCTGGCTGGAAGAGTGCGCTCTTGTACTCGCACGAGAGCCGCAGTCCGCCCTGCTTCTCGACTGCAATGAAGCGCAGGTCGAGCAGCGAAACTTCGGGATCGAAATTGAGATAATCCGCTTCAAAATAGCGGCCCTTCAGTTCGATCTCCGGGAAGTTCTCCATCACCAGCCCAACATTGAACAGCGGATTGTCCTCGCTGGTGCGTTCCGGGTTCACTGCCTCCACGATCTTCGCGAACGGGCAGTCCTGGTGAGCAAATGCCTCCATGACAGCGAGCTTTTCGCGACTCAGCAATTGGGCTGCTGTCAGCCTGCCGTCAACGGGATTGCGCAAGGGCAGCGGATTCACGAACGGACCGGGCATACGCTCGGTGCCACTGCGGCTGCGATTGCTGGCCGTCGTGCCCAGCAAGAAATCTTTCTGCCCTGACCAGCGGTACAGCAGCACGCGCAGTGCGGCCGACATCACGGTGAATTGCGTAGTTCCGTTTGCCTGCGCGAATGACCGGAGACTCTGCAACAATTCCGGCGAGATAGTGAGGCAGCGCAGACGCCCGCAACGATCGGCTTCTCCGGTTGGTGCAAAATCCGTGGGAACGTCCAAGCTTTTTGGCGCGGTTTCCAGCGCGTCGCGCCAATATGCCATCTCGTCCGCAAGGCGCTTGCCCTGCATCCACTGCTGCTCCCAAACCGCGTAGTCGGTGTAATGCAGCTCTAAAGGAGGCAGCGGATTGGGCCCTCCATCAGCAAAAGCGTCGTAGATCGCTCCAAGCTCTTCCAGCAGTATGCTGCCGGTGAAACCATCGTTCACCACGTGGTGTTCCGAGATGCACAGCAGGAATTCGTCATCGGCGAAGCGGACCAGGCGGGCGCGCTGCACTTCCCCATTCGCCAAATCAAGCGGCTTGCGGACGGTTTCCAGCGCCAGCTTCATGGCCGTGATCTGGCGGGCTACCGGCTCAAGATCGGACAAATCCGTAAAGACATACTCCAATGCTCCGCCGTCATCCACGATCTGTACTGGCCCGTCGACGCCCGAAACAAAACGCACTCGCAAGACTTCATGCCGTTGACGCAGTTCGTTAAGGCTGCGTTCCATCACAGCCGCGTCAACGCGGCCGCGAATTCGGAAAACACGCGGCTTGTTGTAGATTCCAGTTTCTGGATTCTGCTGCTCCAGTAACCAGAACACCTGTTGCGAATGCGATAGCGGAAATTGTGAGCGGCTGACAACATGGGTGATGGGCGGAGTGGTCCCGCGCGCTGCCAAATCGTCGACAACCGTTGCGAGGTGCGCAACAGTTGGCTCGGCAAAGAAGGCGATTAGTGGCAGGTCAACCTGCAGTGTCTCGTTGACACGAACGATCACTTCCATAGCCTTCAGCGAGTCTCCGCCTAAGTCGAAGAAGTTTGCGTTATTCTCGACATTCGGAACATGCAGGACTTCTTGCCAAATTCTGGCAAGGTGATCGGCAGTGCTCTCCTGCTTGCTAGACAAGACGTCGGCCAAGTGCCGAACGGTCGGTTCCTCAAAAAACGTGATGAGCGGCAGGTCAGTATGTAGCACTTCGCTAACTCGCGAGATGACTTCCATTGCTTTCAGCGAATCGCCGCCAATCTCGAAGAAGTTGGCATCCTTATCGACGTGCTGTTGACCGAGCACCTGAGCCCAGATGTTGGCAAGAGTGAATTCCAGATCCGAACGCGTGCCCGCTAAGACCTCGGTCAAATGCTCAACTGTGGGGTCCTCGAAAAAGCTGATGAGCGTCAGATCGATCTGAAGTATTTCCCTCACTCGAGAAATGACTTCCATCGCCTTCAGCGAGTCACCGCCGATCTCGAAGAAGTTGGCGCGCTTGTCCACATGCGATACCCGCAGCACGGTCGCCCAAATTTCTGTCAGCGAGTCCTGGATCGCTTTTCGCCTTCCCTGCAAACCGGTCACAGAGCTGGTTTCCGAATTGACCGTCTCTTTGCCCATTTCCCCTTAGCTCACTACCGCTTCGCCCAGAACTTGCGCCGCTTCGGCCAATCGCCGGTAATCTAGCTTTCCATTGGGGGTTCGCGGCATGTTCGGTATCACAACCACCTTCACTGCCGGACGCGGCAAAGCAAAAGTCTCGCAGATGGTAGCGTGAATTCGACTGCTGTTGGCACCCTCCTCCACGGCAGCCACCAGCAAGTCGTCCCGCCCAAAGCAGGCAACCGGCGCCTCGCATCGCCGGGTGAGAATCTTCTCTGCATCGTCCAGGTTGAATCGCTTTCCGAAGATCTTCAGGAAGCGTTTCAGCCGTCCCGTGATGTAGAAGTAACCATCCTCATCCCTGCGCCCCAGATCGCCCGTTCGCAACACGCCCTGCAGTTCATCGCCTCGCGCCAAGTCAGTGCGACACTCGGCGTAGCCCTGCATGACATTCGGCCCTTGATAGACCAATTCCTCCGAAGCATCGTCCACCCACAGCGTGCCGTTCGGAATCGCCACCCCTACCGAGCCGATCTTGGTTCCGAGCTGCTCGAACGGTACGTAGGAAATTCGCGCCGTGGCTTCGGTTTGGCCATACATCACGAAGAACTTCCATCCACGCGCCAAGGCCAACTCGTGCATCTGCCGGATGTAGGCTTCCTCGAGTCGTCCGCCGGCCTGGGTCAGGGTCCGCAGAGTCGCTCCCTTGCTCTTCAGCAAACCGGTTTGCAGCAACATTTGATAGGTATAGGGAACACCAGCGAAAGACGTGCAGGTATAGCGGTCTAGCGCGTTCCAGAACTCTCTCTGCAATACGCTGTCATCCGTGAGTACAACACTCGCGCCCACGGCCAAATGGCTGTTGATTACAGACAGTCCATAGGAATAAGCCATGGGCAGCGAGGTAATCGCACGTTCGTCCGCAGTCAGTTGAAGATAGTTCGCAATCGAACCGGCATTGGCTGCCAGATTGCCGTGAGTCAAACGCACCAGCTTCGGACTTCCGGTGGAGCCCGAGGTCGTTAGTAAAAGCGCGAGATCGGGGTGAATCGCAACAGGATCCCCGAAGTGCTCGCGTACATACAGACCAGCCAAACTCGATGAACCGGCTCGGTACCCAGTGGGCGGTGCCTGTGAGCCTAGAGTAAAGACCCAATCCGGTTCGTAGGTTGCCAGGAAATCCGAGAGAAGGTCCGGGTTCAACGAACCATCGAGCAGGATCAGTGCGCTGCCTGAGGCTAATGCTGCTAGGTACGTGACCAGACACGAATAACAGTTTTGCGCGATAAGCAATCCCAGCGATTTGCGTCCGAGCCGCGGAATGGCGGCCTCTGCCTGGGCAACGTCGCGCTGTAAATCGTGATAGCACCACATCTTCCCGCTGCGCGCATCGATGGCGGCGGGCGCATCGTCGGGATGTGCTACCTTCCAGAACTCCATTTTTTGGTGCTACTCGACGCCAAGGGGCGCCTATTACTGCAAAGACAAATCCCCCGTGGCCAGCGGATTACTGCTTGTTCACGGCGAGATGAGTGGAGTCGGCCAGAAACTCAGGAAGCGGAAACACCAGACCCTGCCCCGAGCCCGGAATTAATTAGGCTTATCTTTGAATACTTTTGGGACGACGGTCAACACATTTTAGTGGGTGGAGGCAAGAAATGGCGCACCCAATCCGAACGGGCCTGCCCAGCCCAAGAACCGTGCTAGAATCTTTAAGTTAATGATTTCATTAGCCTTCCAGCTGGCCCAGATTCTTCGAAGGGTGGAGCAATAATGCCCACTTCGGGAATACAATTTGCCTCCACCTTCGACAGCTCCCCTCTGCAACCAATCCTGAGCAACTTTGTCCGAAGATATGGTTTTGCGGATGAAGTGAAGTTGACCCAGGCCTCCGAGCTTAACCAATATATGGTGGCCCCTCCCAGCGACTCGGAAAATGTTATCGGCACGATCGTGGCGGTGAGGCTTGAAGACTGGCTGCGGGATTCAACACACCAGAGGCGGACCTTGACGGACGTGACCGCAAGGCGGGTGTTGCGCTCACATCTGGATGAGTTTCTAAGCCAATTGGCAGTACTGGCGCTACGCGGCCGACCGGTATGGGTAATGATCTGCCCCTCGACCGGATGGGTCGCCGAACACCATAAGCTGACGACACTATGCCGAACCATGACCAACCTGTTTGCTATGCGAGCCCGAAACCTCCCTCAGCTGACCGTTCTCAATTGGCCGGCCTCGCTGTCAACTGGAGAGTTCAACGATCAGGGAGCCGATGAAGCCACTCGCATTCCATTCACCTTATCTGCTTGGGAACAGCTTGCAGAAAGTCTCGCCAGCCAGATATCAAACTGGTTGGAGAACCAGAACCCTGATGCGTCTCGCACGCACTTTCAGGGCTCGGCCGAGTTGGCTGCATTCCTGCAGGGGCTACAGATGCAGGTCGAACTCATAGCTGCACAGCCAAATGACCTTCCTCACGTCGATCGTATTCTTCGCACTGCCGCTTCGTTTTCACTCACAGGAGAGAAACCCATGATCCTCGAGAGCGAGGTTCAAGCAATTGTCAGTTCTGGGAATTGTTACCTTGTGCAGGTATCCGATCGCCTTTCCGATTACGGACGATCAGGTGTCATCGTCGCCAGCCCGGTGGCCGGGAGCCTTGTCGTTGACCTGTTCTCGCTGAGCTGTACTGTCTTAGGCAAGCAAGTGGAACACGCGTTGTTGGCCGGACTTGCTCAAGTCGCCAGCTACAACGATCTACGCAGAATAGCCTTTGAGTATCAGCCCAGCGGAAGAAACCAACCAACACTTTTGTTCCTAGAATCCGTCAGCTTATGTGAAACGGAAAATCGGTTCCAAGTGGCGACCGCTGATGTAGAAGAACGAATTCGCCAAGCGGCAGTAGCGCCAGGAGCCTGGAGCCTCAAGGTTTCCAGCGGCAGGAACTAACCATGAATGACGTTCCCTTTCGGAAGATTGTCACGTCGTGGATGGCGGATGAGGCTTATAGGCGTTTACGGATCAGTTCAGCGAACCAAAATGCTCCTGCCGCACGGAAAATGATGGAAGATACCGGCAATCTCGTGCATAACCTCGCGCGCGCCGCGTGATGGCTTGAAGGGAATCGGCACCTGCGCTTCAAGCTCTCGCAGGTGCCGCTGTACGGTGCGTTGCCATATCTTCAGCGCCAAGGGCGGCGAGATATGAAACTGTAATCCGAGGGATTGTGCGATGCCGATTACGATAGGCGATTTCACAGAGCTTCCGGGCAAGCCTTCTAGCGCCATTATATTAAGGTCGTTCTCAAGGCGGGCGGACATTTCGGGGATGTAAGCGCCGGTGTCGCGGACCTGGGGATAGCGCTTGCACTCGTTAAGTGAATAGCGGTGGCAGGAATGGAGGGAACGTTCGCGGCGTTCCTGCGAAATAACCCCCGCTCCTCCGACGGGCGGCAAACGTCGCGGGCTATACGTGCCTGAAGGCTGCGGGATAAGTCCTCGATGGCTGGCGGCTTTCGTTGAATGAGCATTCGATTTTCTCCGTGTTTATGAGAAAACCTGCCAGGGAGAAGGGCGCGCAAAACCAAGTGCAAGGTTCCTCTTGCATCGGATCGGGAAATCGGCCAGGGTGGTGGGATTGCCACGTCTCACCAAGGATTTCAGGAAGCCCGCCTCTTGCGGGTTTTCTATTTCTAAGTCATCAGTCTTTCCGGTTGTTTACCTAGGACGGTCGCGGATTCGCGGCCATCATCGCAGCATGCCCGAGTAGCCATGGCAACGCAATGGTATATAGCCCTACTAGAAATGGTGGCTTGACAAAAGCAAAACAGGCGGCCTTTGTTGAGCCGCCTGCAGGTGTTCCGTTTCGGGGATAAGGTTATGCGCCTGCGTGAGCGCCGCGCTTGCGTCCGGTGGGTCTGTCATCGGGGCTTACTTCGGCAATTCCAGAGAGGATAACAGGCTCACGATCAGGAAACTCAGCCACGAGACACAAGCTGCCGCCCATAGCCTCTACGGTTTTCCGCAGCGTGGAAATCATCAGATCGGCGCGCTTCTCGATCTTGGAGACGCCTTCCTGTCCAATGCCGAGTTCCCTTGCGACGCGGACCTGTGAAAGCTGGCGGGCACGGCGAAGCTCCTGCAGGGTCATTTCCTCCGCGATCAGGTGCGCCGCGCGAGCCTCAACCTTCTTGCGCTGAGCGGCGGGCAGGTTCTTGATGATGTCATTCACATTGCGGGACATGGCGACTTCCTTTCCTTCTGCTTCAATCGGGCAAGATGTGCATCAAATCTTCCATCGGCCTTGGCGATAAGCTGTTTGTAAAACTCTTTTTGCTTACGCCTGACTTGTCGCCCGCCACGAGCAGGATGGCCTTGCGCTTTGGATCGAATGCGAAGGCCACGCGCCAGACGCCATCGGCGGCGTCGAACCTTAGTTCCTTCATATTTGCATGGCGGGAATCGTTAAGCGTATCAACACGGGGCCTGCCTAATTGCGGCCCGAATTGTTGAAGCAGGCGGGAGTGAGCAAGAATTTCGGTCCGGACTGCCTCATCGAGTTCCGCGAATTCCCCCTCAAACTCATCACCAATCTCAACAACCCATTCCATGATTAAGTATGCACTATAAGGACTATGCCGTCAAGGACATATCTAAATGAGCGATTTGTAAGGTTATTCTGACTGAGGGCTTCCCAGACGGTCGGCAGCCGCGCGGTGATGGCCAGGATCAAGCTCAATACCGATGAACCGGCGATCTAGGTCGCGGGCCGCGGCGAGGGTTGAACCGGACCCACAGAAGAGGTCCAGGACCACTTTCCGCAAGATGCGATACATCCATGCCCGAAAATTGGTCCCGGGCTGAAAAGAAGAAAATCCTTTCAAGGCCTTCACGTAAGTTTCCTGCACCAGGTCCTCTGCCTCTTCACGATTCTGCGTCAACCAATGGGCGAAGTTG
>DASRAA010000235.1:0-2579 GCA_035638375.1 Binatia bacterium | reverse complement strand
GGGCTCAGTCTGAAACCAAAACTCTAGAGGAGAATAATGCAATGACGAAGTCGATGAAGTCCCTCATGATGGGCGCCGCCTTGGCGGGCCTGATGACCGGCAGCTCGGCGATGGCGCAGAGCTCAACCTCTGCTCAGAAGTCGTTCTCGAGCGGCTCGAATCTCGGTCACCAGGTGAGCTGGGACGACAAGGACAAGCACGCCTGCAAGGGCCAGAACTCGTGTAAGGGCAAGGGCGGGTGTAAAGCCGGTGACAACGGCTGCAAAGGAAAGAATTCCTGTAAGGGCAAGGGCGGCTGTGCCACCGACGGCTCCAAGCCACCTTCAGCGTAACCTGCGTCCCAGTCTGATTGCGACGGCCGGGACAACGCATTCCGGCTGTCGTAATCGTTGTCTTTTTGCTTCGAGTCAGAGTTATGCCGGCAAATCGTTTTAACGGGTTCACTGAATACGGCGTGGGGATTGGCCTGCGCATTCCGCACTACAACCACATTCTTGAGCGCAAACCGGTGTGCGACTGGTTTGAAATCATTTCGGAAAACTACATGGTCGATGGCGGGCGTCCGCTATACGTGCTTGACCAGATCCTCGATCAGTACCGCGTGGTGCAGCACGGTGTTTCCATGTACTTTGGCTCAGTCGAGCCGCTGAACCGCGAGCATCTGCGCAGGCTGAAGAAGCTGGTGCAGCGGACAAAGACTCCGTGGCTCTCGGACCACCTCTGCTGGGGCAGCGTCGACGGAACCTATTCTCATGACCTGCTGCCGATGCCTTACACGCTTGAGGCCGCGAAAAAGACAGCGCAAAAGATCCGCGAGGCGCGGGACTTTCTGGAAGTTGCGGTAGTGGTAGAAAACGTCAGCAGCTACGCGGAATTCAAGGCGTCCCACATGACGGAGTGGGAGTTCCTCACGGAAGTTGTCGAAGACGCCGACTGCGGGATTCTGTTGGACGTCAACAACATTTATGTCTCGTCGCAGAACCACAATTTCGATCCGTTCCAGTACGTAAACAACGTGCCGCACGAGCGGGTGGCGCAGATTCACATCGCCGGGCACTCGCGATATGAGAAATACATCCTGGATACACATGATCATCCCGTCATTGATCCGGTGTGGGCGTTGTATGCGAGGGCCATTGAGCTGATTGGGCCGACGGCGACGCTGCTGGAATGGGACGACCATATCCCGTCGTTCGAGGAAGTACACGGCGAGGCCTTGAAGGCGAAGCGTTATGTCCCAGAGAAGGTGTCGGCATGATGGACCTCGACCAGATCCAACGAAACATGTTCGAGGCCGTGCGTCAGCCGCTTACCGCCTCGGAAGACATGCGGCAGCGCACCCGCGAAGGGCGCTCACTGCATGGCCTTGCCGAGTCGATCATTAAACCCAATGACCGGCTGACGTCATTCGAGCGGCTGGAGATCTACAACCGGCAGTATTGGTTTCGCGTGCTGTCGGCATTGGCGGAGGACTTCGAGGGACTACGGTGGATTATCGGCGACAAAGCTTTCGAGAAACTGTCGGTCGCGTATCTGCAGGATTGTCCATCTCGATCGTTCACCCTGCGCAATCTCGGTTCGCGGCTGGAGGAGTGGTTGCGCGCTCATCGGGAGTTGGTTTCCGGCGCGGAAGAAATCACGCTGGATATGGTGCGGCTGGAGTGGGCCGAGATGGAAGCGTTCGATGAGGCGGCTAGGCCCCAGCTCAGTCAGAGCGATTTGCAAACCCTCGGCAACGATCCGAAATTTCAACTGCAGCCGTACCTTCGACTGGTGGAATTGAGTTATCCCGTGGACGTGATGCTGCTGGCGATCCGGCGGCAGCAACGCGAATTCGGCATGGTCAGCAATGCGGTCGAAGAGCGACGGCAGCGGAGACACCCACGGAAGCGTCGATTGCCGCAGCCGGAGAAAGCGTATTTGGCGGTCCATCGGGCGGAGAATTCGGTGTACTTCAAACGCCTCGATCGAGACGCCTTCGCCATTCTGCACGCGCTGCAGCAAGGCAAGCGCCTCTCTGAAGCAGTGGAGTCAGTCGAGTGGAGCGATGGCTCGGAGCAGGCATCTGAGGACCTGCAGGCGTGGTTTGCCTTGTGGTCGTCGCTGGGATGGTTCTGCAAATAATCTGGCGAGCTCGGCTCTCGTTTTGCTCTAAGAGTGCACCGCTTTACACTCTGGCAAGAACTCTGGTGTTCGACTGTTTGTACCAGGGCACAACTTCAGTGGTGCCGCCAGACGGTCAAGACATGTCGGGCTTTAGGCCCTAAAGTAAGTTCCTGAAAATCGACAACGATCTTGCTCCAAGCGACCAAGACAAACTTATGAACTCATCCTCCGAGAGATTTCGATGGGCCTATTCGATCCTGGTGGGAATCGGCCATTCGCTGCAATCACTTTTTCTGCTGGTGGTGCGCCTCTACTGGGGTTGGCAGATCTGCCAAACCGGATGGGGCAAGATGCACGGGCTGCCAGGAGTAGTGCAGTTCTTCGCTAGCCCGGCATCCCCGCGCCGCCCTAAACGCGTACTTCGCTGGGCAGCCGGCTCATCGCGCCGTTACTGGCAGGCGATATGATCGTGG
>DASRAA010000234.1:0-9366 GCA_035638375.1 Binatia bacterium | reverse complement strand
CTGGCGCTGGATCGATACGTTCCACGTCGCCACAGCGGGCAGCACCTGTTTTGTCGGACGCATTCTCGGCTGCACGTTGCCCGCTGGCCCACCCAATGGCAGAACGCCAGTCGGCGGAATGACCGGGAAGACGTTAGGAGTCGGGCCTACTGCGAGGTTAAACGCTGGCAGGAAGTTGTCCGATGCCGCCGGATTGCTGGTCGATGCCGTGATCTGTTGGTTCGCCAGGACCGGCAGGTTCTGCGTCACCGCGTGCCCGAAGTTCGAACCGAACACGCCGATGTCGTAGCTGACGCCGAAGCCCATGCGAATCACGGTCTTCTCGTTCATCGAATAAGCCAAGCCCAAGCGCGGCGCAAAAGCATGCAGATTGTTGTTGATGTTGCCGGACAGGTTGTATGGACCGTACCCAGCAACACGAATAACGCCGTTGCCAATGCCGGGGAGCAGCGAGGGGTTGGCGAACCCTCCATTACCTTTCGCGTTGACAGACTCAGGGTCGTAGATTTCCCAACGCAAACCGTAGTTAAGAGTCAACTTCGGCGTGATACGCCAGGTGTCCTGTCCGTAGAAGAAGAACCTCCATTGGTGTTCGGAAGCGTTCAAGGTGGTACTTACGAAGCGGTTGAAACTGGCCACATCGCCAAAGAGGAACGAAGCAAGATCGATGCCACCAACGCCGCCGTTGGAGGTAGTCAGGTGGTCGAAGTTCAACACTCCGGTTCGGTTGGCATCACTAGGTACGCGCAGGTTGCTGGCGCTGCGAATGTCAGCTCCGAACTTGATGGAGTGATTACCCCAGATCTTCGTCCAGTTCGTGACACCCTGGTACTGGTTCTCGTCCTCAATCAGCGGGCAGTTGCATCGCCCGACGTTGAGACCTTCTCCAAAATTCGTGAGCGTCGGGGAATCGGAGTTCATTTGGAAGGCTGGCAGACCGGATGTAAACAGCGCAGTCAGCGCGCCCTGGTTAGTAATGTTCAATCCCGGAACACCGATGTCGCTCATCGGCGTCAGGCCCTCGAAGAACTTGTGAGTCTGGGGGTTGTAGTGCATCCAGCCGAAGCGGAAGTCCGCCACCCAGCTCTGCCCCAAGGTCTTGGTGGCGCCGACCGACACGCTGTAATTGTGAATGTTTGAACTTCCTGCCAGTCCGCAGGCTGAGGGGCACCCCCCGAAGCCATTGCCGCCTGCCTTACCTAGACCTGGTGCCCCGGAAACGTTGAACCACTGCTGGCTGTAGCGCCCAAAGACGTTGAGTGTCGGGGTTGCGACCCAGTCGATGCGACCATCCCAGTTGTTAGCGTTTAATGGACCTGCTCCAGCGGCGACGTAATTATTTTGCGTGCCGTTGAGGTTGCCATTGCTGTTGGGCGCCGGGAAAAACGCCAGGATCGCACGCGCCTGCGGCGAGATCAAGCTGTTGGGGATTAAATTGCCGGGAAATGGGGTCCGGCCGGTTCCCTGGAGGGTCCCTGTATTGGGATTAAACACCTGCCCTGTCAGAAAACCACCCCCACCGCCGCCACCCGTCTGGCCAAGATATTGGCTCAAGTCGCACATGCCGGTGGTCTGGCTGCAGCTCTGCTCCACTTGCAACGTCGGGATCGAGTACGTATTGTTGGTACCGACAGCGGCGTGCTGGCCCTGGTAGTCGCCAAAGAAGAACAGCTTGTTCTTCATTATGGGACCGCCCAGCGACCCGCCGTACTCCTGGAATTTGCTGCCCGGGATATAACGACCGTTCACGAGCTTATACTGCGTGAACGGATCGCGCGCCTGGTTCGCACCCGTGCGCCGGAAATAGAAGCCTCCGCCGTGGAAGTCATTACTGCCAGACTTTGTCTGGGCGGTCACATATCCTGCTACGGCCTTGCCCATTTCAGCGTCGTACTGCTGCAGAGCGACTTTTGCTTCCGTCACTGCATCCAGGTTCGGGTTGATGACAATGATTCCCAAAATCGGGTCCTGGTTGTCAGTACCGTCGAGCTGGAAGTTCGTGCCGCTGAAGTGCTGGCCGTTGACGAAGATCTGCTGGCCGCCCTGCGGGTTCTCCGTGCTGGCATGACTCCAACCCGTCAGCTTCTGCGTGCCCGGCGACGCCAACTCCAAATTGGTGAAGTTGCGGCCACTGTTCGGCAGATCCTGAACGTAGGTGTTGTTGTACTCGATCGCGATGTCCGATTTATCGGTCTGCAGCTGCGGCGGCGCACCGGTGATCTCCAGTGTCTCGCTTGCGGTACCAACCGCGAATTGGGTGTCCACGCGATACGTGCTGTCAGCCGAAACCGGCACGTCGCCTTGTTCGAACGATTTGAACCCGGGCGCTTCGAACTTGACCTTGTACACGTCTGGGATCAAGTGCGACACCGAGAAATTGCCAGACTCGTTGGTCGTAGTCGTGACCGACGTGTTCTTGGTCTGACTCGTGACTGTGACCTTTGCGTTAGCGACAGCCGCACCCTGTGGATCGGTTGCGGTCCCGACGATATTCCCGAACACGGCCTGACCGTATGCTGCGGTCGAAACCAGCGCCAGAATCGTGCATGCGATAACGGACAACACCCACCGTTTTGTCATTTTGACCTCCGCAGCGACATGCCAGCCGTTATCAATGCTTGCCCGGTCGCCGCTCGTTGTTGCAGAATCCCCTTACTGCCTTGGTTGAAGTGGAAAAAATGAGAACCGCAGTTCAAATGAAACACACTACGCCCGTAGACAATCTCCGGATTGACGTTGCCGCCATTTACGACCACAAAGTCCACGGGCTAATGTCCGGCAGTAATGTTGTCAGTTAAGGGTCTACCCCTACGTCACCCCGACGTGACAGTCTGCAAACTTATACGGTTGAAACACTTGATGTCAAGCGATGTTGTTACAAGCTGTCAACAATCTATTCCCCTTAGGGAGGCAATTCTGTGCATAAGGGGAACACTTCGGCATACAAAATCGGTTTGGCAGTATCCGATCTGGGTGCGGACTCAAAAAAGTAAAATTTTAAGGGTTTGCCGACAGCTTGGGATCTAGTTCTGTTGCCCGCTTCAACTCCGCCGCCGCCTCGGTCTTTTCTCCCTTGCGCGACAACGCTAGCGACAGTTCATAATGCGCCAGCGCATAACTCGGTGACAGCTTAATTGCGCTACGAAACTGCGAGATTGCGCCATCCAAGTCGCCGGCTGCCAGCATGCGCTTACCCGAGTTCGTCGCGAACGTCGCGCCTTGCAAACCGATCTTCTGCTTCACGAGTGAATCGCCTAGTTGCGCCTCTGCGTCAGCCGCCGAGGTGTCTCCCATCTGTCGCAACACGGACGCGAGCGTTGTGTGTGCGCCGGCAAACGATGGTTGCAAACGGATCGCCTCTCGCAGCGCTGCTGCCGCTTCCGGCAGCTGATTCATTTGTTTCAAAACCGTCCCGAGCGTGTAGTAAGCCTCGGCATAATCCGGCCTTAGCTCCACCGCCTTTCGGAGTTTCTTTACCGCATCAGGAAATTCTCCCTGCTGCCAAAGCGTGATCCCATAGGTGTAATACGCATCCACCAGATTAGGATCGAGCTCGATCGCCTTGTTCATCTCGGCCATCGCTGCCGGCAGATCGTCCTTCAACTTCAACGCCAGTGCCAGGTCATAATGCAAAGAAGCGGCTCCCGGCGAAGCCTTTATCGCTGCCCGCAACTGCTTCTCTGCAGCCTCAAAGTCTGACAGTTGCAGGTACGCGATTCCCAAATTCCCGCGATAACCCGCATCGTCAGGCTTCAATTCCAAGGCTTTCTGGAACTCCTTCACCGCCGCCTCGCCTTCTCCCCTCTGCATGAGCACCAGCCCCAGATTGTTGTGCGCATCCGGATCATTCGGCGTCAATTCAACGACTCTCCGAAACGCCTTTGCTGCTCCATCCATATCTGTGGTTCGCTGTAGCGCGAGACCCAGCTTCGTCTGCACCCCAGGGGAATCCGGCAACAATTTCGCGGCTTGTTGATAAGCATCGATCGCGGCCTCTTTGTTTCCCGCCGCCTGGTACGCATCTCCCAGGTAATAGAAGGCTCGACCGTCTTTCGCATCCAGGCTGGTTGCAGTGGTCAACTCTTTCTGGGCACCGCTCAAGTCTCCCGAGTTGAGATACACCACCCCCAAATGGAAATGCGCTGGTTGGTAGTTCCCATCGAGCGCTAATGCGTCTTGAAACTGCTTCTCCGCGTCAGCAAGTTGATTGCCCTTCGCCAGCAGTGTTCCGAGTTCGTCATGTGTTTCCGGGCGCTTCGGCGCCAGTGCGACAGCCTCTTTCGCTTCAGTCAACGCCTCGGCTGAATCGTTCTGCGCGCTGAAGGCACGAGCCAATGCGCGATGCGGATCGGCTTCTTTTGGTTCTAGTTTGCTGGCTTCTCGAAGTTGGGCAATCGCTTGCTCCCACTCGCCTTCAATCGAAAGAATCTGCCCAAGGTAAAAATGCGCCTGCGCCATATTGCGATCGGCGTTAATCGCGGCCATAAGATGTATGGAAGCATCGGCTAGATTACCCTGGTGGAGCAGCACCTTCCCTAAAGCGAGCTGCATCTCGGCATTCTTCGGACTGAGCTTTACCGCCTTTTGCAATTCGTTTTCCGCTTTGGCCAGGTCACCCGAATTCATCGCCGCAAGTCCGGCGGTATACGCCGCGTCCGCCAGCGGATTGTTCGGGTTTCTTTGTTGAGCACCGGCAAGAACAGGAACAAAAAATAAGAGGCAGCAAGCGAAGACCACCCGACCTGCACCGAAGGACTCACGCACGATGATGCAAGGCTAATGCTTTCACTCCACTGGATTCAAGGCTGCGGCATATTGTGGTGGGGGCCCGCAAGGAATAGAATTCGCCCCCATGTGGAATCGGCAGCGGCATACAAGAAGCACGTTCGTTGGTACGCTTCTGGGCTTAGCGGCGGTTTCCGCGCTCGCTTTCGCGGCTTGGAAGCTCCCTTTCGGTCCTTGGAAGCGGTTCCCAGAGACACCAATACTGTCTCCACAGGGCTCGGGCTGGGAATCTGCGGGCACGTTCAATCCTGCCGTTGTCGAGTTTCACGGAAAAATTGTCATGCTCTATCGCGCGCAGGATGCCAAGGGAACGTCTCGCCTCGGCTACGCCGACAGTGACGATGGGGTCCACTTTACCCGTCGTCCCGAGCCCGTCCTCTCACCCGAAGCCGATTACGAGAAAGATGGTGGAGTAGAAGATCCCCGCCTTGTTCGCCTCGGCGACACGTTCTACCTGACCTACACGGGCTATAACACCAAGGATGCGCAGCTTTGCCTCGCCACTTCAACAGACTTGGTGCATTGGGATCGCAAAGGTGTCATTCTCCGTGCCTACAAGGGAAACTGGAACACCGGCTGGACCAAATCGGGTGCCATCGTCCCAGAAGAAATCGACGGCAAATACTGGATGTACTTCCTTGGTACGACTCCTGACAAGAACGATCAGATGGGACTTGCCTATTCCACCGACCTCGTCCACTGGACTGAAGCGACGCAGACACCCGTTCTGCCGCGGCGTGCCGGACAGTTCGACTCACGAGTGGTCGAGCCTGGCCCACCGCCGATCATGACAGTTGATGGCATCGTCCTCCTATACAACGGAGCCGACGATAAGCTGGTGTACCGAACAGCCGTGGCTGTCTTCGATCGCAAGGACCCGCGCAAACTGCTGTATCGCAGCGATCAGCCGATTTTCGCTCCCGAGAAAGAGTGGGAGAAGGTCGGACAGGTTCCCAACGTCGTTTTTGTGGAAGGCATGGTTCAGCGAGGCAGCCGTTATCTCTTCTACTATGGCGGTGCAGACAAGTACGTCGGCCTAGCGGAAGCTTCGAGTTTGCACTGAAAAACGTTTTTTGGAGTTGTGTATTGAGCCGCTTCGGAATACCACAAGTCGCGTTGATACTACTGTTTGCTAACTGCCTGTGGGCTTCGCAACCGAAAGAGTTTCGCGATTGGCCGGCAGCCGCTTCACCAACCGAAGTTGGAAACAAAGTTGCTGAGCAATTCGTTTCCACCGTCAATATAAATAAAGAGGGCGCAATCTATCCCGCGATTTGCACCTGGTACGGCGCTTTGACGTTCGCCGAGCTGTCCCACAACAAAGAGTTACTGCAGCAGCTAACAGATCTGTTCGATCAGCAGTTCACTGCTGATCTGAAAACATTCGCGCTGGATAAGCACCACGTGGACTATTCGGTCTCCGGCTCCGTCCCATTCGAGATTTATATCGCTTCGAAGAACCCGCAATATCTCTCGTTCGGACAGGAGTTTGCAGACAGCCAATGGGAATCGCCGAATCCAGACGGTCTAAGCCAGGAAACCCGCTACTGGATCGACGACATGTTCATGATCACGATCCTGCAAGTGCAAGCCTTCCGCGCCACGGGCAATTCGAAATATCTGGATCGCGCCGCCCGCGAGATGGTCGCGTACCTCGACCGATTGCAGCAGCCGAATGGACTCTTCTACCACGCTCCCGATGCGCCGTTTTTCTGGGGTCGAGGAAACGGCTGGGTTGCGGCGGGAATGACTGAGCTGATTAGGTCGTTGCCCAAGAACCACCCTCAGCGCTTGCGCATCATGACCGCTTACCTTGCCATGATGAAGTCGCTGGTAGAACTTCAAGATCAGGACGGAATGTGGCGACAATTGCTGGATCATGCTGAAGCGTGGCCCGAGAGCTCCAGCACAGGCATGTTTACCTACGCCATGATCACCGGCGTGAAGAACGGCTGGCTTAACGAAAAGGTTTACGCTCCTGCCGCCCGCAAGGGATGGCTCGCGCTGGTCGGCCAGTTAGAACCCAACGGTGATATCAGGAACGTTTGCGAAGGGACCGGACGCAAAAACGACCTGAACTACTACCTTGAACGGAAGCGCACCACAGGAGACCTTCACGGCCAAGCACCAGTCCTATGGTGCGCATCAGCGCTGCTGCGCTGATTTCGCTTTTCCGAGGCGCTCGCCTGTGCCTTGCATTGTGATTTAATTCAGGAGACGGCACCTCAAGGTCTTCCTCATGTTGCGGGTTATTGCATTCCTCGTCTTTGTTTTCAGCATCGCTTTCCAATTACCGGCCCAGACTCAACAAACAGCAGGGCCAGGGTCGACTCAGCCAACCGCCAAATCGCCAGACGAAAATTCCCAAGTCTCTCAGATCCTGCGTCTGTCCCAACAAGGCAGGTATGACGAAGCCATCGCCCAGCTGCAATCGCTCAGTGCCGTCACCCCGAAGCCAGCCGGACTATCGCACGCATTCGGCGTCGTCTATTACCAGAAGGGTGATTACCTAAAGGCGGCGGATTACTTCAAGCAGGCAACGACCGAGGACGCTAACGACAAGGAAGCCGTCGAGTTACTCGGCCTGTCCTACTATCGTGCTGGTCGTCCAACCGAAGCGATTCCCTATCTAGAAAAGGTGCAGGCCTGGTATCCCAAGGCTAATGTGGATGCTTCCTACGTCCTTGGCATCGCCTACATCTACATTAAGGACTACCCCAACGCCCGCAAATCGTTCGCCAAAATGTTCGACTTGCCTCCAGATTCAGCCGCCAGCTACCTTCTTACGGCCCGCATGCTTTTCCGGCAGGAATACACGCCAGTCGCTATCGAATACGCTCAGAAGGCCGTCTCCACCGATCCGCACCTTCCTCTGGCTCATCAGTTACTTGGCGAGATTCATTTGTTTACTTCGCAAATTCCCGAAGCCATCAAAGACTTCGAGCAGGAGCTGGCCATAAATCCCGCCAATCCCGCCGCCTACTACAAGCTGGCTGACGCCTATACGCGCGTGCAGAAATACGATGATGCTGAGCGCCTGTTGCAGCGCTCGATATGGCTCGACTCAACTTCCACCGGCCCCTTCATTTTGCTAGGCAAAGTGTTGGAGAAAAAAGGTGAGCCTATCCTGGCGCTTGGCTATCTTCAGCGCGCCGCCACCATGGATCCCAACAATCCGATGACGCACCAGATTCTGGGACAAGCCTACCGCGACATTGGCAAACAGGAAGACGCTGCGCGGGAATTGAAGATCGCTGAGCAACTGCGCAACAAACAAAGCGACTTCCAGTAGCTCGGGCGCCTATATCCGATTTTGTCGCAAGCCTTTGGGAGAGCCGAGCTTCAACTCAGCGTCTACCGGCGCCACCTGTAGGTAAAATGCGAGATCTTCTCCGCTAGTGAAGTTTGTCCTGCGTCATTATTTGCTCAAGCTGCTGTAAATTCTCCCGCGCCAACTCATTCGCAGGATCGATTCGTAGTGCCGCCTCATAATGCAATCGGGCATCTTGCAGCCGGCCTAACTGCACCAGAGCAGTTCCCCAATTCGCCTGCGCATTCGCATCGTTAGGATTGAGCTTTGCAGCCTCCGCAAACTCCGCTGCCGCGCCTCTGAAGTCCTCCTGGGCCGCCAGCGCATTGCCCCGATTGTAGTGCGCGTCGAAGTAGTCGGGCTGCAGCTTCAACGCAATATCGAACCGCTGCAATGCTCCTACCAGATCGCCTTTAGCCAGCAACGCGCCCCCCAAAGCATTGTTGGCAACAGCATCTGTCGGACGAACCTTTACCGCATACTCAAACTGTTCTATCGCCCCGTTCAGCTCTCCCCGCGCCTGGAGCATCTCGCCCAGGTTGTAACGCGCCTCAAAGCTTGCCGGCGACTTCTCCACTTCGTGTCTCGCCCAGGCTTCCTGCATCACCATCCGCGGATCGCCCGTCTGCCCGGGATCATTCTTCGGTACGACCTGCAGCCAGAGGTGCGCCATCTCATCGGTCGATAAATTCCCTCCCGCGACTCGCTTCGGCGGATGGTTCGGGTTAGCTGTATTTTCCTCCGAGTTATCGTAGACGTACCGCATCTTCAACACGGCGTTCTTTGGGAGCGGGACCGGCTCGGCATACCGATATACGGCCTGCCAATTCACGTCCCATCGCTTTATGTGAATCAACGTCTTCGTCGTGCCATCCGGCAGCGTCGCGGTCGCCAACAAATCTTTGCCCAAATAATGCGCGTGCGGATACACACCGAGCAGGTCCACATCCAGCGGCAGGCGGAACTCGTCCGTTACCATGAAATTGCTCTCTCCCGCCGGAATATCGAGTGCCGCGTCGTTCTGCATTTGCAGCAGCATCGGATGCACGGTTGCAGGCTTATCCGTGAAGTACAGCCCAATGCTCGGTTGAATGGGCTCCGGTTTTCCCGAAGGCTGCAGATGCGAATTCAGAATCAGGTCTGTTCCTTTGTCGAGCCGCAACGCCATGCCGTCCGGCTCGTTCGACGCAACCGTACCCGGCTTCCAGAAGAGGAAATGACTGTCGGGATCGAAGGTCTCCGAATCAATCCTGATCTCCATCCCTCCAAAT
>DASRAA010000233.1:0-28123 GCA_035638375.1 Binatia bacterium | reverse complement strand
GACCTTTGAACAGCGCGCAGTCGTTGCGCAGAAGTTCGACGTCAGCGTGTCCATACTCGCGCTTCTCGCCCGGGCGCACTATGCCTCCGAGCTTCTGCGTCATGTAGTGCAGCCCGTAGCAGATGCCGAGCACAGGCACACCGAGATGGAGCACCTGCTGGTCGGCGACGGGAGCATCGGCTTCGTAAACGGACGACGGGCCTCCGGACAGGATGATGCCGGCAGGCGCGTAGCTTTGGATTTCCTTGAGCGAGGCGGTGCAGGGAAGTACGACGGAGAAGACGTTCTGTTCACGGATACGGCGCGCAATGAGCTGCGTGTATTGCGAGCCGAAATCGAGGACAACGATTGATTGGGGTTCCACGGATTAGGGTGACAGATGGATGCAGGAGTGTAAAGGGGAGGTGAGCAGCTAGCAACTAGCTCCTCGTTGTTCGCCTTCGCTTGAGCCGGCGATGCAGAAACCACCACATCGGAGTGCCCTGCTTTACCTTCTACATACGGGGGCGGCGAAGAAAAGCTAGGTACTCGCTGCTAGTTGCTAGTTGCTTCCCTATAATCTTCCCCATGCCCTTCAAGCGCACCCCCAAGATTTACGACGAGGCTATGCTGTACGAGTACGCTGTAGGTGCGCTGGGGCGAAAGATGCGCACGGTCGCAGAACTGAAGCGGCTAATGCGGGAGAAGGTGCGGCGCCAGCACGAAGAGGGTCAACTGCTAGTTGAAGTTGTCATCGCTAAGCTCAAGGAACAGAAGTACCTGAATGACGCGATCTACGCCGAGTGCTACTCCCGGTTTCGGCGCGAAAACGAGAAGTTTGGGCGCATGCGGGTGGTGCAGGATTTGAAGGCCAAGGGTGTCCATGGCGACGTCATCGAGAAGACCGTCGGCGCGGCGTATGAGGACGTAAACGAAGAGCAGTTGGCGCGCGAATATCTGCAGCGCAAACGCATCGGAAAACCAGCAACTCGTCACGAGGCAGCGAAGGTTTTTCGCTCGCTGGTGCGCGCGGGGTTTGGCAGCCGTGTTATCTTTCGCATTTTGCAACGTTGGAACGTTGACGACGAAACGATTACGGCTCTGGAGAGTGAAGCAGCGGAGACGCCACCAACAGAGCCGAAGGCTTAACCACTCCAACGGCTGCCGATATTATGCCCAGGAAACTCGATCACACTGCTGCCATCGCTCATCTGTCGAGCGTGGACCGCAAGCTAGGGAAAATTATTGCTAAGGCCGGACCGTGCGGGCTCCAGCCAGAAGAGACGCAGAACCTGTTCGAATCGCTGATGGAGGCAATCATCTACCAGCAGTTGAACGGGAAGGTGGCCGCGACGATTACCAATCGGGTCAAAGCATTGTTTCCCGAGAACACGCGCCGCATCCGGACACGTCACGGAGAAGCCGCGGCCTTCCCTTCACCCGAACAGATTCTGGCCGCTACACCGGAGTTGCTCCGCTCGGCCGGTCTCTCGCAAGCCAAGATGCTGGCCATTCGCGATCTTGCCGCGAAGGCGCTGGACGGCACGGTGCCCACGGTCAGAGCGGCGCATCGGATGAGCGACGAGGATCTGGTCGAACACCTGACCCAGGTACGCGGCATCGGTCGCTGGACAGTAGAGATGCTGCTGATCTTTCGGTTGGGGCGGCCTGATGTGCTGGCCGTAGATGACTTCGGCGTGCGCAAGGGGTTCGCCAAAATGAATCAGATGGACGAGCTGCCGAAGCCGAAGGAGTTGCAGGCGTACGGAGAGAAGTGGCGTCCATATCGTAGTGTGGCTTGCTGGTACCTGTGGCGCGCCGCGGAGGACAAGAGTCTGCCGGAGCCCGGTGCCGAATTGAAGAAGCCAGCGGCGGCGAAGAAGAGAGCGAAGACGAGGAGCGTACAGAAGCGGTCGGCCAAAAAGAAGGGTCGATAGGCCGTTACAAGCTCGCTATTTTGCCTTGGAAAGAAAGTCGATAAAGACCTGAGCCGCGGCGGCTTGGTCGCCTGTCGAGGACGGCAAGATAAATGCGGGTACAACAGCAGGACAAGCTTTCACGGCGCCACAGATATTGGCTGAGTGTGCTAGCTGAGCGACCAGCGTTGGATTGTCTCCCGCGTCCGCAGGGCTATTGAGAATTACCGCTTCGACCTTCACTTGCTTGTCGAAATTGCCCTTGAGTGCGCTTTTGTAGTCCACCTCGTTGATGGACTCGACTACTACCGGCGCTCCGGAAGGGAGTCGTGGATTGGACGACTGGAAGTCAAGAATACGGTGGTCGACTTCGTGGGCATAGGGGGAGTAAAGATCGCGGAAAACGTGTACCACGACGGGCTTTTGCGCCGTTGGCTTCTTACAGGCGGGAGCAAACAACACCAGACAGACGGCGGCTACGCACAGCCAGCGAGGGCTCATGCCGCCATCATACTGGACTGTGCTGTCTGCGTCATGAATTTGAGCTCGGTCCCTAAGAAGAGAAGCCAATTGGGGGCCGCTAATAATGTGTGAATACTTAATTGCATTTTCCTTTTTACGAATGCCGCCAGCCTCCAGGGCACCTTGAAAAATCGTGACATTTGTCATCCGCCGACGCTGACAATCGGCACTGTTTACCTCATAGAAGCTGCCGCATCATGACAACATTAGGGCAACGTGCTGAGTTCTTGAGAGGACGAAATGCCGCAATCGACCGCTACAAAACCGGTTACCCTTCCAAACCCGGACGAAGAGTGCGATGCTATTGGCATTCACTTGGAGGAGAGCCGCGAACCCGGTATGCGGGACTTAAAGGAAGAACTGGCATCCTTGCGGATCGAGCGCAATCCGACCCAGCGACGCAGGTGGGGCTTGTGGATTTTCGTGCTCGTGCTACTGGCCGCTGCGTCGGCAGCGGGACTCTATGTTGCGCGCAACAAATCCGTGCTCACCAGCTTTGCGGCCGTTGAAGTTGAGCCGGTACAGGCAAGTGTTCAGACAACATCGGGGCCGAGCGCGGGAACACCTATCCTGACAGCCTCGGGTTATCTTGTGGCGCGTCACCAGTCAGTGATTTCGTCGAAGATTCAGGGTCGGCTTTCAGGGCTGTATGTGGAGGAAGGCAGCTATGTGAAACAGGGGCAGGTGATTGCCCGGTTGGAAGATAGCGATTACAAAGCTTCCATCGACAAGGCTAAGGCCGATATTGAGTATGCCCAAGCAAACCTGGCGGAAATGCAGCGCCAGGCGCGCCTCCAGGAAGGGCTGTTCAAGCAGGGCGTGGTTTCGCAGGACGCGCTCGACAGCGCCAACTCCAGAGTGCGTATTGCCGATGCCACCCTGCAGCAGAACGAAGCCACACTAAAGATGCAGGAAACTCTGCTCGAGTTTACGGAAATCAAGGCGCCGTTCGATGGGATCGTGGTGAAGAAGATGACGGAAGTCGGCGAGAGCGTGGCGCCGATTCCGCCGGGAGTGAATATTTCGACCTCCTCGGGAGCGATCGTGGCCATTGCCGACATGAACTCGCTGGAAGCCGAAGTCGATGTGAATGAGGCAAACGTAGGTCAGTTGGCGCAGGGATATCCGGGTGACATTAACGTGCAGGCGATTCCCAACCACACTTATAAGGGTGTGTTGCGGCAGGTAATTCCCACGGCTGACCGAACCAAAGCAACTGTGACCGTAAAGGTCTCCATTCTCGACAAGGACATGCTCATCAAGCCGGAGATGAGTTGTAACGTTACCTTCCTCGAACCGGGCAAGAAGGGCGAGCAAAATACTACGCCGGTACGTATCATCACGGTGCCGAAAGAGGCGGTCGTTACCAAGAACGGCAAGCAGGTGGTGTACGTCGTCGAGGACAAGAAAGCCCGCGAAGTCGCAGTCGTGACGGGTAACGAACTGAGGGGCGAGATCATCATTAAGTCGGGACTGGCGGGATCGGAAACCATCGTCAACAACCCTCCGCAGAAATTGCAGGACGGCTCGTCCGTCAAGTTCAAAAGTTAGCGAAGCTTCAGGAGCTACTCATGAGTGCAACCGCAGTGGCCGCCAAGACAGGCGCCGTCAGTGTGCAAAATGTCGTGAAGATTTACCAGCGTGACAGCCAGCAGATCAAAGTGCTGGACGGTCTGACTCTCGAAGTGCCGCAAGGCGAGTTTATGGCGCTCATGGGGCCGTCCGGTTCAGGCAAAACAACGCTGTTGAACCTGATCGCCGGCATCGATCGCGCGACTTCGGGAAGCGTGCACGTGGCCGGAACGGATCTCACGCCGCTTTCGGAAGGCGAGCTGGCCAAGTGGCGCAGCAGCAATGTGGGATTCATCTTCCAGTTCTACAACCTGATTCCGGTGTTGAACGCTGTGGAAAATGTCGAGCTGCCGCTACTGCTGAGTCATCTCTCGAAGAAAGAACGGCGCGAGCGTGCGCTGACGGCGCTGCGCATAGTGGGGCTGGCAGATCGCTCAAAGCACTATCCGCGGCAGCTCTCCGGTGGACAGGAACAGCGGGTGGCCATCGCCCGCGCCATCGTCACCGATCCGGCCGTGCTGGTGGCCGACGAGCCAACGGGCGATCTCGACAGCAAGAGCGCCGAAGAAATTCTTGACCTGATGCAGACCTTCAACCGGGAGTTCGGCAAGACGATCGTGATGGTAACGCACGACCCGCGGGCGGCCTCGCGAGCGCACACCCAGCGACACCTCGACAAAGGAGTGCTGACGGAGTGATATGAAATTCGCACCTCTTATCCTCAAGCATCTTCGCAAGAATTGGTTGCGCACAACCAGCACCGTACTGGCGATGTCGGTGTGCATCTTCCTGTTCTGCGTCCTGCAGACGGTGATCGCGGCAGTGAACTTCGGGTTGCATGCGGGCAGCACGCGCAGATTGGTGGTTCGCGACTATGTCAGCCTGGCGAACAATCTGCCCATCAACTACAAGCAGAAAATTGCCGCCTTGCCGGGTGTGACTGACACAACGATCGTGTCGTGGTTCGGCGGAATCTACCGCGATCCCAAGAATTTCTTCCCCAACCTGGCGGTAGAGCCGGAAGCGTTCTTACGCATTTACCCAGAAATTATGTTGCCCGAAGACCAAAAGGAAAGATGGCTTAGTGACGTGCGTGGCGCCATTGTCGGGCGCAAGCTGGCTCAGCGGTTTGGATGGAAGATCGGCGACACCTTTGAGCTGGAAAGCTTCATTCCGCCGTATCGCGTAGGCAAGCCTTTCGATTTTGTCATTGACGGTATCTACGATACGGACGAGGCCAAGTATCCCGGCACTGATCTGGGTGCGATGTACTTCAATTTCAAGTACCTCTACGAAGCGACGGGACGACAGGTGGGCATAGGCACGCTTACGGCGCAGATCGATGATCCATCGCACGCGGGCGCGATGTCGAAGGAAATCGACCAGGCTTTTGAAAACAGCGATAACCAGACCAAGACGGAGACCGAACAGGCGTTTCGCGCAGGCTTCGTCGCGCTGGCAGGAAACCTGGCACTGCTGCTCAATGGTATCGGCATGGCGGTGGCCTTCACCATCCTTCTGGTGACGGCCAACACGATGAGCATCGCAGTACGTGAACGTCAACAGGAAATCGCCGTTCTGAAGACGCTCGGATTCTCCAGCGGACTGGTCATGGGGCTGATTCTCAGCGAGGCATTGTTGCTCGGACTTATGGGAGGCTTGCTGGGAATTCTGATCGCCCGTGGCATCATCACGGGGCTCACGTATGTGCCGTTCCTGGGTGACGTGCTGCGAGGCTTCCCGAACCTCGGACTCTCGCCGGAAATTGCCGCGCTGGGGGTGGGAATTGCGCTCCTGCTGGGTCTGCTGGCGGGGTTCATTCCGGCGTTGCTGGCGTATCGCGCGCGCATCACCGACGCGTTGAGGCAGGTGTAACATGGCGCTTCCAATTCGCTACAACATACGTAATCTGCGGCAGCGGTGGAAGGTGACCCTGCTGGCCATATTCGGAATTGCCCTGGTAGTGGGGGCGGTGGTGGTCATTGCGTCAATGGCGGCAGGATTTCAAGCTGCACTTCGCGCTACAGGTACAGATAACAATGCCATCGTGACGCAGCGTGGCTCACTTTCGGAGCTGACCTCGTGGATCGACATTGGGCACGCAAAAACAATCATGACTGACCCGCGGATTGCACGCGATAGCAGCGGCACGCCACTGGCGTCCTGCGAAATTGTGATCATCGCCAGCAAACCGAAGAAGACCGACAACCAGCCGACGAACATCACCATGCGAGGGGTGACACCCGAGGCATTCAAGGTGCGCAATGGCATCAAGCTGGTGGAGGGGCGGATGTTTGAGCCCGGACTCTTCGAGGTCATCGTCGGTAAAAAGATTGCCGAGCGTGTGAATGGACTCAATATCGGCGATGTGGTCAAGGTGCAACGCAAGGAATTCAAGGTAGTCGGATTGTTCACCGCAGACGGCAGCTCGTTCGAGAGCGAGATGTGGGGTGACTACAACGCTATGGGTCCGGCTGTGGGTCGCAATGGCGGCTGCGAGTCGCTTACGGTGCGGCTTACCAATCCGGCCGTACTGTCGAGCTTCGACAAAGACTTGCGCGCCAATCCCCAGATGCAAGTGCAGGCCGACTCGGAACGTGCGTATTACGAAAATCAGGCGGGCGGCATCGCTACGGCACTCAAGATCTTGGCGGCCTTCGTGGGCATCGTGATGGGCATTGGCGCTGTGTTCGGGGCAATGAACACGATGTACGCCATCGTTTCCCAGCGTACGCGCGAGATCGGCACATTGCGCGCGCTCGGATTCTCGCGCCTCAGCATCCTGCTATCGTTCGTGATGGAATCGATGCTTCTGGCGCTGGTCGGCGGCATTATCGGATGCCTGCTTGCCGTGCCTATGAACGGCTTCACCGCCGGCACAGGACAGACGCAAAGCTTCAGCGAGTTGGCGTTCGCCTTCAAAATCACACCGCAGATTGTGACGGTGGGTCTGATGTTCGCGGTCATAATGGGCATTGTCGGTGGGCTGTTGCCCGCCGTGCGCGCGTCGCAGATGCCGATTACGAAGGCCTTGAGGGAGGCGTGAGGTCAGGTGGCTAGTGGCAGGTGGCTAAAACAGAGCACTTAGCACTCAGCCCAGAGTTCTAAAAGCTAAGGCTAACGGTTGAGTGCCAATTACTAGATTCCCAGCCCGGTGACGCGAATGCCCGCGCCGTGAACCTTGTGTCGGAGGTTCAGGGTAATCAGTAGCGCCGTAATCGACTCGACGATGCGGGCGTTCTCCAGCTTGCCGCCGTCGATGGCGCGAACGCCGGGAATCTTTACCGCCAGCTCGGAAGCAACCTGCCGCGCGCGGTCATCGTCGCTGCAGACAATGACATCGCAATCCACATCACGATCGCAATCGAGCAGCGTGGCCGAGAGGCTGTGAAAGGCTGCCGCGACTATTACGTTCTTGCCCACAATCTCGGCCGCCTGCTCTGCGGCAGAGCCTTGCCATACACCTAACATGCGGGTCGGGCGCCCTCCGACCGCGGCTGCCAGCGGCACAGTTGCGTCGATCAGTACCGTGCCTTGGCGAAAAGCCGGCTTGAGTTGCCTGAGCAGGTCGGCCTGTCCAGCGAAAGGAACAGTTACCACTACTGTGTCGCACATCTTTACGGCGACACCGTTCTCCACCCCTTCGACGCTGCCGAGGGCGCCTGCCTTCTCGGCAATTTGAGCAGCGGCGGCTTGGGCGCGGGCTCCATCGCGCGAACCAATCACGACCTGCTCGCCGGCACGCGCCCAGCGCAGCGCCAGTCCCGAACCTTCAGGGCCAGTGCCGCCGACGATCGCAATCAAGCGGCGTCTCCTGTGGCGACCGGCTCAGGCACAGTCGGAGCAGGAGAGTCGAAGTATTTTGTGTAGGTGGTATTGCGTTGCGCCGGAATGCGATCGAGCTCACGGATACGCTCGTGGAACTCGGCCGCCGACACGTACTGCCCAGCGGTAGCGCCAGCCAAACGAGAGATGTTCTCCTCGAACAGCGTTCCGCCGTAATCGTCAGCGCCGGCCAGCAGCGCCAGTTGCGAGACTTCGCGGCCCAGCTTCACCCATGACACCTGGATATGGTTGATAGAGCCAGCCAGCATCACCCGCGCCAGCGCATGTACCTTGATGTGCTCTTCGAGCGTTCCTCCCGAGCGCGCTAAACCCTGTTGATACAGAAGGGTTTTGTCGTGAATGAAGCCGAGAGGTACGAACTCCGTAAAGCCACCTGTTCGCGACTGGATTTCGCGAAGCAGGAGGAGCTGGTTTACCCAGTGCTCGGTCGTCTCGCGATGGCCATACATCATGGTTGAGGTGCTGCGGATGCCGCATTCATGCGCGGTCTGAATGACGTCGATCCACTGCGCAGTGCTGAGCTTGTTGCGCGATAAGACCAGGCGAACGGAATCGTCGAGAATTTCAGCGGCCGTGCCCGGTAAAGTGTCGAGGCCATTTCCCTTCAGCATCAGCAGATAGTCGCGTAGGCTCATGCCGGTGAGTTCCACGCCGTAGGTGATTTCCATTGGCGAGAAGGCGTGAATGTGCATGAACGGCGCGGCGGCCTTCACAGCCCGCAGCACGTCGCGGTAGTAAAACGGCGGAAGATTGCGCGGCAGCCCGCCCTGTATGCAGACTTCGGTCGCGCTCCAGGACGCGGCTTGACGTGCCTTCTCGCCAACCTGATCCGGGGTGAGAAAGTATGCCGTTTCATCACGCGGGGAAACACTAAAGGCGCAGAACTTGCAACCGACAAAGCAGACGTTGGTGAAATTGATATTGCGGGTGATGACGTAGCTGATGACCTCTCCCGCTAATTGCCGGCGGATTTCGTTGGCGGCAACAGCAAGCCCGAAGAGATCATCGGCGCTGACGCCCGCCAGGAGAAGGCATTGATCACGGCCCAGAACCCTGCCGTCGAGGGATGTCAGAACTTGCTCCAGCGCGTTGCGAACAGCGGGCGAGATTCGGTCGCAGACATCGTCCCAGCGACTCTCCTGCAGCGCTCGCCGGTCGCACCAACTCGGTCGAACCATCGCTTCTTGCCTCCTGAGGTGAGCCGTTTCGCGGCCCTGTGCCACGAAATGCTCTCTCGGTTGACCAACTAGCGGAACAAGTCTTTCGCGGCGGGACGTACGATCTGCTGGGCCGTGCCGCTGCCGCGACGGTAGCGATAACCTCGAATTATACAAGCCGGAATGGAGTTATTTTTTCCGCACACCAGCCCAGCCAGGCATGCCAGTTCGTCGGCCACGCACTCTTCTGTTGCGTGCATCTCGTAATCGTAAAGGTCGCGTTGGCCACGGTAGTCGTGCAACGGCACCATTCCAAACAGACCGATCGCGACCTCATTCAAGCCTTCGCGCCAGGCGCGACCAAAGCTGTCGGCGATGATCACAGGGACGTGAAGCGAGGTGCGCTTTTTGATCTTTCGGGAGATTGTCGCGGCAGACCGATCCGGATCGACCGGAAGCAACACCGCCGTTTTGCCGCCATCGACGTTGGAGACATCGACGCCGCTGTTGGCACACACAAATCCATGAGCTGTTTCGGTGATCAGCACGTGCTCTTTGCGCACAACCCGCTTCGCCTCTCGCAGCGCCAGTTCGACCACACGCGCATCAACACCGTTCTCTCGCGCGAAACGTCGGGCAGTCCCCGATGGCTTGATCTCGTCCAGTGCAACGGTCCGCCCTTCCGCCTTGGCAACGATTTTGTGCTTGATCACCAAAATGTCGCCTTCTTGCAGGCGACGGCCTCCAAGGACCAGGGCATCAACGATGAGGTCGGCGACGGAATCACGAGGTGTCACTTCGCCAATACCCATGACCGGTATGACGCGGATTTCTTTGTAAGGATCTTCTACAGAAGCTGGCTTTCGCGGCATCAGCCGGCCGCTCCCAGAGATGAAGTCGACTGGATCGTGTAGCCCCACTCTCGCAGCAGGCGCTGTGAATGAGTCTCTCCCTGGCGCTGCAAAAGGAGCTCAAGTTCGTGCGGGTTGTCGATGTCGAGCCCGATACCCGACATTTCCAGGATGACCAGCGGCTTGCCGGTTTTCCTCATGCTCTCGCAGTGTGGGAGGAAGCTGTCGTTGCCGAAGCGAAGCGGAATAATGTTTGCCGGCCTGCGCAGTACGCAGTTACTTCCCCGGCGATCGTAGGCGGGAACGAACACGGCGCCCTGAGGCGGGGCCGCAGCAAAAACCTCCTGGAGCTCGGCGCTCGTAATCAGCGGGATGTCTGCCGGAATTACAACCGTGGCGTTGTAGCCGCGATCTTCGCACCACCCGCTCGCCATTTCGATGGCGGCTGTCTCGCTTTCGTTGCGACGGTCTTCGATGATGCCAAATTTGAACTGTGTGGCCAACGATTGCGCCTGCGGGTCTCCCGTCACCAGAAACACGTCGACGCGGTCGGCCACGCCGCTGACCGCAGTCAGTACGTCGCGCAGCATCGCCTCAGCTAACAACGTGCGATGATACTGGTCGAAGGCGTCGCCCAACCGCTGTTTGGCGTTGCCCATGGTCTTGACTGGAATCAGCAGGGCGGTGGGCATGGTCCTAGATCTTCGCTCCACGCGCTTGCATCGCGGCGTGCAGGGTAAAGCGCGCGAGTTCCTGCTTATCTTGCGGCGTCTTCATGATGGTATTGGCGCAGAGGACGTGCAGGTCGCCCTCGCGCAGGTGATCGGCGTCGGCATGATCGGCTAGGTCAACAATCAAAATGTCGAGAAAATCTTCATAAGCTTGCGCCACCCCGGCGATGGTGCTGGGCCATCCTTTACGTTTCATCAGAGTGCCTGCCGGGCCGGAGAATGCATCGCCACCAATGATCGGGCTGACGGCGGTCACCGGGGCCGAAGCTTGCCGCAGCGCCTCGCGCATTCCGGGTACGGCCAGAATCGGGCCGATACTGGTCACCGGATTGCTGGGAGCCAGTATGATCACGTCGGCGGAATGGAGGCATTCAAGCACTCCCGGCGCGGGTTTGGCCCTCTCGGCTCCGTCGAAATGCACCGCGCGCACTTCCACCTGGTGACGCTCGCGGACGAAATACTCCTGAAAGTTCAGGGTCCCCAGGGGAGTGTCTAGCATGGTGGCAACGCGGTCGTTCGACATTGGCAAAACACGAGTTCTGATGCCCATTCGCCGCGCCAGCTCTGCCGTAACACTGCTCAGCGATTCGCCATCGCACAGCAGATTGGTGCGCACCAGATGAGTGGCCAGGTCGAGGTCACCTAGCCGAAACCACGCCGGCTGGCCAAGTTGCTCCATGCGCTCTAGGCAGCGGAAACTCTCGTTGTCCAGACCCCAGCCCCGCTCCGGGCTGATGGCGTCTGCAAGGGCATACAGGATCGAATCGACGTCGGGGGAGACGTGCAGGCCCCAGCACTGCAGGTCGTCGGCCGTATTAACGATGACCGTGAGGCTCTCGTTGGGCACGACGTGCTTCAAGCCTTGCACCAGCTTGGCGCCTCCGGTACCGCCTGAGAGCACAACTACCATCTACGCTGCCTTGGCATAGCCGTGATCGTCGGAGGCCGCCAGCAGGCGTCCGGCCAGGAGCCCACCGCGATCAATCATGCCCGATACGAACTCAGGATACACGGGCAGCCGCTGACGAAGTTGTTGCCCCGCGGCTTCGGTCCGCCGCTTCAGTTCATCGAGGTGCGGCCACGGTTTTTCCGGGTTGATGTAATCGGGCGTCAGGGGCGACACTCCGCCCCAATCGTCAATTCCCCCGCGCAAGAGGTCTGCATAGTGATCGTCGCTGAGGTTTGGTGGGGCTTGGATATTCATGTCGCGCAGAACCAGGCGCGCCACCGCCAGCGTTCGCAAATGGTCTTCCGTATCCGGTTCGGGCGAGTTCGCCATCGGAATGTCGGGTTTCGCCCGAAAGTTCTGCACGATGACTTCCTGTACATGACCGTATTGCTCGTGCAGACGCTTGATAGCCAGTAGGGAATCGACACGATCTTCGAGTGTTTCGCCAATTCCTATCAGGATTCCCGTGGTGAACGGCACGCCTAGCTTGCCGGCATCCTCGATGGTCTTCAGGCGCAGTGAAGGGACTTTGTCAGGCGCCTTCTCATGCGCGCTACCTGGTTGCATCAGGTTTGGGCTCGTCGTTTCCAGCATCAAGCCGAGGCTGGCATTGGTGCGACTTAGACGCTCAATCCAGTTGGCGCTCATCAGGCCGGGATTGGAGTGCGGCAACAGCTTGGTCTCCTGTAGTACCAGTTCGCACATTGCCTCCAGGAAGTGAAGTGTGCTGCGGTAGCCTCGTTTGCGCAACAGCTGACGCATTTCGGAAAACTCCGCTTCCGGCTTGTCGCCCAGCGAAAACAGCGCTTCCGTGCAACCCAGGGCTTCGCCGCGGCGAGCCACATCCAGCACTTCGTCCGGAGTCATGGTGTGCGCTCCCGGCTGCCCCGGATCGCGCCGGTACGTGCAATAGGCGCAGTAGTCGCGGCACAGATTGGTCAGCGGCAGAAACACCTTACGTGAGTAGGTAATAACGCCGGGTCGATATTGCTCTTTGAGGAAACAGGCGGTCTCCAGCACGTCCGGCA
This sequence comes from Binatia bacterium, assembly GCA_035638375.1. Taxonomy (GTDB): domain Bacteria; phylum Acidobacteriota; class Terriglobia; order Terriglobales; family Acidobacteriaceae; genus DASRAA01. Next base: position 15,572 of record DASRAA010000233.1, on the reverse strand, counting down.
GTACCGCGCGGTCGCACCGTAACAGCTGAACTGCGGCCTCGCGCGACACCATCTCGCCCTCGCGAACCAAACGTAGGTACGAGGCCACTCCAGAGCCCGGCAGACTCTGTGGCATCGAGCGCTTAAAGGCTCTTACCGGCACAGTCAGACCTCAGCGCGAGACCCTCTCGCGGAAGGATATTCTGGAAGCATAGCGCAGAAAGTAACTTCCTCGCACCCTGGTCGACGGGTTCAGAGGGCCTATGGACGTCGACTTTTCGCTGTGGTGTGCGGCGCCCCGTAGCGGCCACGGAAGTACAGCAGCGGAGACCCCTCAGCCACGCTAACTTGTTTCACTTCACCAACAAAGATGGTGTGATCCCCGGCGGCAAGGGCTTGTACGACGACGCAGTCCAGGTTGCCCAGAGTACCCTCCACCACCCACGCCCCACTCTTCATCTGTTTGTAACGAATGTCAAGACGCCGCGCAACGTCAGGATTGCGCTCGGGGTCGGCAAAGAATTCCGACAAAGCCTCCTGTTCCTCTCGCAGAATACTCACCCCGAAACGCCCGCGTTCGCGCACGTGCAGGTAAGTCTCGGCCAGGTGGTCGATGCACACAAGCACAAGAGGCGGTCGCAGAGAGACAGAGCAGAAAGAACTGGCCGTCATACCGTGAATGTCCCCGCCCGGCGTTTCCACGGTGATCACTGTGACCCCGGAGGCAAATCGCCCCAGGGCCGCGCGAAATTCCTGCAGCGTAACCGAAGACTGGTCATTCATGAGGACTTGGGCCGAGTGCCAATATACCCTGAGTCTACCCCGGCGCACGAGACATCCCCCGCAGGTGTGGCCTGCTACGATTTCATGAGTGACCCACTCCGGCACATTTGTCGTTCGGTGCGATCCTGAAGCAGCTTTCAATCTTCTGTCCACGCCAGAGCGCTTTGCGCCGCTCCTTCCTGATCTCGAAAGCATGACCATCGAGGATGCCACGCACTTCACCATTAGGACCCTACTTGACATCGGCCGAATCAACGGTCGCATCAACTTGTCTATGGAGCTGAGCGAAGCCTCTCGCCCACACCGGGTTGGGTATCGTGGGCACGGAGTTATTGCTGGCAGTCCGCTACAGTTCGAACTCGGATTCCGTATCACCCCGGTTGACGGGATGGCGGAAATTCGATGGCACGGCGAGGTACGGCTCAGTGGCTCGCTCGTCTTTCTGGCTGGTGATCTGCTGGACACCATGAGTCGTCAGAATTTCGAACGCATGGCCGATTCGCTGCAGCGCACTCTGCGAAGGTTATCTTTGTCGTCTACTGGCGCCGAAACGGCCCTTCCGGATTTCGAAATCTGACCTTTACAGTTTCTTAACTGTGTTTAGCAAAATGAAACAAATGCTTCACATTCACACCCGATTGTGATGTATCTCACTGCCACTTTTGATGACAGGACTCTACACTGATGGTGGATTATTATGTACCGCTAAATAGCGGCCTTCATGGAGGATTTATGAATTGTCAGAAACGTATGTTAGCCGTGCTGATTGCGGCCATTTTCGTGGTCGGCGCGACCACTTTACTGGTGGCCAAAGACAACCCGATGGGAATTGCTCCGAAGTATGAGATTACCTTCACCGCTCCGACCGTGGTTGGCGGGACTCTGTTACCGGCAGGCGACTACAAGATCATTCACGAGATGCAGGGCGCCGAGCACATTATGATCTTCAAGTCGGCCAACGGTAAGACTGAGGTCAAAGCGAAGTGCAGCCTGGTTCCACTCAGTGAGAAGGCGAAGACCACCGAGCAGCGCTATACCGAGAATGCGCAGAATGAGCACGTGCTGATCGAAATGACCTTCAGGGGCGACACGGCAAAGCACGTACTGGCCCAATAACAAAATTGCAGACTCTGATTCGTCGGGCAGCCTATCAAGCTGCCCTTTTTCTTGGTGAAGACGTCCTGTCAGGGAGGCACTGCAGGTCAGCGGACAGCATCTTGCAGCGCCAACCTGAGTTGAACCCGCCAATCAGGCAATCGCAACCCGAATCGGCTCGCGAGCTTTTCGTTGGAGAGAACGGAATTAGCTGGTCGTCGAGCCGCGGTGGGAAACTCGCCAGTCGATATGGGAACGACACGCTGGGCGAGTAGGGGTGCTCCCCATTCGCCGGTATCCGCCGGCCACTCGGCCAACGCCTCATACTCTTCCAGTATCTGTTGAGCGAAGCCTGCCCAGGAAGTCTCGCCGGCGGCAGACAGATGGAAGATGCCGCTTGCGCTCGACCCTGCTGACAGGCATTGCGCTGCGACCTGAGCGGTGGCCTCAGCAATCGCCCTTGCCCATGTGGGAGCGCCGTGTTGGTCGGCTACCATCCGCAATTCAGGTTTTTCGCGCGCCAGTCTTAGAACCGTGCGGAGAAAGTTCTTGCCGCGAATGTCGTATATCCAGGAGGTCCGCAGGATCAAGTACCGGCATCCACTAGTTGCAATGGCGTGCTCGCCGGCCAGCTTGCTCTTTCCGTAAATGTTCAGAGGGCCTGTCGCGTCATCTTCGACGTATGGTCCAGTCTTGCCGCCGTCGAAGACGTAATCGGTGGAATAGTGAATCAGCAGTCCACCGGTGCGGGCGAGTTCCTCGGCGATGCGCCCTGGTGTAACGGCATTAACAACCTGAGCCGCCTCCGGGTCACTCTCTGCCTTGTCAACAGCGGTGTAGGCGGCGGCGTTCACGACAACGTCGGGAGCAATCTGTCTGATCCCATTCGCCACTTCTTGCGGATCAACGAAGCTCACCTGCGCACGCGTCCAGGCAACGACCTCGCCTAATGGTGCGAGGGTCCGCTGCAGTTGCCAGCCCACCTGGCCGGTGGCTCCTGTGACGAGAATGCGGGGGCTCATGGTCGATAAACGGGGAGGCGATCGCGTTGAATTTGACCGAGCGGCAGATTGCGTTGATCTTTGGCAGAAAGAATGGGCGAGTCGACGTGCCAATCAATACCGATATCCGGATCATTCCACAGAACGCCGCAGTCGTCTGCGGCGTCGAAATAGTCACTGCATTTGTATAGAAAATCTGCCGATGCCGAGAGGACAACAAAGCCGTGGGCGAAACCGACGGGGATATACAGCGCCTGTCGATTCGCAGCTGAAAGCACCGCACCGACCCACTTGCCGAAGTGCGGTGAACCCACTCGGATGTCCACGGCGACATCGAAGACTTCGCCCTGCGTTACCCGGCACAGCTTAGCCTGCGGCCTCTTGAGCTGGTAGTGCAATCCTCGCAGGACGCCACGTGCCGAACGCGAATGGTTGTCCTGCACGAAAGTTTCATGGATTCCCGCGCCAGCCAGGGCGTCGGCACGGTAGGTTTCCATGAAGAAACCGCGCGCATCTTCAAAGACGCGCGGGGTGATCAGCAGCACTCCGGACAGGGAACTCTCGCTAATTTGCAAACGGGGCCTCGGGGATTGGACCGCAGAAAATCAGCGCGGGCCGATTCTCCACGAAGCGAAGATTATAATCCGTGATTCCAATCTATGCCTCGCTGCTCGGTCATCATCGTGACGTACAACTCGAGTGCGCATATCGAGGCCTGCGTGAAGGCGCTGGCCCCGCAGGATTGCGAAATCATCGTTGTTGACAACGCTTCCCACGACGACACCCTCAGCCGACTGGAGTCACTCGCGGACGAGATCCCGCTGCAAGTCCTGTCACTCCATCGCAATCTAGGATTTGCGGCGGGTGTGAACGTCGGCGCCCGTGCCGCGGTTAGTGATGTGCTGCTGATTCTGAACCCTGATGCCATTGCAGAGTCAGGAGCGATTGATGAACTTTTGACTTGTCTCACTCGCTCCGGAGCTGCCGCCGTGGGCGGCGCGCTTTTGCAGAGCGATTGGCCCGCCAAAGGCTTCGCATTCCGCCGGCTGCCCACGCTGGCCAGCTTGCTGTTCGAAGTCCTCGGCATCAATCAGTTTTGGCCGTCGAACCCAGTGAATCGCAGCTATCGTTGTCTTGACGCAGATTATTCCCGCGAGCAACCGGTCGAGCAGCCTGCTGGTGCGTGTCTGGCCATTCGGAGCGAGATATGGGAGAGTTTGCGGGGTATGGATTCGCGGTTCTTTCCTGTGTGGTTTGAGGACGTGGATCTGTGCGCGCGGATCCAAAAAGCCGGCGGTAAAATCGTGTACTGTCCGGCAGCGAGGTTTCAACACGACGGCGCCCACAGCGTAGGACAACTCAGGTTTCGCGACCGTCAAGTATTCTGGTACGCCAATATGCTGCGCTACGCCGCCAAGCATTTCTCTAGAGTAAGTGTTCTTGTCTTACGCGCCGGTATCATTGCGGGAATGCTGCTGCGCATAATTGCAAGCGCGTTAGCGGGTGTGCCGGGCGGCATTAACCGACGCTCGGCGGTTCGTGCTTACTGCCAGGTCGCATGCGAAACACTCGGCGCATCCTAACCCCGACCGAGCAACTCGGCGAACAACTTTTCGTACTGCTCCGCCACTTTCTTCCAACGAAACATATGATCCGCCCGCTCCACTGCTCGCGCGGCCCAATGTCGCCGCGCCTCCTCATCGTCCAGCAAAGCCTGCAACTTTCGCGCAAGCTCGTCGGGCGACTTGCCGTAGCGAATCGTGGCATCGCCGGCGGTTTCGTTGTTCTCCGAAGAATCCAGCGACAACACCGCCGTCTGCGAAGCCATCGCTTCAATCAGCGCCGGATGCACGCCTCCCACTTCGCAGGCGAAAACAAAGATTCCTGCGTGCTTTTGCAGCGCCCAGTACCCATCGTCGTAAACGGCTCCGGTGAATCGCACACGTTCGTCCGCCTGCTGACGCAGGCGCTCCTCATACCCTGAGTCGTAGCGGTTATTGCCTACCATGACCAGTGGCCAATCCGTCCGTACTTTGCGCCAGGCGGCGAGCACCAGCTCAGGATTGTTTTCCGGCTCCAGCCGGCTGATATAAAGCACATATCGTTCCGGTTGCAAGTCATGCTGCAAGTCATAAGGTTCGAGACTCAACTTCTTTTGGGGTACATCCGATCCATACCCGATTACGGTCGAATCCTTGCCATATCGCTGACGGTAATAATCGTGGATTGATCTGGCGTCGGTAACGACATGTGTGGGCGTGAAGGTCGAGACCCACTCGCAAAGGTGCAGCAGAGCCTGGCCTAGGGCATTCCATTTGCCGCGCCGGCGATCGAGGCCATCCACGTTCAGAACGACCGGTTTGCCGAGTACTCGCGGAAACCACGCAAACGGGCTATTGGCCACATTGCACAGCAAGACGAGGTCATTGTCGCTGAAGGCCGCGTGAATACAGGAAATCAGGCCACTGGACCAGGTGTCCAGGTGCTTCTGATGAATGCTGGGAAGAATGACCCGCCGAACCCGCCGATCGTATACGTCTTCGGGAGTCGTGAACGGTTTCCGGCAATATACCGTCACGAAGTGCCCCCGATCTGTAAGCTGCGAGCTGAGCTTCTCGGCGAATTGCTCGAACCCACCGTAACGATTGGGGATTCCCCTGGTCCCGACAATGGCGATTTTCAAGGCCGGCCCTCGGCGGTGGACCTGCCATTGGTTGCCGAGGCCGGAACCGCGGCCTCAGAATCAATCGCTCGCGGTGCGTCGGAAAACCACCACAGTAACTTGCCGTCCGATACGCGTCTCCGCGTCTGGACAACAGCCCGCTTCCTGCGCACGCTGCTCAAATTCCGCACTGGATAGGCGATCGCATCGAGCATCCGCCAATCTCGTAGCAAAGCGTAACCGAGCACCGTCAGATCGCGCGTCAGCACCGGCCAGAACAGCCGCCGGCATAACCAGCCGGACGCGTTCTTTCCCCGCATCAGAAAGCGGTTCTTTACCGAGTGCCAATTGATTTCGTGCGGCAGACGCTCGCGCCTTTCTGGGGTAACACGCCGAACATGCCAGGCCACCGCCTGCGGCACGTAGAGACACTTCCAGCCCATCAACTGGCCTCGCCAGGCGAGGTCGGCGTCCTCGCGATAGGAAAAAAACTCTTCGTCGAAAAGCTGTCCCTCCACGGAGACCGCCTCCACGAACGAACGCCGAAGCATTGCCGCGGCGCCCGTTGCTCCGAACACCCACTGTTCGCGCTCGTATTGCCCCGCGTCCTGTTCTTCTGCGCCGCGATCCAGATGCCGCATGTTGCGGGTAAAGTAAATTCCCGTGGAATCGATCGTGCGTGTGAATTCGGCTTTGCCGTCGGGGTCCCAGCGCAAAAGCTTCCCACACAGCCAGCCGGCTTCACCATGTGCTTCGCCGGCCTCAACCAAGCTGCGCGCAAAATTGCGGGCCAATATCACGTCGGGATTCAGGCACAGTAGCCAATCGCCTTGAGCTGCACCAACTGCCTGATTCTGCGCCGCCGCAAAACCGACGTTCGACTGGTTGTAGATGACGCGCCAGACGGACTCACGCGTGCGCAAGATGTCGCGCGTGCTCTCATCCGAGCCGTTGTCCACCACAATGACCTCGAAGTTCGGATAGTCTTGCTGGTCAATAGAAGCGAAACAAGCTTCGAGATAGCGCGCGGAATTCCACGTCACGATTAGGACTGAGACCATCAGCCCTTAGTATGCACCCTTGCCCGAAATAACGATGGGAATGGTCCGGAAGAAGATCTTGCAATCCAGCCACAGAGACCAGTTGTCGATGTATGCGAGATCAAGCTGAATCCAGCGGTGAAAATCCACGTCGCTGCGTCCCTCGAGCACCCAGATGCAGGTCAAGCCAGGACGCATGCGTAGCCGGCGGCGCTGCCACGGTTCGTATCTTTCCACCTCGCCCGGAATGGCAGGACGGGGACCGACAAACGACATGTCGCCGCGGAGGATATTCCACAATTGCGGTAGCTCGTCAAGGCTGAAGCGCCGCAGAATTCGCCCTACCGGCGTAATTCGTGGGTCGTCGCTGATCTTGAAGGCTGGTCCGTCACGCTCATTAAGCTGGTGGAGCTCGGCCCGGAGTTGCTCAGCGTTGTTCACCATCGACCGGAATTTGAAGAGTGTGAACTTCCGCCCACCCAATCCGCAACGAGTTTGACGGAACAACACGCTCCCCGGCGAGGTAATGCGAATCGCCGCCGCGATCGCCAGCATCAAGGGAGACAGCAGCACCAGCGAGAGTACCGACATCACCACGTCAGCTACCCGCTTCAGGAGCAGTAGCAGTTCGCTCTCCGGAGCAGTCGACAGGCTCAGCAGCGGAACATCGCGGAAATTCTCGAGGTAAATGCGCGAATAAGGTGAGGGCAGGAATTCCAGTTGCACTCGCGTTTTCACACCGACGTTGGCGCAGTGCGACATCACCGGCTCAAGCCGCGCCAGTTCCTGCATGCTGACGGCAAACACGACTTCGTCGATGATGTGATCTTCCAGTACTTTCTCCATCTGGCCGACGGGAAAAACCTCGTAGCGGCCGAACCAGTCGCCCAATTTCGACTCGTCGCTATTCGGATCCACAAATCCGACTAGCCGCAGCCCCATGCCTCGGCTCTCTTCGATCAATCCGGCCATCTCATGCGCACGCGTGCCGCAACCCACAATCAGGAAGTAGTGGTAACGGTGCAAACGCCGCCGCATCCAGGCGATACCGTTGTACGAGACGTAGCGCCCAAGCACCAGCAGGGTGAAATCGACCACGCCGACCAAAAGAACGTACGTGCGGCTGATGTCGTCCCGACGCAACAGGTAAAGTCCCGCATACACCAGCAGCAGTACGATTGCCAACTGGTTCAGCAGATTGAGTCCCAGTTGGATAGGGTTCGACATCTCCAAGTCGCGGTAAAACTTCGAGGCGTATCCGACCAGCGCCCATGCCGCCAGAAACGCCACCATCAGTGAGGCGTAATGAGAGAACGGATAGATGGGAGGAAGATGCCGATCGAGGAAATCGACATGGACCAGCAGGGTGCGCAGATAGTACGCCACCACAAAAGCGCTTGCCGTAATGGCAAGGTCTTGCAATAGCGTGACGGTGCTCAGCAGTTTGGATCTTCGATCAAACACGAACCAGTTTGCCTTGAACTGCTCCGGAGGAATGGTCGCCGCAGGTCGCCTGCCAGCCAGACTTCTTCACATCGATGCAAGCAACGAGCGCTTCGATCTTACAATTTGGCGTTGAACACGCAAAAGACAAAAATGCAACATACAATTGTACAACGGTTGTCGCGAGCCTAATTCCACTCTGGCTGAGCAAAGCCAGAATTTGACAAGATTCAATTGCGCGCCCTGAGTCGTTCACGCTGAACCCAATCGATTTAGCTTTCGGTCGGGGAAGATAATGTCGCAGATGCAAACATTGGTGGCACTTTGATCATCGATGTCGGTGAGTGCGGATTTCCTCAAACCTCAAATTAGCAATCATCCTTTGCGGTTAAGATAGACACACCGGACCAATTGATTGTGCTGTAAAGAATTGACGCTGGACTGATCAACGGCGCGAAAGTCTGCCCAAAAACATGCAAGAGTCTCACATCGACAATGGCAGCAGAGCCTCTCGTGCTGTCGTAGGACTCGACCGCGCTATTTTCGCCTTTCTGGCGCTTTTCGCCTTGGCCCTGCCATTCTCTATCAAGGGCGCAGAACGCTCGTGGAAGATCGCGTTGGTGTTGTGGCTGCTGAAGCTCCTCATCGAACGCGCGCGGCCGTTCCCTCAGCCTTTAACAGCGCCACTTTTGGCTTTCGTGAGCCTGAGCGCGATCTCGACCATCTTGTCCCCCGAACCCTATCTGAGTTGGGACCGCATGAAACTGGTCTGCCTCGTTCTGGCAGGTATTGTTGTGGCGCAGAATCTTCGGCGCCTCTCCCAGGTCCGATGGCTTGTCATTCTGCTGGTGTTTTCCGGATTCGGCGCTGCTCTGTTTACCGGCTGGCAGTACGCCTATGGCATCGGGGTACGAATGCAGCTCTCTCCATCGTCTCGGCTGGTAGCGATGGGAATGCGTGCCGATTCCATCGTCACCTCGATTGCCGGCCGTAATATTCACACTCCTGAGCAAATGCAGCGCACTTTGGCAGAGCGGCCCGCCGCGGTCCGGGTTCCGGTTAAGTACATCCCCTATCTCAGCACTTGGCAAGAAATAGTTGTGGCTACCCCCGATGATTTCGTTCGCTCCGGCCTGGGTAAACCACAAATGCAACTGACTCGCGGCAGGCCCTACCGCGCTCAGGGGACTCTGGGACACTATGTCGTGTTCGCTGAAATGCTAATGCAGGTCGGCTGCCTTGCCTGGGCACTGCTTTTGTCCGCCGGTCGCAATAGACCGCTGCTAATCGTCTGCTCCGCTGTTGCATTCTTAAGCATAACCGCAGCTCTGTTTGCCACGGAAACTCGAGCCGCCGTTGCTGGCCTGGGGGTTGGCTGCCTGTTGACACTGCTCCTCATCAGTGCAGGAAAACAGCGCTGGCTAGCGATTGCGGGGCTTATCCTGATCCTGGCGGGAGCAACTGTCTGGATTCAACACACCCGCGGCCTGCATTGGCTGGACCGTAGTGATGTTGGCACTCATTTTCGCGTTTTGATGTGGGGAGATGGTCTCCGCCTCATCCGGCAGCATCCCTGGTTTGGCATCGGCATGGAGACGGTCCGAGTTCACTGGCTGGAATGGAATATTCGGGGATTTATCCAGTACCACGTGCAAAGCCATTTTCACTCCACATACCTGCAGATCGCCGTCGAGCGTGGGATTCCGGCGTTGCTGGCATGGCTTTGGTTCTGTGTGGCGTACGTGGTATTTCTGACGCATCTCTCGTTCCGCCTCAGGCACCAGAATCGTTTTGCGCTGGGCACGGCTACGGGGATCTATGCGGGATTTGTGGCCTTCGCCTTCACCTCATTCGTTCACTACAACTTGGGAGAAGAGCCGTTGGTTATGCTGCTGTTCTTCAGCATGGGGATTGCGATTGCACTAGACAGAATCACGTCGGGCCCGACAAGCGAAACCACAACTTGATCTGTTTACTACCTGACGCGCAGCAGCCAGATTGCCGTCAGGCACCCGCCCCAAAATAGCGCGGAGAGCGATGCCGCAAAGAGCCATCCACGGAAGGCGGTGGGTTGTGGTGCTTCGCGTAACAGGGCCTGAGCTGCGCGCATAGTGCATTGGACATCGAGCGTTCAGGCGCGAAACGCGAGACGGCTATCGCCCAGCGGAGTTGGCTGATCCGAACACCTGCTTCAGCTAATTCGTGGGCATCCGCAATGCACTAGAATGAACATCAGGTGAGGCCGTCTTCGTGAATACTTATCAGGAAATCGTTGATCGCGAACAAAAATACCTATTGAACACATATGCCCGCTATCCCCTGGCGCTGGTCCGGGGTAAGGGTGTGTATCTGTACAACACCGAAGGCAAGCGCTATCTGGATTTCCTGTCCGGCCTGGGAGTGAATGCCCTCGGCCATGCTCATCCCCGCATCGTCAAAGTGATGCGCGAGCAGGCTGCCAAGGTGGTTCACCTGTCGAACCTCTACTACAACGAATATCAGGGACTGTTAGCGGAGAAGCTCTGCCAGAAGTCCGGTTTGGATCGCGCGTTTTTTACCAATAGCGGTACCGAAGCCATTGAAGGCGCCCTCAAGCTGGTGCGCGCCGCCGGTCACGCAACCACCGGTCCGCACAAGACCAGGGTCCTGGCGCTGGAAAACTCTTTCCACGGCCGCACGATGGGGGCATTGGCGCTGACCGCGCAGGACAAATACCGCACAGGCTTTGACCCTATGCTGGAGGGAGTGCGCTTTGTGCCCCGCAACGACCTGGAGGCATTACGCGCCGCCATGGACGAAACGGTTTGTGGCATCTTCATCGAGCCCATCCAAGGCGAAGGCGGCATCTTCGAATCGTCGGCGGGATATCTTCAGGCTTGCCGCAGCCTGGCTGATCAGCACCGTGCGGCACTCATTTTCGACGAGATCCAGTGCGGCATGGGACGCACAGGCCGACTCTTCGCTTTTGAGCAATTCGGCGTCACACCTGACGTGATCTGTATTGCCAAGCCAATGGCCGCCGGCTTTCCGATGGGCGCGTTTCTCTCCAAAGACTGGCTGGCGCAGCACATCACACCTGGTCGTCACGGCACCACCTTCGGTGGCGGACCCCTCGCCTGCCGCCTGGGACTAGAGTACCTTGCCATACTCGAAGAGGAGAATCTTTTGGAGCGGGTGCGTCAGGTAGGCGCATACCTGACCAGCAAGCTGCAAGAGCTGGTTGGCAAATACTCCATTGCCACCGAGGTTCGGGGTGTGGGCATGATGCAGGCGCTGCAGCTTACAGTTTCGGGCAAACCGATTCTCGAAGGTGCAATGGCTGACGGCCTGCTCATCAACATCACGCAAGACACTGTCGTCCGAATGTTGCCGCCATTTTTAATCGAGGAAAAGCAGGTCGATACCGGCGTCCGAATACTGAAGCGGCAATTGGCGGCGGCCCAGAAGGCGGCGAAGCAGACGAAGGCAACCGCGGCAGTGTGAACGCCGGATTCACGTGCCACCCCACAGTCACTTGGTAACTGTACTTTCCTTTGGGTTGCCATGTGATGATGTACATCACATACGAAACTTTGCAACTGAATTAGATTTGGTTCGTCGGAAAGAACGCGGGGACTTAACGGCTTCCTAGGAGGGTTTCCTCCCCTTTTACTGCCCTCCCAAGCGAGGCGCGTCCGGAGTACGCGCCTCGCTTGGTTTTGTGCTCCGCGGCAATTTCTATTGATCCAATCTCCCCACCCGGCCTGCCATCCAGCGGGCGGATTCCTTGGTTCCCAACGCGCCTCCGACATCAGCCGTGGTCCTCTTCTGGCGTACTGCATCGTGCACCGCAGCCTCGATTTTCTGCGACTGGGCAGTCAGGCCCAGGTGCGCCAGCATCATTGCACCGGTGAGAATCGCGCCCATCGGATTCGCCTGATTCTTGCCCGCTATGGGCGGTGCCGAGCCATGCACCGGCTCAAACATCGAAGTCCGTCCGGGATGAATATTGCCGCTGGCAGCCATGCCCAGCCCGCCCTGCAGCGCTGCGGCCAGATCGGTAATGATGTCGCCGAACATATTGTTGGTAACAATCACGTCGAGTGATTGCGGCTCGCGCACCATTTGGAGGCAGAGTGCGTCGACGTACATGTGCTGGGCTGAGATTCCGGGGAACTCGGCCGCGACTTCCTTGAACACCCGCTGCCAAAGGCCGCCAGCGTAAGTCATGACGTTGGACTTGTCGGCCATCAGCACTCCCTGGCGACTGTTCGCGCGAGCGTACTCGAAGGCGTAACGAATCACCCGCTCCACACCCTTGCGGGTGTTGATGTCCTCTTGCGTCGCAATCTCGTCGGGGGTCCCAAACTTGAAGTTGCCGCCCATGCCCGCGTATACGCCTTCCGTGTTTTCACGTATGACGGTGAAGTTCACGTTTTCGGGGGCCACATTTTTGAGTGGGCACAACGCGGCATCCAGCAGCTTTACCGGACGAACATTGGCATAAAGATCCATCTGGAAGCGCATGCCCAGCAGAATTTCTTTGGCATGAATATTCGTCGGCACTCGCGGATCGCCTAGCGCTCCAACGAAGATTGCATCGAAGTCGCGCGCCAGCATAGCGAATCCGTCGGGTGGGATTGTGGTGCCGTCGATCAGATAGCGGTCGGCGCCCCAATCGAAAGCGGTGAAGTCCAGCGGCGCGCCCGAAGCGCTTATCACTTCAATTGCGAGAGGAATGACTTCTTTGCCAATGCCGTCGCCGGGTATTACAGCAATGCGTTTGCTTGTGGTCACGAGTTGGAACGATAAACAATGAGGCGAGCAGTTAGCAATTAGCTGTCGGCCATCGGCCACCAGAGAAGACCACCACTTTGGCCCTCCAGCTGGATTGGCATGGAATCTCCAAGAGCTACGGGTCAAACCGGAGCTAACTGCTAAAAGCTGACTGCTTCCGCGATACGACGCTTCGGCTCCCGCTATAATCAAAGGTTCTGTATGGGTGTTGTGACGTTACAAGACAGGCTCGCGGCTCGGGGCGCTAGGCTCGGGGAGTACCGCGGGGTGGAAAGTCCGGCCTCTTTCGGCAATGCTGCGGCCGAGTTCCGCGCACTGCTGGAGGCTTGCGGCCTGCATGATATGGGCTGGCAGTCCAAGCTGGTGCTGACCGGCGAAGATCGCGTCCGCTGGCTTAACGGCATGGTAACCAACAACGTGCGTGATCTTGCAGTCGGGCACGGAGTGTACAGCTTCCTGCTGACTGCCCAGGGCCGCATCGTAGCCGATCTCGTGGCCTACAATCGCGGGGACTACCTGCTGGTTACGAGCGATCGCTCTCAGTTACAGGCGGTTACTGAGATGTTCGATCACTACATCATCATGGATGATGTGGAGGTTGCTGACATCAGCGACAAGCTGTCCGCCGTGGGCCTCACTGGCCCAAAGGCTGCTGAAACCCTGAAAGCCGTCGGTATCGGCGTGTCCCAGCTTGACCCCGGCGAACTGAGCGATCTTGTCTGGCGAGAAGTCGGTATCACGGTTGCGCGCGGTACGCACCCAAACTGGGAGAGCTACGAGATCTGGTTTGCTCCGGAGCATACTGCCACAGTGTGGGATGCGTTGATCGCCTCTGGCGCGACAGCCGCAGGTAGCCAAGCATTGGAGTGGTATCGGATCGCGCGTGGTGTCCCGCGTTACGGTATCGATTTAACCCAGCGTGCCCTCCCGCAGGAAACCGAGCAGAAGCACGCGTTGAACTTTACAAAGGGTTGCTACATCGGTCAGGAGATCGTCGAGCGTATTCGGGCCCGCGCCATTCTGCATCGTACATTCACGGGCTTCACGCTCGAGGGCGAGCCGCCGGCAGTGGGTGCGAAGATTACCGAAGCCGACAGGAACATCGGCGAAATCACCAGCTCGGCGCGGATTCCATTCCCGAGTGGTGAACGCACGCTGGCATTGGGATATTTGCGTCGCGAGTTCGAAAAGCCGGGCACCACGGTGCGGGTCGGCGAGCAAGCTGCGACAGTACAGGCGATTCCGTTTCAGCTTTAATACAGGGGAGTTATGGCAGAGAAAGAAAAGCAATCAGGGTTTGTAGTGAACGACCGTCGCCTATTCAGCAGCGACGGAGAGCTGCGGCAGGATGTCGTAGAAGCCGAAGAACGCGAACGCGCGGCCGACGAAGCGCAAAAAAAAGGTGTGACGCAGGCCGCCGAGGCGCCGAACGTCGAAACCTCGTCGACAACAGCGCCGGACCTCGAGGCCGAAGGTCCCAGCGCTGACGAGCATAAGGCCGGCGCGGACGCCTATGCCGCTTCGACGAAGAAAATGGACTATCGCATCAGGAAGGAGCTGGACAAGGAGGGAAGAGGCGATCAGGCGCGCGATCTGGAGATGACTTTCGAGAAGTTCATTGCCTCACTCTACATGACCGCGCTGATGCAGCTTGGCATGGCGGCTCCGCAAGGCGAGAAGCCCATGCTCGACTTGATTGGTGCACGACAGACCATCGACATTCTGGGTATTCTGAACGACAAGACCAAGGGCAACCTTCTGCCCGGGGAAGAAAGCACTCTGCGCAACGTGCTGTATGAGTTGCGCATGGCTTATCTCGAAGTCACCAACCTGATCGCCAACCCACCCCAAGGCGTCGCGCCTAATGTGAAGTAACAACAACGGATGAAGGCCATCCTTACGGTGCTGGGCAGCGGTACTTCGATGGGTGTTCCCACCATCGGATGCAGCTGCGCGGTTTGCACTTCTGCTGACCCGCGCGACCGCCGCCTGCGTCCTTCCATCATGGTGCAGTGGGATGGCCGCACCGTTTTGATCGACACCTCGCCCGACTTTCGCCAACAGGCGATTCGCGAGCAGATTCGCCGCATCGATGCCGTGCTCTACACCCACGGGCACGCGGACCACATCCTCGGCCTAGACGATGTTCGTCCTCTGAGTTTTCCGCGAGTCACGGGAGGAGGCAAGATCCCGCTGTATGTCGACGAAAACACTGCCCGAGTATTGCGCAGTGTCTTTCGTTACATCTTCGAAGGAGACTACAAGTACGGCGGACTGGCGCAAGTGGAGATTCGAAAAGTTAACGGTCCAGTCGAGCTGTTCGGCGCGAAGTTTGTTCCTTTGATGGTGAACCACGGCGACTATCCAATTCAGGCGTACCGTTTCGGCTCCGCGGCTTATCTAACGGACTTCAGCTCCATTCCTGAGGAGACGATGGCGCAACTCGAAGGTCTGGACATCCTGATTCTCGATGCGTTGCGGCATTATCCGCACCCTACGCATTCAACTTTGGAGAATTCGCTGCAAATTGCCGAGCAGCTCAAGCCGAAGCGCACGTTTTTTACCCATATGTCGCATGACTTGCCGCATGAAGCCACCAACGCCAGCTTGCCGGAGAGCGTGCGCCTCTCGTTCGACGGTCTGAAACTCGAGTTCGAAATTTAGGTGCCCACGAACGATGCAAGTGTTTCGCAAGCTTGAGGAAGTACCCGCGCAGTACGGTCCCACCGTGGCCAGCGTCGGCAACTTCGATGGAGTCCACATCGCCCACCAGGCCGTGGTGCGGCACATGGC
>DASRAA010000232.1:0-5274 GCA_035638375.1 Binatia bacterium | reverse complement strand
CTGATCGATTACTTGGCCGGAATAGGCGACATCGAGAAAGTCGCCGACCAGGCGGCCAGCAGGCAGCTGCTAACAACGGCGATCACGTGTTTTGAACTCCTCAGCGGTGCGAGCGAGGGCAAGCGCGGTACCGGCGTGAGACGGCTGGTGGCGCTTCTCGAAGTCATTCCGCTCGATCGCGAAGGCGCAGAATATGCTAGCCGAGTGCGGCGGAAGCTGGATTCGAAAGGAGAAGGGATTGGTCGACGGCGCTCAGCTAGATTGATCCATTCCGCTCAGGTAGACTGATTCGCGCATTCACAGGATGTGGAGCGGGTATTTTTCTTTCCAAGTAGTGGTCCGGTTTTGGCGGGCGGCACAGATTGGCTGATTGAAGTGCGGAAGGAAGTTCTGGCGTTAGGCGGAACGGGACTTGAGGATGTCGTTCCAATCGTGTTGGGCGGGACGGAGGCGGCGAAGCGAGGGATGGAAGGCGATCATCTGTGTGGCCATGGCATCACCTGTGGCATCGGCATCAAAACCACAATAGACGGCAAGGCGTTGGGATAACAACGCAGGCAGCCAACGCGGGCGGGGTCGGGCTCCAGAGGTGGATAGGCAGAGCGAAGAAGGATGAAGCAGAAGGCAACTGATGGCGTCGATGGCGGATTCGCACAGGATCACCATCGTGGCGTCCGGAGCCTGGACGGAGAAGTAGCCGAGATCTTTTTGCGAGCCGGGCGCCATGCCGCGCCAAGGTTGCGGTCCGGTGCCGCGCAGTTCGGCGCCCACAGGTGTGTGTTCGTTTCCCAGCAGGAGGAAGACCGCATTGCCCCGATGATCGGCGTAGAGTTTTCCGCACGCAATGAGGGAGTCCGTCAGCGAGGGCGTGATCGCGCGCTCATGGACCAGGTAACGCTTCACGGAGGAAAGCTGGCTTGGGTCCGGCGGCGGCATTGTCAAACGGCGCGGGGCCGGCGAGGGCTCGGAATCCGGCGCAATGGGAAAGTGACGCTGGAGCCAAGCGACAGCCGCCTTGAAGTCGAGGTCGTTCAGGTGCATGGCCAAATCGATCGCACCTCCCCCGCCGAGGCTCCGATGCCAGTTCATGAACTTCACGCCGGTGATGGAGATGGCGCCCTTGGGTGTGTGCCACTTGGCCTTGTCATAGCGATCGCGTTGGGCGCCAGTTTCCCGCAACACGGCTGGTAAGGGGACGCGGCGGAGTTGGTCGAGTCGATCCCCAAACATCATGATTCGGCCTTCAGCTTGGGCCGGAGGCTGACGCAGTTTTTCATGTTGATGACGTGACTGTTCTCGGTGAGGCGGTCGATGAGAGCTGCCGTCAAGTGATCGTTTTTCAGAAACGATCGCCATTCGCTGAAGCCCAAATTCGACGTAATCAGCGTAGGCTTTTTGCGGTGGCGCTTGTGCATCAGGGTGAAGAACAAGCCGACTTGCACGGGTTCCACTTCCACATAGCCGACCTCGTCAACCAGAAGGCAATCGTAGGCCAGATAGCGCTTGAGGATTTGCTGCTCCGAATGATCCGCCACCGATCGGAACAACTCCGCCACCAACTCGGCAAACATGACGTAGCGGCCCGTATACCCGCGTTGAATGGCCTGGATGAGGAAGCCGGTCGCCAGTCCGGTCTTGCCGCATCCGGTCGGGCCCACCCAGATACAGTTACGATTCTGGGTCATGTAATCCAAGGCGTCGTACAGCGAGAGCATGTGTTTCTTATCCAGCTTCGGCTGGCGCTCAAAGGGGAAGGTTTCCATCCGCCACAGTTCGGGTATGCGGGCGCGGGCCAGCCGCAGTTGGCGGGCATGCTCCTGGCGGATCTTGGATTCTTCTTCCACCACGTGACGCAGCAAGCGAACCGGCGAGAACTGCTTCTGGCGCGCCAGGGTCACGTACTCGTCCCAATGCGCCAACAAGCCCCGCAAGCGGAGATAGCGCAAGGTCTTCATCAGTTCGTCATCCATCGTTGCCTTCCTGGTCGTCGAGCATCTGGTCGTAGAGGCCAAAATCGGGCGCGTCGGTCAGATGACCTTGCTGGTAGGCTTCACGCTGGCGGAAGCTTTCGTCCACCTCCACCCCGGAGAGTTGAAACTCCTGCTGGCTGATCGACAAACGCGCGATGCGCCGCAGCGTTTCGATGTCGGTGATCCGGTAGCGCAGCGCCCGGTCGATGGTTTCGATAAAAACCGCAGGCGTCATCCGGCACGATAAGGTGAACAGCTCCCGCAAGAACCGGTGCTGTTGCACGCCGGCGTGGAGAGCGAAGTTCAGGTAGCCGTCTACGGTGGCGGACATCGCCCGCAGGCGTTTCTCCTCCTCCTGAGCCGGCTGCTTGCGATTGTTCGGTTGGCGCGCAGGCCGGGGCATGCCCTCCGGGCTGAACACATGGTTGCGGACTCCATCGGCCGGCAGCGCGTACTCGGCCACACAGTGGCCGTGTTGATAGATCTTCAGGCGGTCCGCATATTCGAATACGTTCACCTCCTCGCGGCTCGTGCCGGGCACCCAGTAGTAGTTGCCGTCGAAGGCGGCGTAGCCATACTGATCGGTGTCCCGTTCATGTACCAGGTAAGGAGCGGGAAGATGCGCCGGCAGTTTCACCAGGTAAGGACGCTCATGGTCGAACGCTCGGGCCGGAATCAGCCGGCTTTTGGCGACCGGCCGGTGTTCCATGCGCACGGTGGCCCACTGCAACGCCTGCTGGTTCAGATCCTCCAGACTCTGGAAATGCCGTCCCGGAAGAAAGTTCGTCTCCACCGTCCAAAAGCTGCGTTCCTCGCCCGCTTTGCGATTGGCATGACCTTTTTCATGGCACACGAAGCGGAATCCATACTGTTTGGCGAAAGCTTCCATCTCCGGCGCCATCACCGCGTCCTGGCCCGTTCCGCGCAACCGTGCCAGATTGGTGTTGTCGATAATGCAAACCGGCGCCGCATGTTGCCAAAACATCAGAGCCTCATGCAAGAAGCACTTCATCCGGAAACGGTTGAACATCCGATAGAAGCGCAGGTACCGTCTTTTGGAGTACCGCAGGTACAGCAGGCTGGCGATCAGCGGGGCACGGGCGCCACCCAGCAGAATCGGATAGCGCGTGGTGTCGTGTTGCATCTCGGCGCCCGGCTCATCCGGCACACGTTCGCAGCGGGGCTCCCGGCTGCGCCTCAGGCCCAGCTCGCGCAGCAAGCGCGTCAAAGTGGAGTACTGAATCGGGATGCTTTCGTCTTCCACCAATTTTTCGTGCACCCGCTGCGCGTAGCCGTCACATTCCTGGTAGAGTCGCTTCAGCAGATCCGGATCCACCTGGATCTTGTCTTTGCGCGTGTGGACCGGCATCTCGCCTTTTTGTTCGATGATGACGTCGACCGTGTTGGGGCTGATCCGGAGTTGACGCGCGATCTGATTGCGTGCCATCCCCTCCTGGTGGAGGAGAAACACTGCTTGGCGTTTGTCCGCATCGATCATGCAGTTTCCTCATCACCTCGAAGAAAGCTCGTGCCTGGCTCAAGATCCCGGCCGTCAGCAGATGTGCCTGCGCGAAAAACGCCGGCGTCCTCAACCGCCGGTCTTGGCTTTTTCCCATCACCCGCGGCATGTACTTCTGCGTGATCTCCAGATCTTTCAGCAACACGCGTTCGAACTCGTTGGAGCCATCCGGGTCTTCGGGCACTTGCCGGAACCAGTCCAAAGCTAGGGCCACGTGTCCTTGCCGGATCGCCTCGCGAAACGAGTCCGGCCCTCGAAAATATCCGTGCGCCAGTTGTTCCATCTCGCGCACGCTGAGCTGCTTGCCGGCCAGCGCCACCACGAAGTCTTCGATGTCCCGCTTGCTGACGCCATTCATGCGCATGAGCTGCCGCAATGTGTACATGTACGGGTAAACCGGAAACTCACCGCGGAAGAGTTTCTCCCGCACCAGGGCGCTCATCTCGGCCATCAGACCCAGCCGCATGCTCACCCAGGACTTGCTGCGCGATAGCCGGCCGGCGATGTCGGCAACGGTCATGGCATTGCGCTGGCGCAACTCCTCGATGAAGCGGGCCTGCTCCAGAATCGTCAGCGAGCGGTCGTTGGAAACCCGCAGCAGAGTAATGATCGCGGCCGCCTCATCTTCTCCCAGCGACGCATAGGGCGCCATCCGGAGGCGTAGCTTCGAGGCGCATCGATACCGCTTGAACCCGTTCAGCAAAATGCTTCGGCCGGCCGCATCCACGCCCTCCAAAGCTTCCTCGATGCCACGCTCGGCGATGGAGGCCAGCAGGCGCCCCTCCGCCGCCGGATTCCTCATCCGATAGCTTTCGTATCGCAGATCCAATGCCGAAAGTTCCACGCTGCGTGTCATCTCCGCCCTATGGACCGTGTTGGTTCAACTGGGCCACAACATAGTCCATCCGGCGGCGGCGCGCCATGCTGTGTTGTCTCATCGCCCTCACCAACCGCTGGAGAATCTCTGCTTCGCTCACACGCCGACTCTCGATCAGACTCGCCACCATCGCGACGTAGCTCACCATGCCGGAATGCAATTCCTGGGCTCCGGTGACCGGAGGATTCGCCTCGGCGCGCACTGCACCCTGGGCCCGCTTGCCGTTTTGAATCTTCTTCTTCGCTTTGCCTTCCGCGGTGGCGTAGTAGGCGACGCTACGCTTGGTGGAACGCTGCTTGCGATGCGCTTCCCGGCAGCCAAATGGACACCGCAAGTCGCTCCGCCCGGCGTTCCGGGGATGGCTCAAAAAGAAAATCCGGCAATGCCGGCAACGCCTCAAATAGCGCCGCAGATGGGATTGGCTGCGCAGCACGGACCGCAACACGACGTAATACTGCTTCACCAAAGCACAGGCTTCGCCCTGGCGGTACCAATCCGGTCGGAAGTGGAAATGCGCCTGGATTTTGACCATGACAAACCCAGGGTCTCGCTTATAATGCTGGTGTTGTTTGACATGTCCTTGTCCTACCCGATCGACGCTCCGGTGTCGAGAGGGTAGCGACAAGGACTTCTTCCCTGGGCTGCCTGCTCTCTTTTGGATCTAGGTCCGGCCCCATCATCCAGCCGGCTCTACCTGGAAAGGAAAAATTCGACGGGCACGCAAACGGCTTTCAACCACCGTACGGGCCGTACCGGATCAATTTACCTGAGCAGGGCCCGTCAATTTAACTGAGCGCTATAGGAGGTCGGCCGAGTGCTCCGGAATAAGCCGAGCGATGCAGGAATGCGGGTAAACTTGTGGGATGGCAAGACTCTGTCGGCATGGATTGAGAAGGCCTATGGGATTC
>DASRAA010000231.1:0-6533 GCA_035638375.1 Binatia bacterium | reverse complement strand
TTCTCGCCTACGAGCGGACCATGATGGCCTGGGTTAGAACGGCGGCGTCACTGATCACTTTCGGGTTCACCATCTATAAGTTCTTTCAGATCGAGGGCGAAAAAATTGCCCAACCGCATCGGCTTATTGGGCCGCGTGAGTTTGCACTGTTGCTGGTCATCATTGGACTGGTTTCGCTACTATTGGCCACTCTGGAATACCGGAACAATATCCGGATAATGAAAACGCAGTATCCCGGCGTTCCTCGGTCGCTGGCAATGATCGTCGCAGCTTTGGTCTCGCTTCTCGGGATTCTGGCGTTGATTGTGATGATTTTCCGACAATAGTCTGGTTTGTCAGGTTTGAAGTCGGATTCCGAGTTTCGTATTTTGATTCCGGAGTGGTTGGCATCTTGGCGCGATGAAAAAGAAATCGGATTTCTCCCGCAAAGTCGCAAAGCATGTCCTGAGCGACGTCGAAGGGCTCGCCAGGGCCTTCTATTAGACTAAGGTCCAATATACAGTTTTTCAATTTCTGGCTAAGCTCGAAAAACAATAAACCGATACGAGGAGGAACTCTATGATCACATTTCCATCAAAACAGACGCACACTTGGATCCACACCGCTTGCATATTCCTGACTGCAATCTGCCTGTTCTCTTCCCCAGGATTGGCGTTGGCTCAGACTGCGACCACTAAGCCGCCACCGCACGTGCCGCTGCAGAAAACAATAGGCCAGGCAAAGCCGGAGGTTGTGCCGTCCTTGATTGTCTTGAACGCACGCGGTGCCAGCCTCCAAGGTCAGAAACTGACGTTGTTCGGAGTGGCGCCGAACTCCATCGTCTTCGCTGACCGTCCCGTGAGGTCGGCGGGACATGTGCTCACTGCGCATCTGCTCGAGGAATGGGGGACTGGGAGCGACAGCTTTGCCAAGGATCCTCCCAACGCTACCGTGTCAGTATTCACCAAGGACGGTTCGGGAGTTGGCGATGCGGTCGTCGTGTTGAAGACCCCAAACCTGGACGGCGATCGGTTAACGTTTGACGTGCAGGTCCTGGAGGGAGACTTGGCGGGCGCCGACGGACCCGCTTCAGTTTTCATCGACATCATCGGCCTGCCCTGGACTCCGCTGTCATTTGCCGGCGTCGCGCGTCGTACCGCGGCTCGGGCGGCCTGGTATGGCGCCACCGCCTCGGCTGCCGCGGCAGCAACAACGGCGGCAGCAGCCGCGGCAGCAACGGCGCCGTACTATCACCCATACTACCCCTACCCGTATTATCGCCCCCCTTGCGGGTATTACCCTTACCCGCCTTGCTACTAGGAACGACAAAAATCATGTCGTCAAACGTAGCCAGAACGGTGAGCCATGCCTCGTAAAGCCACCTCGGCGACGCTGCCATCCAGGTGCTCTCCACCCTTGGTGCTGTCACCGTGGTTCGAGCCGTTGTCGTCCCGATCAGCCGGCCCCGCGTCGCTGCCGCTCGTGGTGGCGTTTACTACCGGGCCGGTTTTTCAGGGAAACAACGTCGTATATGCAGTACGATGACAGAAGGGGGAGGGACGAGTGTCGGGTGATGATAGAAAAGCCGTCCTTAGAGATTGCTGTGTTTCGCTTGTTCTGTATTTCGGCATTCGAATCTCGAATTCTGGATAAGGTTTGGGGGCGACGAGGTGCAAAAAGCGTTGAGTTGTAGTACGAACAAAAGGCAAGATCAGCAGCTTGCTGAAAACATTCTCGAAGTCTGTGACCTTTCGGTTGTCCCAGGGTAGGCCCTGCCTGGGGGATGATACTGCTGGGGAGCTCGAGGAGTTGGGCGGTGGTTTCAGTGGTTTTGACCGCGGTCGTGGGAGTGGTGGCGACGTTGGTGGTTTTCTCGGGTGTCAGGTTTCAGGAGTGGCGGGGGGCGAATGATGAGAGTGGCGAAAGGAGAGATTGTTATGAGCAATAAGAAAATTTTCGCAGTTACCGCGTTCGTCGTTCTCTGCGTGTTGGCGTCATTGCGTGCCGTGTCGGCGCAAGGCACAGGCGGAAACACTCCAGGGCCAGGTGATCCATGGCCACGACAATTCAAGCTCAAGAACGCCGCAGTGCTAGTTTATCAGCCCCAGG
Organism: Binatia bacterium; assembly: GCA_035638375.1. Taxonomy (GTDB): domain Bacteria; phylum Acidobacteriota; class Terriglobia; order Terriglobales; family Acidobacteriaceae; genus DASRAA01. Next base: position 4,445 of record DASRAA010000231.1, on the reverse strand, counting down.
TCGATTCGTGGGAAGCGAACATGCTCAACTTCCGCGCTGTGGTGAGCATTACGCCCACTGGCTCAAAGCAAGAGATCTTAGGCGTAATCTGGGCTACAGCACGCACCCAGGTGGACCGTGTCTCGCGCATCGTTGCTCTCGAAGATATGAAGCTGACGAAGAGCAATTTTCCCACGCTTCCCGATAACGGCGCTTCGTACATGCGCGCGCTACAACAACAGTTTGTTCCTCAGAAGCGAACTATTTCCCTCGACCGCTTGCAGGCGGCTCTGGTGGCATCGGGCAGCGTGAAGCCTGCTCCCGTCGTGATAAATAACGATCCGCCGCGGATCATCGTGAGCCAATCAATGGCGATTCTTGTGCCGATTTTAGGCGGTCCAGTGTGGCGGCCGGTTGCGGGAACGCGTTTTGAACGGATCATCAATACCGAAGTGCTCATCCTGCGCGAACAGGGAAGCACCACTAATTTTCTCCACGTCTTTGATGGTTGGTTGAACACCAACACCCTTACGGGCACATGGTACCGGTCGACGATTTTTCCTTCCGGATTGGATCAGGTCGCCAATGACCTCGCCAAGAGCGGCCAGGTTGACCTCATGGACGGCGGCAAGATGCAGCCCAAACCGTCACTGGCCAACGGTGTGCCGACGATCTACGTGAGTGAGACACCTGCGGAGCTTATCGTGTTTAAGGGAGAGCCGAGTTTTACGCCGATTGCCGGGACAAACCTGCGCTGGGCGACGAACACTACTGCTTATGTGATCGTGGACTCGGTGAGCTTCAACTACTATGTCCTTATCTCCGGCCGTTGGTTTCGCGCATCGGACCTGTCCGGACCCTGGACTTACGTGGCGAGCAACAATTTGCCGGCCGACTTCAGCCGCATCCCGGTGAACTCGCCGGCAGGCGTCGTGCTCGCGACCGTCGCCGGTACGCCGCAGGCGCAGGAGGCATTAATTGCGAACTCCATCCCTCAAACGGCAACCGTGAAGCTTGTGAACGGCCCGAAATTCTCGCCCGTAATTGACGGAACTCCCCAGTTTCGACCGATCCCAAACACATCTCTCACCTATGTTGTCAATTCGGCGACGCCGATCATTGTCGTAAATCCAAACTCCTACTACGCGGTCACCGGCGGGATATGGTTCACCGGGCCTGCCATTGTCGGTCCATGGACCGTGGCGACCTCGGTGCCACCGGTGATCTATACGATCCCGCCAAGCTCTCCTTTATATTACGTGACTTATGTGAAGGTGTACGGTTCGACGGCGAGCGTGGTTTATGTCGGTTACACTCCCGGTTATCTCGGGACAGTGGTGGCGCCAGACGGCGTAGTCGTGTACGGCACGGGATATGTTTATCAACCTTGGGTCGGCACCGTGTATTATCCCCCGCCCCCGACCTACGGCGTGATGGCGCAACCCGTTTACAATCCGCTAGTGGGCATGAGCTACGGTTTCGCCATGGGATATGCAGCCGCGGCGATGACAGCAGCGTATTACCATCCGATCTATTATCCAGCCTACTACCATCCATATTATCCGTATGGCCATCCTTGCTGCGGCTCGGTGAGCGGCAATGTCTATGGACAATGGGGTGCAACGACCTACTCGGGCACCCGGACCTACTACAATAACTGGGGCGGCGCCTACGGAACCTCAGCCAGCGGGACTTACACAAACACCGCGACGGGAACCACCGGCACTTACTCGGGTGGACGGAGCTACAATCCGTATACGGGACAGGCGCAAGCGAACGCCTCGCGGACGTTCAACACGCAGAGCGGCGTATCCGGGGATGTCTCACGTGGCGCGTCGTACAATTATGACACTGGGAATTACTCAAGATCCGGTAGCGCATCGGCGACTGGCCCGGGCGGCCGATCAGCGTCGATATCGGGCTCGACTAGCGGCAACGTATACAGCGGGCAAGAATCCGGCGATATCAGTCGCACCACCAGTGGTACGAACTATTCAAAAACAACGACGACGAGCGCTTCCACAGGAGAAGGGGCCTCCCGCCAGAGCACAGTTACGAATGAGAATACCGGCCAGTCTTGGTCGCATACGGCGGGGCAGGGTTACAGCGCCGACAAGGACGGCAATGTTTATAGGAACACCGGAAGCGGTTGGCAGCAACACACCTCGAGCGGCTGGCAGAACGCAAGCGGCGACACGTCTTGGGCCGACAGAGAAAATCAGGCACGTAGTGAAGGTGAAGACAGATTCAATAGCTTCAGTCAAAGCCACGCCGGCGGTTACGGCAGCAGCGACTTTGCGAGCCGCTTTGGCGGGGGCGGAGGCGGCGATTCGGGTAGTCGTTTCGGCAGTAGTGGTGGTGGTTGGGGTGATCGGTTTGGTGGTGGAGGGGGAGGATTTCGTGGACGGCGGTAGTCGATAGTAATCAGTTATCAGTAATCAGTGGGCGTGAACAGGCGGCGTGCATATGGTTGCTAAAAATTTCGCACTTCGAAATGCGAACTCGCGAACCTGACACCTGAAACCCGGCACCTTTTCAAATTGATACAAACAATAACATCGAGAAAGGAAAGAATCATGATCAGATTTCGTTACCTGTCTTTACTAGCGGCCTTGCTGTTTCAGTTTGGAATAGCCGGCGCCCAACAATATCCGATTATGGATAAGGTAGCCGAGAAGGTCATCCAGAAATATCAGAGTTCTTCCTGCCAGGAATTGGCCCAGAAGAAGAGCGCTCCACCCACGGCGAGGAAGGAGATGATCGAGGAGAAAATGGTGGAGATGATGCGCAAAGATCCTCAGATGCGCGCGGAGTTTCTCAACCGCGTGGCCGGCCCTATTGCGAATAAAATGTTCGAGTGCGGCATGATCCCCTGATTGCCAAGTCGTTTGGGATAAGCTCGAAAAGCTCCGCGAGATTCAGCGCGAATGCCGCAGTTGCAGATGAAAACAACGAGAGAGGCGCAAGCCTTCCGCGGCGATTCTGTCTCAGCCCTAGGCTGATCCGCCCCTGGCGGAAAGTCTCTGCCTCGAGCGCTGGTGCGATCAGCGAGCGTAAGCGAACCGAAGCGGAATTGCGCCGGCAGCGGCAGGATCTCGCGCATGTGAGGCGGGTAGCCACGATGGGCGAGCTGGCGACGTCCTTAGCCCATGAGTTGAACCAGCCACTCACGGCCATCCGCAGCAATGCCCAGGCGGCTAAGCATTTGCTGGCCGCCGATCCTTCCGACTTGCAGGAAGTAGGCGATACTATCAAAGACATTATTCAGGACGACAGGCGCGCGAGCGAGGTCATCCAATGGTTGCGAGCGCTAGTGAAGAAAGAAGAGCTCGCCTTCGCGCCGCTCGACCTCACAAGCGTCATCCGGGAGGTTGTAGAGCTGGTTCATAGCGACGCCATTTTGTACGGCGTACGAATCCTGGTTGAATTCAACTCTGGGTTGGCGCCGGTGCGGGGCGATAAGGGCAACTCCAGCAGGTCGTGGTCAATTTGCTGCTCAACGCTTTCGACGCCATGAAGGATTATTCCGTGGACGAGCGCGCGGTTAAGGTCCGGGCGGAACCGGAAGGCAAAAACCTGCTTAGGGTAGAGGTGCGCGACCGCGGACCGGTATCGCTCTCGGTATAGCGACGGGCTTGTTCTTGGGCAAGAAAGTGCGAAGAAATAATGAAATAATGGAACGATGGAGTAATGGAATGATTTTCTAAGACCCAGTATTCCAACGTTCCAATATTCCTCTTTTATTTTTATCTCGGAGTAAACGCATGGACATGACAAAGAAATTTATTCGCGAACTGTGGGCGCTGCTGCGCCCGTACTGGACGTCGGAGGAGCGGCGCAGCGCGTGGCTGCTGCTCATTGTCAACATCGTGCTTACGCTCGGCATGGTCTATATGACGGTGTTGTTCAACCAGTGGTACAACGCCTTCTACAATTCGCTGCAAGACAAAGCCATGGCAGAGTTCTTCCATCAGATTGGGCGCTTTTGCGTGCTGGCGGCGATCTACATCGTCATCGGGGTTTACAGGATATACCTGAACCAGATGCTACAAATACGCTGGCGGCGTTGGCTTACGGACGAGTACCTTAAACACTGGCTTGTCGACCGAAATTATTATCGCATACAACTCAAAGGGGACGGCACCGATAACCCCGATCAGCGCATTTCCGAGGACTTCAGGCTGTTCGTCGATGAAACCCTCACTCTGGGATTGGGATTTCTCAATGCTGCCGTTACCCTAGGGTCTTTCGTGGGGATTCTTTGGGGGCTGTCGGGGCCCCTCGATATCCCAGTCGGCGGGACGACGTACGTCATATATGGTTATATGGTTTGGGTCGCCATCGTTTACGCTATCGCTGGAACATGGCTCACCCACAAAATCGGTAAGCCGCTCATCTTGCTCAACTTCAATCAGCAAAAATATGAAGCGGATTTTCGTTTCAACCTGGTGCGTTTCCGCGAGAAC
>DASRAA010000230.1:0-4649 GCA_035638375.1 Binatia bacterium | reverse complement strand
AAGCACCTACAGAATGTTGCCAAAGAGATAGCCATTGGGGGCCCGGTCACGTTTCAGGTGTTGCGTCGTTCGTTTGTCACGCGCCATCGCAATGAACTGAAAGATGCCGCCGCCGTAGTCGGTCACACTAACTACGCGACCGCCACGGCAAACGTCTATGCGCAATCAGTTGAAGAATCTGTGATTGCGATGCTGGAAGAAGACGAGCGGGCTGCTAGAGCAGGTCGTTGGAGGCGTGCAGTGAACCCTAAACGCCTACAAATGCCTACAAACTTGGAGCGGGAGAGGGGAATCGAACCCCCGACCAACAGCTTGGGAAGCTGTGACTCTACCACTGAGTTACTCCCGCTCATCTGAAAAGATCAGATTCCTCGTCCGCCACAGCGGGGACGAAGCCTAAGATCCTTCGTCGCTGCGCTCTCCAGGATTTCGGCTCCTTCCAATGCGCTCAGGGGATCCGCTCGCTTGGCTCGGGATTTCGCCTGCGGCCTTAGACGCCCGTAAAGCGGCTCGAACTATCTCCGCTAGGCGACTCGAAAAGTGTAACACCCCGGTAAAATCAGCCGCAATTTCCACTGCCGCCGAGCCTGCAATTTCCACAGACGGGTTGACCGAATGAATACCTGCGGTGCTTCATTCGTCAACAATTCACCATTGACTCCACCCCTGTCTGCTCTATGATGTTTCAAACATTTGCCGAAACTTTTGTTTCGGAATCTTTGACTTGCCGCTAACCTTCACATCCCGTGACGTTGCCCGTTTCACAGGCATCAGCCTGCGTCAGTTGCAGTGGTGGGATGAACGTGGCCTCGTTGTTCCCGCCCGCCAAGGCCACAAGCGGCTCTACTCTCTCGACGATCTTGCCGAGATTGCCGTCGTCTGCGAATTGCGCGCCCGCGGATTCTCGCTGCAGAAGATCCGCCGCATCCTTCGTTTTCTTCAGCGCGAGCTCAGCAAGCGCCTCGTGGATACCGTGCGTGCTGCCTCGGAGGTTCACCTTCTCACCGACGGCCGCCATATTTTCCTCGAGGACTCCGCACGTGGCGTCATCGACATCCTGAAGAACTCCCGCCAGCCAATGCTGGCCGTCTGCCTCAGCGACACCATCGAGCGCATCCAAGACCGCGTGGGCGGCAGGAAACGCAATGCCTTTGTCGGTCATCCAACCCGGCAGTGGCGCAAGGCTTCATGACTTTGTGCAAGGCCGGCCAGTCCGGCGAAGGAGGGCACGTGATCGGAGAACTGAGCATCCTGAGCGAATGGATCCCCGAACAAATGGAGCCTGGAACCATTTTCGTCCTGGAGAATGCCGGCGATGTCGGCGATAAGGATGATCCTTACTGGGCCGTCCTCTCTTGTCCCAACTGCGGCCAGCTTGGATTGGTCACGCGCAAGCAGGTTGCAGGGCTCATCCCTGTGATCTGCGGCTCCGACAAGTGCCCGGCGCAGTTCTTCATCCGCGACGAGCAGATCGTCCTGCGTAAAGCCAGCTAGCGCCGTTTTTGTCTTGAAGGGGCACGGCTTCAGCCGTGCCGATACGGGCTTCCTTGTAGATTCCAGAGCGGACTTTAATCCGCTCTGCCGAGGCACAATCAACTCTAGTTGTTCGCGAACCAACCTTGCTCCAACATGGGGGCTGGCACAAAAGTCAGCACTAACAGCCCTAGCGCCATTACGGCCATCAGCCTTCGCCTTGGACTCAACTCCGGCCACGGCGCTACCGGAGGATGCCACCACCCCGTTACACCCAAGATGACCGCCCAGAGCAGCCAGCCGCGCCATACGACCGACAACACCGCTAACACTATTACCATCGTCCGTGTAACCCACTTGTGTGCGCGCGGAGCCACGGCATAGATGATGTGCCCACCGTCCAGTTGTCCGCCTGGCAGCAGATTGAGCGAGGTGGCAAACATACCCACCCAGGCCGCCACCGCAATTGGGTGCAGTGCGATGTGCGCCAGCGGCGGCGATTTGCCGGCATGGGCAATCAGGGAGTGCGCCAGATAGAAAATCGCCGGAAACTGGACTTCAATGAAATCTCCGCTGGGCTTCGCTACCACCGTCCCGGAGTAATGCAGCCCCAGCAACAACAGAGGAAACGCCACCAGAAATCCCGCGATCGGCCCCGCCACTCCAATGTCAAACAATTGCTGCCGCGAGCGAATCCGCGACTTGATGCGGATGAATGCTCCCATTGTGCCAATCATGAACGGCACCGGAATAAAGAAGGGAAGTGTCGCATCCACCCGGTTGCGCACGCAAAAAATGTAGTGCCCCAGCTCGTGCGCCAGCAGAATCGAAATCAGCGCCACCGAGAACGGCACACCCATCACCAGTTGTGACGGATGCCGCCAATACACTCCGGGATCGAACAACGGCAGGAAGCCATCGCCGAACGAAAAGGCGGGCTGGCGATGCAGAAAATTTTGTTCGAACTGCGCTCCCACGGTCAGTGTGGTCAGCATGGTGAGCAGCAACAGCAACCCGTGAAGCCAATACCGCGGCTGTCTTTGTGTTTGAGCAGCTACGAATTCGGGGTGATGAGCAACCTGGAAGGTGTGCGTTAGCGGTTGCTGGGATTCAGACATCGTTTCTAGGATATTCAATTCGGGGTGTCTCGCCCGAAAACATTCGAGATCATCCGGAAGCGGTCGCCTGGAGTGTTCCCAGAGCCCGCCCTGAGCCTCTCGAAGGGTTCGCGCCCATCTCCTGGGCGCTAGCCTGGATAAAAACTGCGACGCGAGGATGTGCCGGCCCTACTCGATGGACTGCAATTCCTTCCCTGGCTTAAACCGCACAGCCTTTCCCGGCGGAATATTAACCTCGGCTCCCGTGCGCGGGTTGCGGCCAATGCCCGTCTTTCGTGGACGCACCGTGAACACCCCAAAGCCCCGCAACTCGATCCGGTCGCCCTTCGCCAGAGCATTCTTCATACTGTCAAAGACTGTTTCGACCGCCATCTCAGCCTTGGTCTTAGTCACCCCAGTTTTCGTCACGACTTCGTTAATCAGGTCAAGTTTGATCACAAGTGGCTCCGCAATGTGCTCTCCCCGGGAACCGCTCTAACCCGAGCGCTGCAGGCATTCTACCCGACCTCTCTTATTCCGTTAAGTCTTACTTTATGCGCGAGTTAGAAAATGTATCGAATCTTGGACCACGCACTGAAACTGGCCGCCCCATCCAATCCCTTCTTTTGGGGCAGGGTGGTTCGGGTGGCCGCGTGCGAGCTACCTTCATTCGCCCTGTTAGGCCTGGGTCTCTCTCCCTATCCACTTGTTCTGACAACAGGGCGCTGACCACCGGCGAACTGGTTTGTCAATCCACAACCTCATTCCGTAAGATGACACTTTCTCGAAACTCGAAACTTGAAACTGGCAACTGCCTTTGGAGACCCATGCCCATTCTCAGCGACCGTTGGATCCGCAAGATGGCCCTCGAACACGACATGATTAACCCTTTTTCCGAGAAGCAGGTTCGCGAAGGCGTCATCTCCTACGGTCTTTCCAGCTACGGTTACGATCTGCGCGTCGCCGACGAATTCAAAATCTTCACCAACGTCAACAGCACCGTCGTCGACCCTAAAAAGTTCGACGAGCGCTCTTTTGTCAGCGTTGAGTCTGACGTCTGCGTCGTGCCCCCGAACTCCTTCGCTCTCGCCCGCTCCGTCGAGTACTTCAAGATTCCGCGCGACGTGCTCACCGTCTGCGTCGGCAAGTCCACTTATGCGCGCTGTGGCATCATCGTCAACGTTACCCCATTCGAGCCGGAATGGGAGGGCTTCGTCACCCTCGAAATCTCCAACACCACGCCGCTGCCCGCCCGCATCTACGCCAACGAAGGCCTGTGCCAAATCCTCTTCTTCCAGGGCAACGAACCCCCCGAGATCAGCTACAAGGACAAGAAGGGCAAATACCAGGGCCAGAAAGGCATCGTGCTGCCAAAGCTGTAAACGGTGAGATACGTGGTGACTGGCTTGCATCACCGAGTCCTTCCCAATCACGCGCCGAACAGTGGACTCTAACGGCTCTTTCGCTTTCTGAATGTGTTTCCCTAATACCTCATCACGAGGCTCTGATAATTACCGCCTCCAGCTCGCTCCACTGGGGCCCGAAACTACGCAATCACCTCTTCATCCAATTGGATCGTGATCCTTTGTTTTTCCTTGGGGCAACGGAACCACCGGTCCACGCTTTCCGTTGCTGAATCGTATTCTCTCTTCATCGCTTCCCCATACTGTTCTGGCTCGCGTTTCGTCGCCGATCTTGCCGAGATAGTTCGGTCTTGTCCTCGCACCGTGGCCTTAACAGGCAAGTCCTGCATTCGCTAAGTCAAAAACACGTTTCCATAACTCCCTAAACACCAAAGGCCCGGTTTTCTCCGGGCCTTCTGCGATTTAATGTGATGACTGAGAACTGACAACTTATTTTCGTCCTGTCGCCTCGCTCTCCTTGTACATGTATTTAATGCTCGGCTTGTAGATCAGCAAATTGGGTTCGGCATTGCGGTTCACCTTCAGGCAGTACTTGTCGTACCACTCGATCACGCCATGAATCTCTTCGTCATCCTGCAGCACGATGACCATGGGCGTTTTGCTCTGCATCTGTTTCTGGTAGTAGAAGTTCTCCGCGTGCGTTTGCTCCGGCGGC
>DASRAA010000229.1:0-3343 GCA_035638375.1 Binatia bacterium | reverse complement strand
GTGAATGGGCTTCGCGCCGGTCGTCCCTAATTTGGGACGGCTTGGTAGCCGCGACCGTCTGGGCCTGGGCGGCGGGGGCGACGATGGCGCCTGGAGAGGGAGCAGCAGGTGCGGCATTCTGCTTATCGCCCTGCTTGTTCTGTAGGCGTGCGATCCCGGCCAGGTAAATCGCGTGGCGATTGGGATCGTTGGGAATTACCACCTTACCTTCCATCGCCGCTTTCAACACTGGGTTGGGAGGGAAATTCACCGCCAGCTCTTTGCTGCTCATTTGCAGGGTTCGGTATTGGGCCAACCGCGCCTCGATGGCGCTGTCATCAATCTTGTCAGGGTGAAGTTGCAGCTCGATCCAGTTGTCGACTCCCAAGACGAGGACCTTCTCGGGATCGCCAGGTCGCGGCCCAAAGGTTAGCCGGTCGAGAGCGTGGACGGCCCGCTGGCGGTCGTCTGGGACGCTGGTGGACGGCTTATTCTTCGCCACGAGAACGACGGCTATAGAGAGCGCAATGAGGAGCAGTGTGGTGGCAAGTAGATAGCGCTTCATCACGGCAGGCTCCTGGACCGTCGCTGGAGAGTTAAAACCGGAGGGCAGGGGAAAGTTGCTGGAGGATAGTGGCTAGTGATTAATCGACTGTCGCACAATTGCCAAGGAAAAGGCAATTTTCTGCCGCCCATGAGGAGTTGTCCCCACCATGGGACGGATTCAGAAATGCGCACGCAGCTCGGAGAAGCTGCTGAGCTGCAAGAGCCGGCCGTCGAAGGCGTGGGTGCGCAGCTCGTCGCGCTCCAACATCCAGGTGTTGTCGTGGGGCACGAAGACAGCGTGCAGACCCGCCTCGAGAGCAGGATTGATATCTGACTTCGGGCTGTTTCCGATCATCCAAGTGATGTCCCTCACCAAACCGTACTTCTCGACCACGCCGTGATATGTGGAGGCATCTTTTTCTGAAACTACCTCGATGGCGGTGAAGAATTCCTTCACGCCCGAGCGCTCGACCTTGCCAAGCTGTTCGGTGATGTTGCCCTTGGTGACCATGAATAGCCGGTGCCGCAGCGCGAGATCGGCAAGGGTTTCCGGCACTTCGGGGAGGAATTCCATCGGGTGGTCCGCGATTTTGTAGGCGATGCCGCGAATCTTCTGGTGGAGCTGGGGAGTGACTGGCTCGAGCGAAAGTTTCTCGAAGCAGATGACCAAGGCTTCCGCGAAGCTGTGCATTCCGTAACCGTGGGTGCGGATGTTCTCGCGCTCCACGTCATAGAGGACATGGCGCACTTCGTCAGGCGTGTAGTGATGATGGTTTAAGAACGAGATGAAGTCAGCTATCGCCCGCTCGAAGTAGATATTGTTCTCCCAGAGCGTGTCATCGGCATCGATCAGCAGATTCTGGCCGGGAGGCACCCTGGAGAACTCGGGGGAAGGCATGAATTTATGTTACCGAAGGCGGGCTGGACTTTGGGGAGTTATGTGGTTACCGCAGCATCACCGACGAACTCCAGATTGGGCTTATGGGGAATAAGGCCGCGCTCGTAACCCATTTCCAGCAGCTTGGTGATGGCTTCGCGGCCATCTTTTCCGTAGTCGAGCGTGCGCTCGTTGACGTACATGCCAATAAATTTGTCGGCCTGCTGCACGTCGAGGTCGCGGGCGAACTGCATGGCGTACTGAAGGGCTTCTTCGCGATTCTCGAGAGCATAGCGGATGCTATCCCGCAGCGCGTTGCAGCAGGCTAGCAGGAGCGTTGGCCCGAGTTCGCGCCGGATGGCATTGCCTCCGAGGGGAAGGGGCATGCCAGTCAGGTCACGCCACCATTTGCCCAGGTCGATGACACGATAGAGGCCTACCTTCCCATAGGTGAGCTGGCCCTCGTGAATGATCAGTCCTGCCTCGTATTTGCCGTCGAGCACGCGGGGGATGATCTGGTCGAAAGGAACGACCTCAGTTACGCAATCCGGCGCATAGAGCTTCAGGGCCAGGTAGGCGGTCGTCATGGTACCGGGCACAGCGATCTTGATTTTGCCGATCTCGTCGGCGGGAATGTTTCGCGAGGCGACTATCATCGGCCCATAGCCCTCGCCGACGCTGCCTCCGCTGGGCATGATGGCGTATCTGTCCTGAATGTATGGATAGGCGTGGAACGAGACCGCGGTGATGTCGTAATGCCCCTCGAGCGCCATGCGATTCAGGGTCTCGATGTCACATAGCGTATGTGTGAACTTCACGCCAGGCACGCGGACCTTGTTGGTCGCCATGCCATAGAACATGAAAGCATCGTCGGAGTCAGGACTATGGGCAACAGTGATTTCGCGAATCGTCTTTTGGGGACTGCTCATGATCTTCCAACAACAGGGAACTAGGGATATTGCGCCGAATGTCTCGGCCGCTCAGCTATATCGAGTGTTGCAACTTGCGGGCTGACGCAGCGGCCAGCATGACTTTGATGATCTCGGCAAACAAGAATGGGGCCAAACCAAAGGCTAAGGCGCGCTGCCAGCTTCCGGTCATGATATGCAACCAGGAAATCCCGGCGGCGAACAGCAGAATCTCCGCCGCGACGGCGGCAATGACATTTCGCGCAAACGACGCCGTGCCGCGCTCCGAGATCAAGCCGGCCACGAAGGCTACCACGGGATAGGCGAGCAAGTATCCGCCGGTCGGGCCAGACAGTTGCGCCAATCCACCGACTCCGGAAGGGCTGAACACTGGCAATCCCATGGCGCCCCATGCCAGATAGACGCAGGCCGAAGCGAAACCGCGTTTGCTGCCCAGGGCTAATCCCACCAGCAGGACGCCAAAATTGGCCAGGGTGAGCGGAACCGGAGTGAAGGGCAATGGCAGAACCAGTCGAGCGCAGACGGCAATTACCGCGCTGCCACCGATGACGATGGCGATCTGCTTCGCGGCTGTCGTCCAGCGATCGGACGGATGTGCCTGGCTACGAACTTCGGTTTCCGCCATCTGGTTTCCTCCCATTGTGCTCAGCTGCGAACCACGGGTCAGAAAGTCTGCTTTTTGCTCTCACCCGGGGTATTTTCTGCCGGCGGTGCCGGAGCTTCTGAGCCCGGGGAATTCAAGTGTCGCCTGACCCGAACCAGGACTCCGATTCCTACCGCCAGAAGCGCGACCATACCCAAGACAAAGAGCACAAACAGTGTCTTGATCAGCACAGCAATTCAGAATAACAGATGGAGTATGAGTGGCGCAGTGACCCGGCACAAGCGCCATTTTGCGCGGGTAATCTGGGTTGTGCTTACTACTGCTTCGCTTTGTAGGTTCCCGCCATAGCTGCCTCAATTTCTTCGGCGGTGTGGGGAAGAGCAGCGGTCAGATTGACGAGATTGCCCT
>DASRAA010000228.1:0-18584 GCA_035638375.1 Binatia bacterium | reverse complement strand
TGTCGTGCTGCTGCAGCACGGACAGAGCGCCGATATCGCTGCGGCCTTCGGAGGCGCGGGTAGTCAGACAGCCTTCGGAGCACGCACCGCGGGGACTGTGCTGAGCCGCGCAACAACCTACGCGGCCATTGCCTTTATGCTCACATCCATTACGCTCTCGGTGCTTGCGACCCGTCGTGGTACGAGCGGCGGCTCGGTGCTGGAGAATATGAAGTCGGCACCGACGCAGAAGGCTCCCGCCACGCCACAAAAATAACCCAGTACAAAGCCCTCAAAATTCGAGCCTTCCTTCGCGGAAGGCTTTCGTTATTTGTGGAATTTTTCAGACGGCTCATCGCTGGCTAGGTACTCCAACGCTTCTTCGCGCGTTGCGAAGGTGGGAATGACGCGGGCGGAAAAACTTCGAACCGACTCGTAGAGAGTTTTGTCGAGATTTTCGGTGAGCACCCAGGCGGATTTTTTGACGAACGGGCGATCGAAAACCGCAGCAATCTTAAGGTGTTCTACGGTCTCCTTCGTGAAAACAGAGCGGCTGAAATCTCCCAGCAGCAGGACCGAGCCGACCGCCTCTTTGCTGACGTGGTGCGGAACTTCGTCGATAACCTTGGCCAGCTCCTCGGGCCCGCAGTCGCTGCAATCGGCGACCAGGACGGTGTGACTGCGAAACGTGATGTGGGTAATCCGCTCCAAGGGCTGCTCCTGTGGGTTCAGTCGTAGCCACCAAAATTCTTTGCATATGAGGTTCGAGATCCTTTGTCGCTACGCTCCTCAGGATTTCGCCAGCAGGCTCCCGCGCTCCCCTTGTGGGGGATCGCTCACCCCTGCTAAGCGCCCCAATTTAGCGCAGAGTCGAGTCCGATACAAGTGAAGCCGCAATTGGCGTCGTGTTAGTTTTGAATCCATGATTCATGAGATTCTTCCGGTCGGTCCGCTGGCCTGCAATTGCTCGATTATCGGTGATGAGCAGTCGCGCGAAGCGATGGTCATTGACCCGGGCGATGATATCGAGCAGGTGCTAGCGGTGTTGCAAAAACACCAGCTTATGGTGAAGCAGATCGTCATTACGCATGCCCACATCGACCACATCGGCGGAGCGGCCAAGCTGAAACGCCTTACGGGAGCGCCGGTGTTGCTGAACGCCAACGACCAGGTGCTACTGAAGATGTTGGACCTGCAAGCAACCTGGTGCGGAATGCGCCCGCCAGAGAAGACCACGATCGACACCAGCATCACGACCGGCGACAAGCTCAAGACCGGAAGCCTGGTGGCTGAAGTGATGCACACGCCAGGGCACACCGAAGGCAGCGTTTGCCTCTATCTGGCGAGCGAGAAGAAGCTGATTGCAGGAGACACATTGTTCGCCGGGTCCATCGGCCGTACCGATTTGCCGGGAGGATCCTTCAAGAAGATTATGGAATCGCTGCTTGGCCCAGTGCTGGCACTTCCGGATGACACGATCGTCGTGCCCGGTCATGGCCCGCTGACCACGATCGGAGAGGAGCGGGAGACAAACCCATTTCTCGTGGAATAAGGACACTCCGAACGGTAGAACAGTCATCGAACTTTCTCACAATTGTCAGGCCACCAAAGGCGGAGTTCCCTCAGGGCTAAAGCCCAGGAATGATGGGAGCTTTGATGCCAGGCTACAGCCGTGCGAAACGATTGACGAGATAGCTGATACCTAATTCGCTCAGTCACTGATGCCCTTTACCCTGTCATGCCGCCGCTGCTTTGCCGTTTTGCAAATTCAAGCCGATTTGGCCGGCGCTCCTCCTTGGAACCTTTGCGCTTGACTTGCAGTATTTCCTATTCATCTCGGATGAAGACCGCAGCTGGCACCGCTACCCGGAAGTTCTGCTTTACGCACTTCCTTTCGCGCTTGCTGACGCTGTGGATTAACAGGTCGTTAAAGGGCCGGCGATTGCGCTGCTGCCCAGTGGCGTGCAGCGCCGACTGCAAGACAAGCTGGAGTCACTTTCCTTTTCAGGCGGGAAGCAATTGGCGTCGATTGTGATGTGGATTGGCATCGGTCTCACTTGAGCCGACCCAGCGCTGAAGCGCTGGCTGTCCTCTATCGTCCCGCATGGCGGGACTGCGCGCCGCCTTGACGCAGGTTGGTCCTACAAAAGAGCTCTTCCGCAAGAGCTGCGTGAAGAATGGTCATGCTCTCTGCCGCAAGCTGGGGAGGCCAGTGGCTAGATCGTGATGATCATGTCGTTCAGCCGTGTGGGATAGTGGTTCATGATCTCACCCTGCGTCTTGCCTACGATTACTGTGTCGGAGTGACGAAAGCCTCCCCAGTCGGGATCGTAGACGCCTGGCTCGCAACTGAAGGTCATGCCCACTTTCAGTACTGTCTTGTCGCCTTCAGCGATCCAGGGCGCCTCGTGACCTTCGAGTCCGATACCGTGGCCTGTGCGGTGCTTCAGGAACTGCGGGTAACCGGCGTTGCGGATCTGGTCGAGGCTCATTTTGTCGACTTCTTCGGCAACCATTCCCTCTTTCAAGTTGACCGCAGCTGTGTCGTGGGCAGCCAGCATTGCATCGAACAGCTTCTTGGCCTGGTCAGTGGGCTGGCCGACACAGAATGAACGCTCCGACTCCGCGTAGTAACCGCCGACTTCAGCGCCGTAGCTCAAAATCAGGGCGTCGCCCTTCTTCAATTTGTCCTGACTAGGAACCGCGTGTGGAAATGCGGAGCGTTTGCCGAACGGTACCAGTCCTCCAAACGGCGGCTCGATGCCGATGCCAACCGTACTGGTCAGTTCCTTGGCCATCTTGTCAGCAACGGCATCGGCGCTGGCCTTCAGGATTTCGTTTTCGGTGACGCCGCCATTCGCCTCAATGTAGGTTCGTGCCGCAGCCACGGTGTAGTCGGCAAAATAGGTCGCCCGCCGTATCACGCCGATTTCATCGGAGTCCTTCACCCAGCGCATTTGCTCGACAATGTCGCCGGCGTCTACCAGTTTGGCTTTCGGAGCACCAAGCTGCATCTGGGCGCGCTTGGATGGCGTGCACTCCTCGATGCCGATGGTTCCGCCGCCGAAACCGCGGGCATCAACTCGCTCCAAGATCCAGCGGACGCGGTTGACCGGCCCGGGATAGTCAAAATACACGTCGACATCTTTAATCCACCAGAGCTTTACCTGGTCGGATTCCAATCCTGGGACGAAGAGCGCAGGATTGCCCGTGGCGGGAATCAGCACGGCCAATGGGCGCTCGGTCGGCAGGTGAAAGTAGCCCGTGGTGTACACGACATTGTGCGTATTGAGCAGCAGCAGCGCGTTCAAGTTGCGCTCAGCCATCCTGGCCTGCACCTGTTTAATTTTGCGCTGATACCACTCTGGAGGCAGCCGATCGGGTCCGGGAGGCGCGGGGAAACTTGCCGCTACCTGCAAGAGGTGGGTGTTTCCAAATGCATATGCAGATGTGCTGATGCCGAGCACGGCAGTTCCAGCCGCAGCCTGCATGAATCGACGGCGCGATGGCTGCATGAGGCCTCCTAAAAGGGAGACATCATAGCATGAGGGGTAGCGGCGCCGCCGGGCTGCTCGCTGTGCAGAGATGTACGCAGCACCGGCACCGGAGCTTCGGGCGAAATGCGCTCGATGTCGCCCCACGACGAAAACCGATCCCCCGATCGGTGCGCTCTAGACTCGCGGGACGCGCCCTTCAGGCGCCCGCCGCTTTGAACACGCGCGAGATCAACTCCTGCGCCTCGGTTTGGAGGCGGCGCAGGTGCTCCTCGCCCGCGAAGCTCTCGGCGTAGATTTTGTAGACGTTCTCGGTGCCTGAGGGCCGGGCGGCAAACCATCCGCGCTTGGTCACTACCTTGAGCCCGCCGATGGGAGCTCCGTTTCCCGGAGCGGTCGTCAACGTCGCCTCGATCTTGTCGCCTGCTAATTCTGTTTCATTGAGGTCGCTTGCGGAGAGTTTCGCCAGAACCGCTTTTTGCGCGGGATCGGCAGGGGCATCGATGCGCTCATAAACCGGATCGCCGAACTGCGCGGCGAGTTCGGCGTAGAGCTGTCCTGGATCTTTGCCGGTGCGGGACAACATCTCGGCTGCCAGCAGGCCCATGATCAAGCCGTCCTTGTCGGTCGTCCAGACAGTGCCGTCGAGGCGTAAGAAGGAGGCACCCGCACTCTCTTCGCCACCGAAGCCGAGCGAGCCATCGAGAAGCCCTTCCACAAACCACTTGAAACCAACCGGAACCTCAACCAGCTTGCGACCGAGGCTCTTGGCCACGAAGTCGATCATGCTGCTGCTGACCAGCGTCTTGCCAACGCCGGCATTGGGGTTCCACCCCGGGCGGTGACGGAATAAGTAGTTGATCGATACTGCTAAGAAGTGGTTGGGATTCAACAGGCCCACACTGGCCACGACACCGTGACGATCGGCGTCGGTGTCGTTGGCAAACGCCACCTGGTACTTGTCGCGCAGCGCGATTAACCCGGCCATCGCATATGGCGAGGAACAGTCCATGCGGATCTTGCCGTCCCAATCCAGATGCATGAAGCGGAAGGTGGGATCGACGACGGTGTCGGTGACATCCATATCGAGGCCGTAGCGCTCAGCGATGCGAGGCCAGTAGGCGACGGAGGCGCCACCCAGCGGATCGGAGCCG
Source organism: Binatia bacterium (assembly GCA_035638375.1). Classification (GTDB taxonomy): domain Bacteria; phylum Acidobacteriota; class Terriglobia; order Terriglobales; family Acidobacteriaceae; genus DASRAA01. The sequence goes on along the minus strand of DASRAA010000228.1, from coordinate 13,957 downwards.
AGCTTTGGGCGCGCGCTGCGAATGGGCTCAAAGTCGATGATGGCACCAAGGTGGTTGACATATTCGGCGAGGAAGTCATAACGCTGTGCGTTCTTCAGCGCGGCTCGATAATCTTGGCGGCGAACCTCTTTCATGCCATCGGCGAGGATCGCATTGGCGCGATTCTCGATCCATTTGGTGGCAGTCGTGTCGGCCGGGCCTCCGCTGGGCGGGTTGTACTTGAAGCCGCCATCATCGGGAGGATTGTGGGACGGCGTAATTACGATGCCATCCGACAGCCCGTTCTTGCGGCCGCGGTTGTATTTCAGGATGGCGTGCGACAGCGATGGAGTGGGCGTGTAGGCCAGATCGGTATCCACCATTACAGTAACGCCGTTCGCCCCCAACACTTCCAGTGCACTGGAAAATGCCGGCTCGCTCAGGGCGTGAGTGTCTTTAGCGAGAAACAGGGGACCGTCTGTGCCTTCCGACTTGCGGTATTCGCAAATCGCCTGCGTGATGGCGAGGATGTGGTTCTCATTGAACGACACTTCGAAGGCCGAGCCACGGTGGCCCGAAGTGCCAAACGCCACTTTCTGCGCCGGCACGGAAACATCCGGCTTCTCGGCGTAATACGCGGTGATGAGGCGGGGAATGTTGACCAGCAGATCGGGAGTAACGAGCTGTCCGGCGCGCTTGTCGATAGCCATAGCGCCACATTCTCGCACAGGTTGTTTGCAATCTGGAGAATTAAGAGCTGTCGCTTAGCCAGGAGCATTGACGCCGCTGAGAAAGCCGCCCAAATGTGCGGTAACAGCGACAGCGAGGGCTGCGATCAACTCGAGAGGCAGGCGGTAGCCCGTAGCCGGCTGGTCAGGCAAGCGAGAAGCGCGAAAGTGCACCCAGAAAACCAGCCAGGTGAGGATGCTCGAGAGCACGCCCATCACCAGGTGCTGCAACAGAATTCCCTTGAGTCTGTGGCCTTCGAGCTGCCACTGCCAGGCAAGCAGTCCGGTGGCGATGACAGGAATCGTGGCTATGGCGGCGATGGCTAGGTTGTAACGAGCCACCACACTCAATATTGGTTTCTTCAGCCACTGGCCGGCGAAGTCGAATGCTACGCCGGTAAGCAGCAGCGCGATGGGAAAGTGCACCAGCACCACGTGCTGCGCGTGTTTAGCGAGCAGCACCTCCTTGAGATCGAATGGACTCACCGCCAGCAACATCACTGCACCACAACTTTGCCGGTCATCTTGGGATGGATGGAGCAGAAATAGCTGTACGTTCCGGGCTTGGTGAAGGTATAGGAGAACTGCTCATCGGTGTCGAGCGTCTTCGACTTGAAGTTCTCTTTATCTTCCACGACGGTGTGCGGGATGTCATCGTGGTTGGTCCAGCGAACGGTAGTGCCGGCAGGAACCGAGATGGTCGCGGGCGAAAAGCTAAAGTTGTCGATTTTGACCTCGACGGGGCCGGATTTGCCGTCCTGGCCGGCGGATGGGTTTTGGGCGTGGACGAGAAGCTGGGCCATCAATAGAACTGTGGCGATGAATACGAAGTTGAGTTTCATGTTACTTCTCTCTTTCGAAAGGACTTAGGACCAATGGAAGAATGTGTCAACGGGTGTCCCCGCTACCCGCCTCGGTGTTATTCCTACGTGGGCCCGGGACTTACTACACCTGGGGCTTACTACAAATGTCGCCGCTACACGGCTGCTTTTAACGCTTGTCGACTTTTCCCAGTTGCGCAGGCACAGACAGTTGAAAATCAGCCTGCCGCTAGTCACTAGCTACCAGCAATTATCCACTGAGCGCCTGATCCGTCACGGCCAGCGCATGTTTGCCTTGCACGAAGTTCACATCGGTAATTCCGAGCACGCTACGCAATTTCTCGTCGGCCACCTTCATTGGCCCCGGCGAAGGTGCTGAGCCGGGTGCCGGCTGGGGGAAGGCAGTGGACATCGCGGTGTGAAATGTCACGTTGCCTTCGATCTTCTGCATAGTCTGGTGGATGTGCCCGTTCAAAACCGTCACCGATCCGAATTTCTTCAGGTAGCCCAGTGCCTGCGCGCTGTCGTCGGTACCCCATCCCCATTCGGGATAGACATTCCACAGGGGAATATGCGCAAAAACAACGATAGGCGTGCTTTTGGAGAGGGACTTGACGTCTTTCTCCAGCCATTCCAGTTGCTCATTGCCGAGGCTGCCCAAGCCTCCAGCCTTGAGGTTCATCACATTCACTAAGCCGATGAAGTGAACCCCGTTCTTGTCGAAGCTGTACCAACCGGAGCCTTGCGCTCCTTTGCCGTACCGCTCGCGATACTGCGCACCATCGTCGTTGAGAACGTCATGCTCGCCGGGAACAAAGAAGCGATCGCCAACTTTGACGGACCTGAGCATCTGATCCACGGTGTCGAACTCGCCTGGCTTGGACAGGTGAGTGATGTCACCGGTGTGCAGCAGGAACGCCGGCCCCTGCGGCAGCGCGTTAATCTTGTCGATAGCGGCTTGCAGTGTTGCTGCAACATCAGGATTCGCCGCTTTGTTGAATCCCATGTGACTATCGCTGATTTGCACAAAGCTTATCTCGCCTTTGGCTTGACGGGCGCCCTGCGAACCAAGCGCGTAGGAGCGCAGCACTCCCCCCTGCATGACGCAGAATGCTCCTGCTCCGGCCCACGCCATGCATTTCAGAAATCCACGGCGATCGATGCCGTCCTGATTATGATCGTGCCGAATAACGTCGGGCGCGCTCCCGACAGCAAGCGCGTTTTCCGTCGATTTGCTCATTGCTCACCTCCCTGCCTGCACTCTGTCTAACTGGCTGGCGCGGGTTTTATTCCCCGCAATCGCCGCGCGTGCAAAAATGAAATAATTTGCGGTGACGGGAATAAAAACTGCGTTCATCGGTTAACCAAGGTGGGGGAGTGAAGGCAGCGAGCGACCGGGTGCGGGAATTCGAGAATCTGGCCTTGCCACTGCTCGATCCGCTTTACAACTTCGCCCGCTGGCTCACTTATGACACGGCAGAGGCGGAAGACCTGGTACAGGAAACGTTTGCCAAGGCACTGCGCGGCTTCGATGCATTTACTCCGGGGACCGATTTCCGCGCCTGGATGTTTCGCATTCTGCGCAATACGTTTCTTACGTCGCGCACTGGGCTGCAGGCCAAACTCACGGTTCCGCTCAATCCAGAGGATGAAGTGAGTGCCACCGTCACCTGGGAGACTCCGGAGATGTTGGCGCTCGCCTCGGCCACGCGCGAAGCGTTGCAGGACGCGCTGGCAGCACTGCCTCCCGCTTATCGGGAAGTCGTCTTGCTGTGCGACGTGGAAGAGATGAAGTACGCCGAGATCGCAGAGGTCTTGCAGGTGCCCATTGGTACGGTGATGTCACGGCTGGCACGCGGACGCAAACTGCTGCGGGAGGCGCTCGCCGGGGAAAGAGATTTTCTGGCGCGCAAGGAAGCGAATAAGCGGCGATGAGTTGCCAGGATTGGCAAACTCGGCTGGAGGCATACGTCGATGCGGAACTCTCTCCGCAAGAGCGTGAAGCGTTTCTCGCCCATGCGGCGCAGTGCCCGGAGTGCGCCACAGCAACCCTGGCGTTGGCGGAAGCCAAGCGAGCGATACGTCGGACCGGGCGGCGCTACTTTGCGCCGGCGGAGCTGCGCTCACGATTATTGACGGATTTGCGGCAGACCGGCGCGAACAGGGCAAGCGAACCTTACCAGCCTCGCTTAGTGCATTGGCCGCGCCAGGCTATGGCTGCAGCAGCCCTGGTTTTGCTGGCCGTAGGCCTGTTCTTCTTGGCCAGCCAGTACCGTCGGCCAAATTCCTTGGGCGAGTTTGCCGACCTGCATGTTGCGAATCTTGCCGGTGCGAATCCGGTCGAAGTAGTTTCCTCCGATCGGCACACGGTGAAGCCTTGGTTTCAGGGACGAGTTCCCTTCACCTTCGATTTGCCGGATTTGCAAGGTTCGCCTTTCACGCTGACCGGTGGGAGAGTTACGTACTTCCATCAGGAGCCGGGCGCGCAATTGATCTTCGGGTATCAGCGCCACATAATTTCCGCCTTCATCTTCCGCGATACGCCCCAGTTGGCGATCACGCCACCATCGTTCTCGGACCGCAGCACGTCTTTCAATCTCCAGACCTGGACGCAGAACGGATTGCGGTATGTTCTGGTGAGTGACGTGAATGCAGCAACGTTGGGTCAGTTGGCAGAGCTGTTGCAGAAGAACTGAATTCCACCATGGAGGTACGGAGGAATCGTCCAAAATCTCTACCTTCTTTGGTATTTACATGATGAGAGCCAGTCGAGGTTCGGCAGCGCTTAATTGTATGTATCCAGGGCTAACTAAAGCCCCGTGCCTTTCTAGGGGACTCGTTTACACCGGCCTGAAGGCTGGTGCTTCCACCAAAAGGAATACAAACAAAATCAGGAAGCCAGGTGGATTAACTGGCTACTGACCAGTGGCTACCGGTGGCAACTGGCGACTGTTTCTACACTCGCTCGCTCACCACATGGAATGACACGACCGAGCCGGTAACGCGGCTGCGGCCATAGTAGAGGAAAAGCACCACCCACAAGAGCTGCAAGGACACGATGACGCTCGCGGAGGCGACTTGTGCCAGTCCCACGGGGAGATTCGGCAATGGTCCTTCGCCGGGTATTAGGAAAAATGCTCCGGCAGTGTAGGCCATCGCAATCAGCGCCATGATCTGATACGCGGAAATCTCCTGCTCTCCACGGAAGTCCGCGCGAAGATTCTCCGATACCGCCCGCCAGCCCCACGCGCCAAGCGCCGGAACGAGGCCGGCCAGCCGCCAAAACCCAGCCAGGAAGAACCCGAGGCCGATGAGTCCGGCAAATGTGAAGAGGATGGCGGTAATGGCCTGCACTGGAATCAACGGCTCCTCCGCTAAATGGGAGGCGTACGCAGCTTTCTTCGTACTTCCATGAAACACCGTCGGGAATTGCCCAAACAGTTTCGCTAAACCTGGACTCGCCTGGCGCAATGGCTTGCCATAACAGCATCCGAAGCTGAGACACGCCATGCGGCCGATGGCCTCCGACAAGGCGTATACGATGGCGAGCGCTGCCAAGATCGGCAGTATCCAAATCTGCACGTCGAACCAGTGCAGTAAGGCGCGTTGGATCAGGCATAAGCCGGGCGGCAGGATGACAGCACCAAGAAAAGCAGAACCTGCGACGGTGAAGGTGTTGCGTTTGCCTTCTATTGCCCAAGCCACCAATCTAGATGCTGGATAACAGATCGCCATCGTTGCCACGATCAGCCCTGCGTTTACCGGCAAAGGAGTCCCCACCGAGGACAAGAGAACGATTCCCAGCGCCGCTCCGAAGGTACTGGCGGTGGCACTGAAAAGACCGTAGAAGGTCAGGTTGAGCCCGCGCCACTGCCCGTTGCTGTTCTTGCTGAGCGGAATGGCTGCAATCATCTGCCAGCGTTCGGCGGGAAGCGTTTTGACGCCCCACGCAAGTACGGCCGTCAGCACAGCTCCCAAGGCGGTAACGAACACGATGTCGATCATTGTTCTACCTCCGCCGCGCGCGCCAGCAGCGACCGCACTTTGACATCGGTTTCCACGACGGGAATACCGAATCCCGCCGAGTAACGGCTGCGCACGCCTTCTTTGCGTTGATTGCCCACCAGGTCGGTCGCAAAGTGCACGTGTCCAGGCTCGAAAAGCAATACCACCGTGCTGCTGCCCGGGCGAAAGAGCGCCTTGGGTGCACCCCGTCGCAGAACCAGGCCCTTCCGGACAGCCTGCGGATTGTCGTACCGGTTTTCGCTGTAGCGTTGCACGATCTGACCTACCATGAGCGCAACAACTTCAATCATGGCTACGCAGCCGACCTGCTCTCCGCCCTCGCAGTCGGTGTCGAGAACCGTCACCACACGGCGATTCTTTGAGTATGGAGTCAGCAGGCGAACGGCGGCATTCGGGTTACAGGAGTAGTAGCGGCCTTGCACGCTGTAAACGTCCGCGACCTCACCGGTGACGGGCACGTGCGTGTAGTGATATTTCTCCGGAGTGAGGCGGAACACCGCAAAGTCGCCGTCGGCGAAGCGCCTTGTCCAGCGCGAGCCTTTACCGCCCAGCAATTCGGGGAACTCAAAGAACTTTCCCTTGATGAACAACCCGGAGGTTTCCCGCAGCGAGCCGACCATTACGCGCGAATCGGCCGGGCAGACGACACAGTGTTCGGCGCGTGGCATGGGACGGAACTGCCAATACTTGATCTTGCGTTCAAAGACCTTGCGTGCCGTGTTCAGGGTTGTCGGATCATCCACCAGTTCGCGCGAATCGACGCCGCATTGCCGCAGGAATCGTCGCATGCCCGACATGCGCGACGATAACGCGTTGTCGTAATTGATGTAGCCCAGGACCTGCGACATCTTGCCGCTCGAAGCCAGCTTGGCCAGCAACGGCGCATTCTCCAGTTTTGGTGAGTACAGGGTTCGAATGATTCGGTTGGCCATCAGCTGCTCATCGGCGACGGCTCCTGTAGCCCGATCGATGTATTGGTGTTTTGAGTTTGCGTTTCGTCCCATGGACCGCTGGTCCTTAAACTCCTTCCTTCTCACTCTCTAGGTCGTTACAGCGTCGGCGTGGTTCAGCAGCAGGAGCAAGTTCAGCACCGTGGCTACCTCCTGCGTGCTCAACTCCTCGTTCACCAGACGCTCAGCTACGCTGTCGAGGAAGCGAACCGGATCCTGGACCCGCACACCATGGCGCACCAGGGCGCCCAGCTCAGGGTCCTTGTGGTTCTCCAGTGCCCGCGCATCCTCACGCAATTGTGCGAAGGCTTCGCGAAGGTGGGCGCGCCGCAGCGTCTCGCGATAGTAGTGCTCGGCGCGGCGATTAAACTCGCGAGCGCGAAGCCTCATGGGATCGGCGCCGTCGTCCTGCATGAGCCCGCTGACGGTTCTGGCGTGTGCTTGCAGCGTTTCGTCCGCCAGGCGAAAACGTAATTCAACGAGGCTCAACTTTGCTTGGGCTTCATCGATCGTCTCAGTTGCGTTCTGCTCCATCCAGCTCAGCAGCGCCTCGCGATAGTCGCGGATGGAGACCCGCAGATAATCGGGATGCCGCCAACTTGACCTTGTCCTCTTACAATGCCGAAGAATCCGCCTCAACAGCTCATTCCGCGAATTCTTGTGCACGTAAAACGCCGGCAGACCCGCCGCCGCAAAAAAGAATGGCTGACGACGCTCGCTTTCTGAGGTCGGATCGTCAGGAATGTCGCAGGCCGTTACCGTCCCTTCAAGTGCCAGGCGGTATGCCATCATGAGCAGTAGTTGCTGGAGGTCCGCTGCAGGGGCCATGTCCCGATGAAAGGTCGGGAACAGGCTGTAATAACGTCCCTCAAAGCCCGAGAAGCCCATCCGACCGAACTCTCGCAAGCGGAGTGGCATATAGAACGCAAGCCGCTTGTCTACGATGCCCAACTCGTCGAGTTCCGCAACCAGACGAGCTACGTTGCCCACCTTGCCGTCGAGCGCCGAGGAATGTTCCGTCGCAAGCCATGCAACCGGATAATTCAGCAGGCGGTAATCGGGGACCAGATCTCCCCGCAAGGCGAAGATCTTCGCTCGGAACTGATCAATGCCCTGTGGACCGTACGGGGTAAGGACGCGACCCAGAAGACGCATCCGAGCCTTTTCTTTCCACTCGCGCCACATCAGGCGCAGATGGGTGAAATCGAGCTCGTGCGGCAGGAAGGCCAGCAACTTCTCGGGATGGAACTCCGCAAAGTCGATGCGATACGGCGCTGCCGAATACGTGCCGACGAACAACGCCAAAAAATGCTCGTAGATTTTAATGACAAGGTCGCCGAGGCGCTTCTCTTCGGCTTGCGCTTCGGAATCATCGCCGTGGTGTGCAATCGCTCTGGTCAGCGTACGGCTTCCCTGGGTGATGTGGATTCCATTGTTCGCCAGGCTCACATTCGAGAGGCTGGGCAGAACGATCAGATTGTTGGAGATGATGCCGGCCTCGCGCAGCTTCGCGACCGAGTTCAACTGGCTCCGGCTCAGGACCTGGTGACACAGGTGCATGTAGTGGGCTTTGGCCTCGCCGTCATCCCACCCCGACAAACAAGGACTCATGAACAGCTCGCGGTAAAACGAATCAGAAATCGTGGACGACAGATCGGTTTGCCGCACGGGCGGATGGGGAGCGTGATACACCAGCGCTCGCTGTCTCGTCTCCAGCAGGCCAAAGCGCAGATTCGCCCATGACATCAGCAGCGATGTAAAGAGGAAGCGGCGAGCCGACTCACGCGCTACGGCTTCTCCCACCAGCAACTGCTGCGACGGCCCCACGATGCGGAACGACGTAATTTCCGGCGAGGTGTTGTCGTTGGAGAAGTGTCGCATCAGCCGCTTGGCTTCCAGCCGCAGGCTCTCGGGCAAGTGTGGCTGCACGCCCGCAAGGTCGGCAAGCGCGAGCTTCAAGGCGTAGCTGACGGGCACGCGCAGCCATGCCTCTCCTGCCTGCTCGAAAGTAAATTTCACGGAATCGGAGCGTCGGCGCTTGAGTTGTCCGCGCTCGCCAATCTTCAGGTCGGCCAGGAAGGTGTTCAGGGCGTGCGAACTCAGCCTGTGCTCGGAAAAACGCACCCAACTGTTCTCCCAAACGCTTTCGTGTTCTTCGAGAAAATCCTGAAGGTCAAGATAGGTGCTGCGGGAGGCTTCACCACTGGAACTGCGGCGGGCAATGTTTTTGAAATATCGGGATTCGCGGATGGTAATCGGAAGATCGCAGGAGGAGGCGTTGCCGACAACCACGGCTTGCAATTCGTCTTCGCTACCGGCTGTCACGTCACCGGGAGCGAAAGGCAAACCGTCGAGCTGCAGCTTGGTCTTAGATCGAAATCCCGGCGGGCTCGCCAGCACCGCTTCGCGAATCGACATGCGCTCTGACCGTTCCGGATAGAAACGTGCCTGCACATAATCTTGTGCGATTCAGTTCACGCCCCGATAAACCGCAGATGAAAAATAGGTGAATCTGTCCTTAGGCACCCGAAGCATCAACTCTGACATTGAGGGATATCAGATGACTCGTCACCGTGTTCAGCTGTGGTAATCAGCTCGCGGGCAGCCGGTCACCAGGATCGAAGAATCGGCGAGTCTCGGCAGTTTCCGGCACCGCCGCTTCGCTCTGGGAATCCTGGTCAATACAAAACCCAGCCGGCTTCAGCGTCGGCGTAGGACGAATTTGCACAGCGAGCTCCTCCATTTGGTCCCAAGTCGGACGGCTCTGCTGTACATACCGTGAGCACTCCCGGACCTGAAAAGAGACCAGGATGGGCTGGCTCAGAAAATCGCAGTATGTGAGCTCTTCGCTTTCGCGAAATCCCCGCAATAGCATCGAGAACTTACACCCGCACTGCGACTCCGAGCCGATCGGCGTACCGCTTTTCATTTGAAAAGGCACGGCAATTTCTTTCTAATCGGCACTGCTGCCGAAGGTCTTCGAAAGCGTTGTTCTGGTGCCCCCCGCCCTTACTGCCTTGGTTTTGAGCGGTCGGGGGGCGAAAAATCTTGTTTAGGAGATCGTGACCTCCGAATACACCTCGCGCTTTTCTCGCGCGAAGCCCTCGATGGTTACCAGCTTGCCCGATTCGCCGCGGGGTGAGTAGCCAGTGCACTCGCACACCGTGAACTTCACCGCGCGCATCGCGCCTCCATAATTACAGGCGACCCACTCCTGACCGCGCACTCCGCGAGTGACTACCGCATTGGTGCAAGTGAGACACAGAGAGACCTGCGTACACGTCACCGTGCGATCTCGACGCATGTAACCAATCGCAGCAATCAATACACAGATGAAAACTGCTACTAAACCTTCCATGTCTCACCTCCCTTCTGTGTTCGCAGTGGCGAACGCTCCTTCCGAAACTAAAATTGCGCCGGTGAAACTACGGCATTCCTGTTGGTTCGGACCAGCGTGCGCTGTGTCCGGCAGGGATTCCGGCCCCTGCACTCTTGCGGGCGAGAGTAACGACTGCTTCGCGCACAACCGGCGCTATTAGCCTCTCGCGCTGCTTCCTGCACGAGGGACCATGGCCAGGAGACCAGCGACTGCGGATCGCAGATCCCAAGTTTTGCCCGAATGAAACTTCCGCGAAGGATCCGCGTCCCTCGCACTGGCCAAACTTAACTAACCGTCATGAACTACAAGTCCCTTTTACCGGGGCTTCGGTAATAGTCGAGCTACGGACCGCCAATCCACAGGTGTCTTGTCATTCGGCGCTGTGCCCCGCCCTGCAATCGCGTTTTCCGCCAGGGAACTCTAAACCCTGCGCTTTATGGCCTTACGGCCTAGCCGAGAAGTAAGGGTCACGCTTCACCACCGGCGAACCAATTCATGATTCGCTACGCCCTCAGCCAGGGAACAATCGCTCACGGCGTAGGATTTGAACCCCAGCCTTTGCGGGCGCTTCGTCCAAAGAAGTAGCCGTTCCGCTTCACCACTGGACAAATCTATTGCTGGGAGAACAAGCGACCACCGGTCGTATGTCGATGAACAGTCGAAGGAACGGTAGTCTTCACTACCCAGCGAACTTAGTTGCTTATGATTTGCGTAGGTTGAATCGCCAGGAGGTTAGCGATTTGTACCAAAAACGGCCCTTAGGTCGTCGCATGCCACAATTGGCAGCTTCAACCAACGCATCGAGTTGTGGATTCTGGATGACACGGGCGTTTCTCCTACGCAATGCTACATTGCACGATGTTTCAAAAAATTGCAAGTGGAAAACCGGCGAGGTCAATAGTTTTTTCTAACTATTTTTCGAAACTACACAAAACTACAAGCTACTACTCTACTTTTGGGCAATATATCCTGTGATCGCAGGTGCTATTCACGTCGGATAACTGTGGTGGTCCGCCCCTGTGATGTGTGTAGATCCTTGGCTACAATGACATTTAGTTGCATTCCCTGCTAGACCATATTCTCATGCAATACCGCTACTTCGGCAAAACAGGACTGACCGTCAGCGAGATTGGCTATGGCGCGTGGGGCATCGGCAAAGCCATGTGGGTCGGCGCCGATGATTCCGAATCCCTAGGTTCGCTGCATGCCGCCCGCGATGCTGGTGTGAACTTCTTCGACACCGCGCTGGTTTACGGAGACGGCCACTCCGAGCAACTCATTGCCCGGGCCTTCGGCAAATCGCCGGAGGTTGTTATTGCCAGCAAAGTTCCGCCTCGCGACTATGTCTGGGCGGTGCCGCCGGATTCACCTCTACACCGCACATTTCCGCGCGCACACGTCTTTTCCTCGCTCGAGAAGACGTTGCGCTCTCTCGGACGGGAACAGATCGACGTCTACCAGTTCCATACCTGGATCGACGAATGGGCTAATGAGCCCGAATGGCAGGAGACGGTACGGGAGCTGAAGCTCTCGGGAAAAGTGCGCTTTGCCGGCATCTCCATCCAGAACCATCAGCCCGCGAACGTGCTCAAGGCTCTGGAGACCGGGCTCGTCGACTGCGTGCAGGTCATCTACAACATCTTCGACCAGTCGCCCGAGGACGAGCTCTTTCCTTACTGCGAGAAGCACGGTATTGGAGTCATCGTGCGGGTGCCGTTCGACGAAGGAGCGCTGACTGGCAAGCTGACGCCTGAAACACAGTTTCCCGAAGGTGATTTTCGCAACAACTACTTCAGCGGTAACCGTAAACAAAGGGTCTGGGACGCCGTGCAGGCGATTGTCCGTGACGCCGGCATCACCCTCGACGAGCTTCCCACGCTCGCCTTGCGGTTCTGCCTGACGCCGAAAGCAGTCTCTACAGTGATTCCCGGGATGCGGAGCCCCAAGCACGTTGCGGGAAATGTTGCGGCTTCCCACGTCGGTCCGCTTGGCCCAGACACTGTGTCGAAGCTTCGTCCTCATCGCTGGGTGCGCAACTTCTGGTTGCAGGACTAAGCACTTTCATCGCAAAATCCTGCAAAACAGAAGACATGCAGACCGACTCGATCATCGTCTGCAATATCCCCGAGGAGGTTCCGCCGGCCGCGCAAAACTTCGACCCACTCCACCAGCATTCCCGGATCGAAGAAGCAGAACCGAAAAGGGTTCAGACGCCACAGCGGCATCCTCATGCTCGCTTACTCAGCCAAGCAGGCTCACAGCGGACGCACCCTCGACCTCCGCAACATCACCGCAAAACCACCGACAAGTTCAACCAGTACGGGTCCACCTTTTAAGACCATCACAGAAAATCTCACCAGCGGGTGGGACAAGTTCAAGCACGGCAAACTCTCTGCTGACAAGCCTCACTACGGCCGGCGGGTTGGGCGCTATTTTGTCGCGACGACACTGGGCGACGGATTTACTATCGGAAAACGATGAGACTTCTTCTTGCAATGTTCCTACTCTCTTCTTTCGTTTTCGCCCAACAACAACCACCCGTTCCAAACGTCGTATCTCCTGAGATCCAGTCCGACGGTCGAGTGACCTTCCGTGTTCTCGCGCCGAATGCCAAAGACGTGAAGTTGCACTTCGAAGGCGAGCCCAAGCCGCTCGACATGACCCGCAACGATGCTGGAGTTTGGAGCATTACGGTGGGTCCGCTTGCGCCGCAAATCTACGGCTACGAGTTCATGGCTGACGGCGTTTTCCTAATGGACCCGAACAACGCCAGCATCAAGCCCAATCTCATTGATCCGCAGAACATGGTGCACGTACCCGGCACGACGCCGCAGGTGTGGGAAGTTGCCGCGGAGCCCCACGGCGTGATCCATCACCACTTCTATAAATCGGCGGTGGTGGGCGATCAGCGAGACTATTACGTGTACACTCCGCCCGATTTCGATCCCAAGGCCAAGACCAAGTACCCCGTGCTATACCTGCTGCACGGCTACAGCGACTCCGCCGACGGATGGACTGCCGTCGGCCAGGCGAATTTCATCCTCGACAACCTGATCGCCCAAGGTAAGGTCAAGCCAATGATCGTCGTGATGCCGCTAGGCTACGGCACGCCAGACATGATCAAGCTAAAGGACGCCTGGCAAGACGCTGATGTTCGTCAGCGCAACTTCGACAACTTCCGCAAGGCACTGCTGACGGAAGTGATCCCGCAGGTGGAAAGTGCCTATCCGGTCTCGACTAAGCGCGAGGATCGAGCCATCGCCGGATTGTCGATGGGCGGCTCCGAATCGCTGCTCACAGGGTTGAACAACCTCGACAAGTTCGCCTATATTGGCGCTTTCAGTCCCGGCGGATTGGACGAGAATTATGCCGCTTCTTTCCCCACCCTCAACGCCAAGCAGGCCGCTCAACTGAAAACCCTATGGATCGCCTGCGCTAGCAGCGACGACCTCATCGACGCCAACCGGCAGCTCAAGGCCTGGCTCAAGTCGCAGAACATCCCATTCACCGATATCGAAACCCCCGGTGCACACACCTGGATGGTCTGGCGGCAGAATCTGTCGGATTTCGCGCCGCTTTTGTTTACCGGCAAATAATCCAGTTCGGCGGCCCGCTCGAAACCCGTGCGCTTGCCAAGGCGTAACCTGGAATCAACCAGAAACCGTTTGCTCAAGACTTTGCACTGTTCGGGCTTTCCATAGTCCGACCTGTCTCGGAACTTCGTATCTATGAGCCAAATTGAACTTGTAGCTTAATTTGGCGACAGAAGTGCTACTTCTCACCCTGGGCCGCTGCTTACGCTCGGCTGACGTGCGGTGGCCTTTGCCGCAGAGCAGCGCCTCCACAACTTGCCGGGGGGCCTGGGCCCGGCGTTCTTGCAGATGTTGCTTCGGACTCCATGTGAGTCGGGCCAAGCTCGACATTTTTCTACAACTTCAGGCTTCATGATCACGGCAGAGTAAGAATTGGAAGGGTTCTAGAATGAATGTTGGTTCCCACTCCTCCCGCATCCGGTAGTATTACCGCATGTCTGAGCTGCCTATAGTTAGCCACCGCGAACGGCAGAATCACGAA
>DASRAA010000227.1:0-3762 GCA_035638375.1 Binatia bacterium | reverse complement strand
GCGATGTGCCAGGAACGGACATCGCTCCACTTCCGTACCACCAGCAAATTGTTTAGCTTTAACTGAGACGCACTGGAGTTCTCCGGTGGGCTGATCCGATACGCCCAACCGCTAAGGTTATTGGGGGGACAAAATTCAACTTCCCCGCCGTCAATTTCTGCATTTGGCAGGAGCTGCTGCTGTCCTTCCCGTGTCGCACACGGCAAGGGCGCAGACGTTTCCTACGCGACCGATCACAATGGTCGTGCCATTTGCTGCAGGCGGCCCTACAGACACGATCGGGCGAGTCGTGGCCGAGGGTATGCGTGCATCACTTGGTCAACCCATCATCATCGAGAACGTGACAGGTGCTGCGGGCAGCATTGGAGTTGGCCGGGTTGCCCGCGCAGCTGCCGATGGCTACACGATCAGTATTGGGCAGTGGGGTAGCCACGTCACTAACGGAGCAATTTACGCGCTCCCATACGACTTGATCAATGATTTTGCGCCGGTGGCCTGGATTGCAACCGGTACACCTCTTATCGTTTCGAGGAATACACTGCCGGCAAAGAACCTGAGGGAATTGCTCGCTTGGCTCAAGGCCAACCCTGAGAAGGCAACACAAGGAACCGCTGGCGCTGGAAGTCCTCAACACATCGCCGGCATCTATTTCCAAAAAGAAACAGCCACTCGCTTCCAGTTCGTGCCCTATCGCGGCGTCGCGCCAGCAATGCAAGACATGCTGGCTGGACAGCTTGACTTCATGATCGATCAGGCGACGAACTCTCTGCCACAAGTAAGTGCAGGCAAGATTAGAGCCTATGATGTTACGGGTCAGACCCGCTTGGCAGCAGCGCCTGACATTCCGACGGTGGACGAGGCGGGACTCCCGGGATTTATGTTTCGATCTGGCAAGTGCTTTGGGTACCCAAACGAACGCCGGAGGAAGTTGTGGCCAAGCTTAATGCCGCCGTTGTTGCTGCTTTGGCCAGTCCGAGGGTCCGTCAGCGGTTCGCCGAAATCGTCCAGGAGATTCCGCCCCGCGAGCAGCAGACGCCAGAGGCGCTCGGCGCGTTGCAGAGGGCCGAGATCGATAAATGGTGGCCAATCATTAAGGCCGCGGGTATCAAGCCGGAATGACTCTTGGAGGTTCAGCGCTCCCAACGGGATATTCCATCTGTCGTCCGCGAATTCGCGAGATCCTGAGAGGTTACGGCTTGCCTGGCTCGTTCGCTTAGATGACGAGGGTGATCGTGACGCGGTTCGCTCTAATGTTGTCCCTCGGGTCGTGAATGCGACCAAAAAACCTACTCATAATCATGTCCGATCAGCACAGCCGTACCTTGATGGGCTGCTACGGACACGCGCTGGTAAGAACCCCGAATCTAGATCGGCTTGCGGCACGAGGCACGCGATTCACGGAATGCTGGACACCATCGCCTGTCTGCATCCCAGCGCGCGCTTCGTTTGCTACGGGCAAATACATTCATCAAATTGGGTTCTGGGACAATGCTGATCCCTATGATGGTTCGGTCCCGAGTTGGCACCATCGACTTCGAGAAGCGGGACACCAGGTGGTCTCGATCGGTAAGCTGCACTTTCGCTCCGATGAAGACGACTGCGGGTTCTCGGAATCAATCATTCCGATGCAAGTCTTCGAAGGCAAAGGCGACCTATTGGGTTTGATTAGAGACGATCTTCCAGTTCGAGGCGCCGCCTACAAGATGGCGCGCATGGCAGGACCGGGAGAATCGCCATACACTCAATATGATCGCGATATCGCGGCCCGCGCGCAGGTCTGGCTGAGAGAAAGGGCGCCACGATATACGGATAAGCCCTGGGTGCTGTTTGTGTCCTTCGTATCGCCGCACTACCCGCTGACAGCGCCACCAGAGCACTTCTATCACTACTTCGACGATCCAAATCTCCCGATGCCGCTGTTCTATGAACGAAGCCAACGGCCTGATCACCTGTTCATCCGCGATTACGCGAAGTCCTTCAACTTTGATGACTATTTCGAAACGCCGACAGATATTCGCCGCGCCGTTGCCGGCTACCACGGTCTCTGCAGCTTTATGGATGAGCAGGCCGGCAAGGTACTCGATGCACTCTCTGTATCAGGGCTCGCCGACAGCACCCGTGTCATTTACACGAGCGACCATGGAGACGCCATCGGCAAACGTGGGCTCTGGGGAAAATCGACGCTCTACGAAGAAACCTGTGGAGTCCCTCTAATTGCAGCCGGCGACGGCTTTCCAGAAGGGCGCGTAATGGAGACGCCGGCTAGTCTAGTTGATGTTTACCCGTTCGTTTTCGAATGCGTCGGTCAGCCGACTCAACGGCATGTCGAGCCGGACCATCCCGGTATCTCGATCGGGCGGCTTGCTCAAGGCGAGCGGCCAAATCGCACGGTGCTAAGCGAGTATCATGGGATGGGCTCCACCACGGGCGCTTTTGCAATCCGTAACGGCACATTCAAATACGTCCATTACGTGAAGTATCCACCACAGCTCTTCAATCTCCAAGCAGATCCGGATGAAGCATCGGACCTTGCGGCAGATGCCGGTTACGCGGCTGTGCTTAGTGAATGCGAGCGGAAGCTGCGGGCCCTGCTCTCTCCAGAAGATGTGGATGCGCGCGCGAAGAAACGACAGGCGGAGCAGCTGGAACAATATGGTGGACGGGAGGCGGTAATTGCGCGTGGTGATCTCGGCTTCTCGCCACCGCCGGGGGGCCGCGCCGAATTCCATTGATGTGCGATGGGATCCGTGAACGCGGAAATTCGGCTGGGCCAGCTCGGCTTGTCCTTACCGTCCGACCTGTCTGGGCGGGTCAACGAGTGGATAGACTGAGTCCCGCTTCCCTCTCCACGACCGAATGCGGAGCGGTTTAGTGCTTGCGACTCTGTCCCTCCGCATCGTCGGATGCTAGGTTCATGAGTACGCCGATCCGCCGCACGCGCTCGCCCTGCGGCGCGCGCGCCGCGAGCGGCTATGCCACCGCGCCGCCGAGTGGCGTGATGAAGTCGCGGCGTTTCATGTTGATTTTGCACCCGCTCGTAGGCGAGCGGGCTTCGGTCGGGCTAGAGCTTTGGGGCTTCGCCAGCAAGTTTGCTGAACTCATCCGGCGGGTAAGCGCGCACTGTCGTGGTGCGCGCATTCCCGGAACCCGAGATAGCGCTCGCGAACTTCACCATCGCCTCGCCGTTAGGCATATCCAATGTCAGGACAACGTCATAGTGGCCGGTTGTCACATAGGCGCTAAGTAACTTTCCGCCCAACTTTTCGGCCATGCTTTTGGAGGCTTGAAATCGCTTGTTGGCCCCTTTCGCATTTTTGGCGCCTTGGTCCGTCCAGTTTAGGAAGCACATGAATGTCGGCATTGGTACCTCCATCCGGTAATTTGACTATGTTTATGCGCATCGTTTGATCAGCCAGACGTTGGCCGGTGACAGGATATCGGAGTGGCAGGGATCAGTCAGTGGGTGTCAATCACCGGCATTGCCAGCTGCTGCGCACGTACCGCTAGCGGCCACGCAGCCGCCGCGCCGCCGAGCAGCGTGATGAACTCGCGGCGGTTCACTCGATCACCTCGTCGGCGGCGACGAGCAGCTTATCGGGCACGGTGAGGCCGAGCGCCTTGGCCGTCTTGAGGTTGATCACCGGCTCGAATCTGGTTGGCTGCAGGACTGGCAGCTCAGCAGGCTTGGCACCTTTGAGAATGCGGCCGGCATAGACGCCCGCCTGGCGATAGGCGCCGGGGAAGCTTGCCCCATAGCTGATC
>DASRAA010000226.1:0-6926 GCA_035638375.1 Binatia bacterium | reverse complement strand
CAGCCGTTGTCGGTGCGAGTCGCCTGCGGCAGACCGTAGAGGCGAAAGGCGGTTGGTCAACGGCTCGATACGCGCCACGTAAACCCACTCGCATCAGGATGGATGAACAGTGTGCTCGTCGTGTTGTTCGCCTTGATCACGACATTGTTGGTGATGGGCATGGGATTGGAATCGCCAATGGTGCCGGCCCCCAGAATATTGCTGTTATTGGTGAAGCGCATCCCAGACCCAAATATGCAGGTGGTGGATGCCATTTTGAGCCCGACTCGAGCGCGGACCAGCGCCTTTACGACAAACCCGTTAGCGCGAGCCAAATCGTGGTCGATAACGCAGTTCAGCCTACACCGGCAGGCCAGTCCTTGATTGCAGTGCTCGACGGCAGGGATTGGCACTGAAACTCCGCGCAATCGGTTCACGGTTGCCAATTTGGAGTAGACGACGGGGCCGTATCACGAGGAGTTCCCTCTCAGTGCCAAGTGCCCCGGGTTCGCCCGTTGTTGGGCGAACCTGGGTGTAACTCAATTAGATTTGTCGCAGCGGTCTCGAATTGAGTCAACTTACGTAAAATCTCGTCTCTTTCAATGTCGGCTGTGCCAAGCGCTTTTTGGTGCAAGCTAGGTCCTGCACGCCAAAGAGCGCGCCAATTCGATCTAGTTGGAACATGTTCCTATCCAAACCAAGAGCTCGCGTCGTAATCATTTTCAGGTCAGAAACCTCCATCCGACCCATCCATCTCTTGGGTCGCAACCGCGATCATGATTCTTACTTCGAACTCCGCGGTGAAGACGAGCAGAACGCCCCTATCAGTTAGTCGCTGTTGGATTGACACCATGGCGATGTCCGGGAGAGGCCGCGCCGTAGCTTGCAGTATGTCTCTCTAGATCGGCGCTAATGTCCAAATCATTGTTGCGCTGCGATCAAAGCGGGCAGGTAGGCCGCGCTTTCCTCCCAGGAATCCAGGCGCCCGTCGCGGTTTGGCGGATGGCGGTGTGGCGGGAAGGTCTTCGCCCATCGCTTGCTCCTCATTGCTGGCGCGGTCTGAGCCCGGCAGCGGAATTGTAACCCGGACAACGGTAAAGCACGGCAATTGACGGCAAACGACAGCAACCTGGGAGTGTCCGTGCAATACCCTTTGACGTCAACAATCTAGATGCCCGATCTTCTCCCTGCGCGTCGCCGAGTGGTGGCGCAAAAAGGAGGTTGCTATGCGACGGAAGTTGACGTGGTTGATCTTGTTCACTGCTGTGATTGCGGTCACGGCGCTTTATTATGCGGAGACTGGCTGGGCAACACCCTCGATTGGTTACAAAACTAGGACACTCGGCAAAGGAGGGCTTGGTGCCTTCTCCGTTTTTAACCACTTTACCGGGCCCAACGGGCAAAATTGGGCGTCGTGGGAGGCTACCACGGCACCGTCCGACTTGTATGTGCAGGACAGCGTCTGGTTGCCAGGGGGTACCACGGGTTGGCACTCCCACCCGGGGCACAGCCTCATTATTGTGACCGAGGGAACGGTGACCGACTACGAAGGCGATGATCCCAATTGCACGCCGCACGTCTACACAAAGGGAATGGCATTTATGGATGCCGGTGGGAGCCACGTGCACATCGTTCGGAACGAAGGCACAGTCGAAGCAAGCACCATTGCTGTCCAACTCATTCCCCAGGGTCAGCCGCGTCGCATTGACGCCCCAGACCCCGGGAACTGCCGCTTCTAACGGGAATGGACCCCTTCGGTGAACCTGCGAGCGATTCCTGGACGCGCATCGCGCCAGCGCGTCCATACCACGATCAATCCTGTGGGGACCAGCCCCTCTCTGTTCCCTCAGTTTAAAGAGTCTGGCCCGGCGTAATGCCCCAAAATATGAAAAGGGTAGGGCAAACGAAATGGCTCGACCATTAAACACATTTCAAGGTATGACATCTTGATGACGAAGCTCAACATAGTTCCCTACCGGCCGCTCCCCCTTATGCCCAACGGGAGGAGTTCAACAGAGGGGTGTCAGAATCCTCTGATTCCAGTCAGCGCGGATGACCAATGAGCATCGCGGAATTGCCAGCGCCCGCCGCGATACTCAGTAATCGCGCTAAAGAACCCCGACTCATCAACTCGATGCCCGGCCGTATCTACCTGAACCTCGCGCCAGGGAGCCGCAACCATCGCGAACTCGGGCGTCAGTGGATCAACGCGCACGTCGCCCCAAGCTAATTCGATGTGCTGAATAGTCTTCGCGAAAGCTTCGGTGCCCTCACTTGCCGCCGCGCCAGTCGGAAACGCCATTCGTCCGTTGACGGCCATGAAGAAGGATGGGCCAGGATCAAAATAGTTGCGCCATGCCAAAGGCCCGTGTTGGCTAACGTCCGTGGCAACCGTCCGCATTAACCCGCGCACTCCTTCCTCGACAGCAGTTGCAGCAGCAGGCGTTAGTGAGGGTGATGGGTTTGACGTAGCGCGGGTGGAACAGCCTGCGGCGGCCAACATTGCAACACAGCTGAGCAAGAGCCAATTGAAGGAACGGCGGTCTTTGGGCAGACATTTTGAAATAAGCATATCGAATGCCTCCTGCTTACGCGCTGCGATGGTTCTGACGAAGGTTCTTCTCAATAACTTTACGTCAAACTCGGATCTCTGGTGTGCTTGCCGTTCCACGGCTGTCGTCGTATTTTTGCGCAAAAACACGTCCTTCTTGTTCACGCGTGTTCTCCTACGACGCTGCCCAATCTCCTGATTCAGCTTTCTCGGCGGGAAGGTGCCCGAGGGTGACCATCCCGCCGTTTTTTGGAGCCTCCGCCACTAGATGACTTCTGCCAAAAACCCGACACAAACCCCATGCAGCAGCGACGGGCCTTTAGCAGTACTGGCCGGAGCGAAAGAACTTGTAACCCAGCGTGTTCGTATCCCGTAATAGGCAATAGAGAAGTTCATGGATCTGCTCCAGCGGTTTGCGCTTGGCGAGATCGATGCGTTCGAGACGCTGGTCCGACAGTTTCAGGGCGACATTTATGCCTGGACTGTCCGCATGGTACGCGACCCGGGAGCTGCGGAGGATCTGACTGTGGAGACCCTCTGGCGCATTTACCGCGCGCGGCACCAGTTTCGCCCGGATGGCAACTTCGGCGCCTGGGCGCGGCGGATCGCTACGAACTTGGCGCTCGATCATCTCCGGCGTAAACGACCAGAGGCGAGTCTCGTGGTCGAGCCAGCGGGAGTCCAGCAGCCCGACCGGCTTGAACAACAGGAGACGCAAGAGCAGATCCAGCAGGCATTTCACCGTCTGCCAGCCAAGTTGCAAGTTGCTGCGATGCTCGCGTTGGTCGAAGAGCGCCCCTACGAAGAAATTGCTGAGGCTTTAGGGACGTCGGTGGGCGCAGTCAAGCTGCGCGTGTTCCGTGCGGTTCGGATCCTCCGCAAGCGCTTGCGCCAAGTTGGAATCAGGCGTGAATGACAAGACATGAGGATAAGTAAATGACTGAACATGACGAGCGCCAGATTCGCGACGCACTGAAGCAATCTTTTCCCCCAGTCAACGCTGAGCTCGGGCGGGATCTATGGCCAGAAGTTTTGCTCAGGCTCGATGCTCGCCCAGTTAAGGTGCCCTGGTACGACTGGGTCCTGGCTTGCTTGAGCGCCATCATGTTTCTGGCTTTCCCGCGACTGGTTTTTGTGTTCGCCTACCACCTGTAAGAAGGAGTCGTTATGAACAACCATCCTTATCTGCGCGCATACATGGCGGGAATCTGCGTGCCGACGCCACTCTTATTAGTCCCGCTCACACTCTTCTTCATCGCGCGTTTTGTCTACAACATTCCGATCCCTGTCGAGCGAGTGATCATTTTCCCTATGGCGATTATCCCGAACCTGTTTGGAGTCTGGAACCTGTTGCACTTGGCCACTCGCGCGCGCACGGGGCTGCCGCTGGGGATTCACGGTGCGATTCTTCCCTTCATCATCGCCCCCGCGGGTTTCTTTCTCGGCTGCAGCCTTGGCTTTTTGCAAACCACACGCTACGGCCTCACTTATTTTGGGGTAGTGGAAATTCCCTATAAATTTCTCGCGGTTGTGTTTCCTGCCGTGCTGATCGTCTATTACCTTGTCTGGAAGTACCTGATCGGATTCGTCAATCGAGTTGCTGGGATAGCAGAGTAAGCAAAATGTAAGTGCGAATCCGCGGGCTGCACAACGGCAGGCGGCAGCCGCCGCCCGAGAGTTGCCAGAACCCAGTCATTGCCAGTCGCGGATGCCTGGAGAAGTTCTCGCAAAACCGCTTCGCGGGAGCGCCAAGTCAAGTTCTGCCGCAGTATAATGCCCAAAAATCTGAAAAGGGTAAGGGGTAGGTGTGCCAGAAATCTGTTCGCCGCACCGAGAAACCGGCCGATAGTTATCACGACTCGTACCCAGATTGCTGGCCAATGCCAGGCAAGGCGAAAAGAATCAACACAAGGCCATTGTCATCGCCAACCGTCCTTCGATCGCCGTGCATTCGAGCTGTGGGGTGCAGGAATAAAGCCCCGTCGCACCCAGCGCCAGATGCCAACAAGTTGATACGCGAGTAGCCAAAAGAGCGGTAGTGGGGCAAGCACAACTAGGGCTGCGCTGGCCCAACTGTGCTGAAGAAAGGCCTCATTAGTCTTCTCAGATTCTTTTTGGCACTTAGAGAAATCGTAGTCATGCTCAGCGTCCGCATTCTCGGAACAGACACGATAAGCAAAGTTCATCGCGCCCTCGGCGCGACGCAGATCTGCTTCGCGTGCAACAACACCCGCACTTATCGCCCACAGAACTGAAGCGACAATTCCAAGCCTCTGCCATCCGCCAAGATATACTCGCATCTCTCGAACCTCGCTGACAGTGCGCCCACAAAGTCAGCTCTCCGTTCTCTCGGAGAGTTCCTTTCGTCTATTCGCGTGAGCCTTAGTCACTCCGCGTCCCTTCTGTCAACGTGCCAAAAGGTTAACTTGTAAGCTCTGCCGCGACCTAAAGCCCCAATGTAAAAAGGGTAAGGGTTGGGTGTGCACCACCGGATTCGGCTTTCTCGCGGGAACATGCAGTGAACGGGTTTTGGGATCTAATCGCTAATTAGTAATGATTTGAGGGAGGTAACCTTTCGCTGTTTCATGCGGCGGGCCCGGTCTCCGGCGATAAGTTCCTGCAGGTCATAGCCGTATGGCCCACAGTTGCGAAAAGATTCCGGGTCGAATAGTCGCTTGATGCCACAGTCGGTACAGACTCGATAAGAATATTGGTAGTCGTATCGCATCGGCCAACTCATCTGTCTGTGCCGGCACCCGCGGAAGAGAGTCAGTGCGGCAGTGCCTAGTCCCATGTTGTGGCTCCTAATCGTTCCAGTTCCTCGATTCATTTGTGCCAGTGGCTGGACACGAGAATGTTGGTATTGATTATGCCGTGGCGGGGGACGACCACAAGAGAGCGAACGACTCACCATAGAGGCACCCATGCGAGACCCCAAGATTAGGTACGACCGGCTGGAGAAAGAAATCGCAGTTCGCCACCCTCCAGCCGGAAACTTCCCTAAATCTGTCCAGTCGCGGCCAACCTTGGAGATGTAGTAGTCCCATATAGTAGTAGGGACCCTGGCTGTCGCCAAGGATCAAGAACGGCCTAAAACCTCGTGGGGCCCCGGCTGGGGCCATGCGGCACGCCAAAGAGAATCATAAGGGCGCCTGTTAAAGACAACGAAAGCGCGGCGGCGGGGATCCTGGGATCATGTACTCCCGTGACGATGGCGGCGGTGCGTTTTGCAGGCCGGTAACCACCAATGCGCCATAGCCGCATGCGATACCGATGGCGTGTCCGAGGATTTCGTTCCGCGGCCTGGCGGCGGGGGAGGTTGGGTTGAAAACGAAGAGGAAGGCAGTCGGACCTAGCGAACGCGTGAGCGCGGGCTCCGCCATTCGCATGTGATTTAATCGGGGTTAGATTGAGCTCAGTACACCCAGCCGGAACAGATACTCATTTTTTCGCTTTTATTTTCAATGACTTAAGCAGACACAAAATTCCTATCCCCAAATCAGATCCCGCCCATTGTGTGGAAACTGCCTTTGCGGCAAGGTGCGGCCTGTCAGCCGGAATCACCGGCCACCGGAAAAGGAGAAACTCAAATGAAAAGCGCACGCACCTTGATCACGATTTGCCTGTTGTTCACCGCCGCCATCCTGATCGCCCAGACAACCCCGAGCCAACTGCTCATGAAGGTGAATGTACCGTTCACTTTCGACGTCGAAGGCCACTACCTGCCAGCCGGTGAGTACACCATTTTCACAGTGATGCCGGAGCGGGAGATTCGCATCGTCAGCGCTGACGGCAAGCAATCGGCGATCGTCAATACCTTGCCGAATTACGCAAACACGCCTTCGACCACTAGCCGCGTGGTGTTCCACAGGTACGGCAACGAGTACTTCCTGGCGCAAGTCTGGACCGCCGGACAGAATGTCGGACGTAATCCGTTATCGAGCAAGCGAGCCATGGCTCTCGCAAGCAGCGGAGGAAGACCACAGACATTTACTGTCCTCGCTCTGACTGATCGCCGTTAGCCAGGCAGCAACTTTGGTGCACTTGACTTCGGGCGCGTCCACCGTCGCGCCCCCGTTTTTTTGGGGATAACATTGGACTTGGCCGACGTGAAAGACGCCCAAGGGCAGATGCGGCACTCTCGGGCGAGTACAACCCTCGACACCTAGCAGCAATTCGTTCCAGAGTCGCAACTAAGGTCTGCCTTGCATAATGCCCCAAATGAGAAAGGGGGGTGTGTGCCTAAAATCTTCCCGACTGCAGGCCAAGGCCCCTTTGACACTCTCGAGGGACGGCAGCGGATCCGTGTGCAATGGATTACTGCTGGGCTTTCCTCTCGGGGGTCATCTCCAAGAATAGCGTCAATGTGGCCGCGAATCGATGAACCGTCGCAGGC
>DASRAA010000225.1:0-5206 GCA_035638375.1 Binatia bacterium | reverse complement strand
GTAAGCACCTCAACGCCCGGCAAGGCGACCTTCGTCTATTATGCGAAGCCGTTCAAGACGCTTTTCAAGCTCACGCGCGCCGACGGAACTCAGATCATCGCGGGATTCGACGGCAGAGTGTCCTGGACCATCACATCCAAGGGTGCCGAAATCGACAAGGACACCCCCCTCAACGCGATCCGCCGCGATGCCGACCTCCAGTACCCGCTGCACCAGCCTGATTATTTCAAAAAGCTCGAACTCGCCGGCATCAGCGATTTTGAAGGCCATCGCTGCTACTGGCTGCACGGCACGACCAACTGGGGAAAAGACAACAACCAGTTCTATGATGTCGAGACCGGCCTGCTTGCTGGCTATCGCTTCGAGTCTGACGACTCGTCGAAGACGCTTACCTTTGCCATTTTTGAGGACTACAGGAATTTGGGTGGCCCCTTGATCGCTACCAGGCACACGACCCGCGCAAGCAACAACAGTCAAACTTTTACCTATAAATCTGTGAGCTACGAGCCACTGGCCGATTCCATTTTTGAATTGCCGCCGGCCGTCAAAGCCCTGATCAAATAGCACACGCCGGCAAAGCTAAGCCTGTAGCCCAACATCGGCTTCATCTTGGGATTCAGGTATTTTGCTCAAAGTGCTTCGCCTGCTCAGATGCCCGCTCCATTTCGTCCCCTATAACAGTATTTCTGCCCTAAGTCCGTGAAGTATTAGCCCCACAACGAATCGCGAGGCGACGAATGCCCACCGCATTGAACTCCTCCCGTCGCCTTTTGTCCCCTTGCACTTCTACAGCAGCTGGTGTAACTTCTTGTAGAAGCAATAGGGGAACCCGATGCCATCTCGATCCATTGATCTTCCGCAGGGCACGCTGGACCTGCTCATCCTGCGCACCCTGTCACTGGAGCCACTCCACGGCTGGGCCGTTTCTGAACGTATCCAGCAGATCTCCAGCGACGTATTGCGCGTGCAGCAGGGCTCGCTCTACCCCGCTCTGCACCGCCTGGAGCGCCGCGGCTGGATTAAGGCCCGCTGGGGTACATCAGAGAACAATCGCAGAGCAAAGTTCTATGAGCTCACCAAAGCCGGACGGCGGGAACTCGAGATCGAACAGCACGCCTGGGAGAAGCTGACGGCAGCCGTGAGCCAGATCCTGGAAACTGCCTAGGAGGTCGCGTGTTGCTACACGACTTACTCTTCCGGCTGCGTACCTTGTTGCGGCGCCCTGCCACAGAGAACGAACTCGATGACGAGCTGCGATTTCACCTCGAGCGACAGATCGACAAATATGTGAGGTCGGGAATGAGCGAAACCGAAGCCGTGCGTCGCGCCCGGCTGGAGTTTGGCGGACTCGATCAGGTCAAGGATGAGTGCCGCGAGGCTCGCGGCGTCAGCTTTGTTGAGACGCTGGTGCACGACTTGCATTACACCGCTCGCACCCTGCTTCATTCGCCCGCGTTTACCGCTTGCGCGGTGCTGACGCTGGCACTCGGGATCGGCGCCAACACGGCGATCTTCAGCGTGGTCAATAGGGTTTTGCTGAATCCGCTCCCATATCCCAATTCGCAGGAGTTGCTGGCTGCACGGCAAAACGATTCGCGACCGAATCTTAAAGACATTCAGCGCCAGACCAACTCGTTTGCCAGCAGCGGTGGAGTCAATATCGAGCCTATGGACTTCACTAGCAGCGGTGAGCCGGTGCGCGTGCACGCCGCCTATATTGATGCGGGCCTGTTGACGACACTCGGTGTCCAGCCGATGTTGGGCCGTTGGATCTCAGCCGATGAAGACGTGAAAGGCGGGCCACGGAATGTCGTGGTGAGTTATCCGTTCTGGCGGGACTTCCTGGGCGGCGACCCTCATGTCCTGGGCAGAGCGATTCGGCTGAGCGACAACAGTTACACAGTGATCGGCGTGATGCCCAGAGAGTTCACCCTACCGAAGGAGCTTGCGGATGTCTTCGTTTCGTTGTGGGTGGCATATCCCGAGGCAGCTCCCTTTCGCGGCGTGCATTTCATGCATACCTACTGGCGGCTGAAGCCCGGCGTGACGCTTACCCAGGCGCAAGCAGAGATCGCACAGGCGGACCACCGGCTTGCCGAGGAGTTTCCCGATACTGAGAAGGAGCGCGGCACCTTACTTATACCGCTGCATGAGTGGCTGGTGGGGAATGTCCGCTCGGCACTGCTGATTCTGTTCGGAGCGGTTGGGCTGGTTCTGCTGATTGCCTGTGCGAATTTCGCGATGCTGCTGATGGCCCGGGCCGTGGCACGCCAGCGTGAGCTGATGATTCGCGCGTCGCTAGGCGCACGGAATGGCCGCCTGATTCGTCAGAGGCTCACAGAGAGCGCCCTATTGGCGCTGGTCGGCGGAGCAGCAGGCCTGGTGGTTGCAAAGGCAGGCAGCACGTTGCTGCTGGCATTGAAACCGGCGGCGCTGCGTCACTTCGGCACAATTCATATGGACGCGCGGGTCTTCATGTTCGTATTCGCCATCTCGCTGCTGACGGGGCTGCTGTTCGGACTTCTGCCGGCATGGTCCGCATCTCGCGGCGATATTGCGGAAGCGTTGCGGGAGAACGCACGTCGCACCACCACCGGCATTTCGCGCAGTCTCTTGCGCAGCTTCTTGGTGACCGCGGAACTTGCCCTGGCGCTCATTCTGCTGGCCGGTGCGGGACTGCTGATCAAAGGCTTCCTGCGCCTGCGATCCGTCGATCCGGGATTCAATCCGGCGAACGTTATCACCATGTACCTTCAGCTACCGGGAACCCGCTATCCGCAGATTCCCTTGCAGACGAATTTCCGCCGGGAGTTGCTCGCGCGGATTAACTCCTTTCCCGGGGTGGAGGCGGCGATGGTCACCGATCTTCCTTTGGCCGGAAATTATGTAGACCATCGCGTCGTGATCGACGGACGGCCGACGCCTGCGGTGGGAGCTGAACCAGAGGTGCAAACGCTATCTGTCATGGGTGATTACTTCGGCGTCATGCAGATTCCCATTCGCGGCGGGCGCGACTTCCGCGCGATGGACCGTGAAGGACAACCGCGGGTGGCGATCGTCAACGAGGCGTTCGTGCGGCAACTTCTTCCCGGGCAGAACCCAATCGGAACCCGTATTGACTGGACCCGATCTAACGAACCCCACGAGTGGATGACGATCATTGGTATTGCGGGCGACGTGAAGCATTCTGGGCTGAACCAGCCAGTGGATCCCGCCGTCTACGCTCCGTTCAGCCAGAATGACGAGGCGTGGCGAAAATGGATGACGCTGGTGATCAGGACGCGAGTCCCGGTAGCAGGCCTGGTCAAGGACGTGAAAAAGCAGGTCTGGAGCTTGGATAGCCAGATTCCAGTAAGCGGCATTCAATTCATGGACGATCTGTTGGCGGTATCGATAGCGCAGCAGCGCTTCAACATGTTGTTGCTCGGGATCTTTGCCGCGCTGGCGGTGGCGCTGGCCGGCGTGGGCATCTACGGTATGGTTGCGTATCGCGTCAATCAACGCACGCACGAAATCGGGGTCTACATCGCTTTGGGCGCACAACATCGCGACGTCCTGCAACTGGTAATGAAGGATGGAGTGAAGCTCGGGCTGCTGGGCATCGTGCTCGGGCTTGCCGGCGCAATCGCGCTTACTCGGGTGATGGTCAGCCTGCTCTTCGAAGTGAAGCCCACCGATCCCGCAACACTAATTGGTGTGGCATTGTTGCTTGCGGCCGTGGCTATGCTGGCGTGTTACATCCCGGCTCGGCGGGCCTTGAGCATCCATCCTATGACCGCCTTGCGCTGCGAATAACCAGCCTCGCACTGGATCGCCACGAGTGACGTCATACTTGCCCAGGGCGAATGACGGCAATGAGACCTGATGTTGCGGAGCTTCAGCAGCAACCGCTTCCATGCTGCCACCGTGACTCTCAGCCCAGGATTTTTCCTCCGCTGATGAGCCCATGGTGAAGCTGCCATTCCCTCAGTTTGTTCGAAATTTACTTAGAAACTCGGAATCACAATCAGTCGGATTTCTCCCGGCTGGCCGGCGGCACGATTCCATTCATCCTCAGATACTCCACCATTTGTCCGTAGTGGTTGTAGGCCTCTCCTACACAGAACGTCGCCATGCTGATGCGCGTCGATCTCCCGGCGCTCTGCAGCATGTTTTCCGGAGTCAATGTTGCCGCTGCCTTGTGACCCAGCGCGAACGAATCTTTCAGGAACTGAATGATCTCCGCTTTTCTTTTCAAATTGTCCGGTCCGCGACCATCGTTGAATAATTCCTCGGCCAGTTTGTCGCCCGTGACCGTCGACCAGATGAAATAGTTCCCCGCCGCGACGTGCTTGACCTGCCCGGCAAACGTAAGCACACCTGTGTAGTCGCTCTCCGGAATCTTCAGACTCTCGGGTGTGAAATTGAATTTGTCCTCCGGCATGGCTTCGGCAACGTCGACTACCAGCTTTTCGACTCTGCTGACCTGGCGATCGATGTTCGCAGCCAACGTTGGTGCAGGCTGTGACGGTTGCTGGGGCGAGCTCGCCGCTGCCACGCTCTTGCTCAACCGCCACCACGCCAGCGCGCAGACCATCAACACCGCCGATAACATGAAGATTTGTGTCCGTTTCATGGAAGTGACCATCCTCGTTTGCAGAGTTTAAGAATTCTCACTGGTTCTTGCGCCGCGTGTCGGGCGGCACAAGGTTGTTGGCGCGGTAATAAACGACGAGCTGGCCGTAATGCTCGCCACTGTGCTCGATGGCGAAGGTCCAGATGTTGGAGTTGTGCGCCAGCCGGTTGCCGAAAAACTTAGTTGTATTGTCCAACCCTGCGTCGCCTTGCTCTTGAATCACTTTCGCGCCGTCGGCGACGGCTTCCTGCACGAACTTAACGACATCGGCCTTGGTCTTGAAAAGATCACGCGAAGGGTTGTCGCCCTCGCCGAAGTCGGGCCCGAGATTTGACCCGGAAATCCTCCGAATCACGACGAAATCCAGTGCGGCGGCGTGGAGAAGATTCAGAGCAAAGGTGCGCTCGTCCTTCTGCACCTTAAAATCGTACTTGTCCTCGGGAAAATCCTGCGCCATCACGATGAGTTTGTTCCCGATGTCATTCCACCTGTCCAACATCTCCTCGGAACGAGAACGCGCAGGACTCGGAGGCTGGTTCTGCGTTTGGGCCTGACTGGGAAGATTTGCTCCTACGGAAACGAGCAAAGTCA
>DASRAA010000224.1:0-5340 GCA_035638375.1 Binatia bacterium | reverse complement strand
CCGAGTAGATTCTGGTTTGTCGAAGACCCAAGGACCCGCGGAGGTCCAATCAGATGGGCGGTGATTTACTGCACACCATGGCCGTATTTGGACTCTCCCGCGTACGAACCGAACTTTTTCAATTGCTCGTAATTCCATTCCTTGCGCATCATCCAGTACAGACGTACGGCTAGCTTCCTCGCAGGGTTGCAGTACCATGCTGTAGACCCACGACGACCGGGTCGTTCGCTTACGCATGAGCTAACAGCATGGCAAATCAGCATTACGGGCGGATTGGGGACGTCTGGAAGCACCTTCCGCTTGCCGAAATTTTGACTATCCACAGGCCCGCAGAATACTGGGAATCTCACGCCGGCTCGACTCGTTACCCGTTGACGCGATCATGGCAGCGGGATTTCGGGGTTTTCCAGTTCCTTGCAGGTTCCGAGCAGTCCCCGCTGCTCGCAGCGTCTCGATACCGCCGGGTACTATCCAGTTGTCGTGTTTTCTACCCGGGTTCGTGCGAAATAGCAATGAGGACTCTTGGAACCGCTTCCAACTATCTGCTCTGTGACACCGACCCGGAGAGCGTCCGATCACTGACTGAAAGTGCCTCCGAGCTTCGGATTACTTCTGTGCGATGTGAGCAGCGCGACGGGAACGACGCTCTTTGGGAGGAGCTTCAACACCTTTCTCCTCGGCGGTCAGAGACCCTTTTCGTCCACCTCGATCCTTGGAGTTGCCTGTTGCCATCGCAGACCCACGGCGTCACAAGCCTCGACCTGTTTCGCGCTCTACGGCGTGCGGGCGCGACGGTGATGCTTTGGTTTGGTTTCGATACGCTGATGCAGCGCCGCGAAATCGTCGAACAGTTCGACGATGGCTGGGTGACCGAGATCCATCTCGACCTGATGAAAGAAGCGCCCTTCGAACTTAATCCGGGTATATTCGGGTGTGGTCTGTACTGCGCAAACCTGCCGAGTAAAGCGAGGAATGCCGTTGAGTGCTTAGGGAAAGAACTGGCTCGGGCCTACCAGAACTCGATAATCGCTCCCGGCTACAGCGGAAGATTGTCATACCAATCCAGCGCAATTGGCGTGGGGTTCGGGTCCTTCTGATGACTTTGGCGCGCCGTTGACAAGCGATAAATCAGTTACGCACGCAATCCGGTTGGGCTTGCCGTTGTAGGATTGTGCGTATAACGGGCTGATTGCAACAACTAATCCCCCAAGCTCCGAATAAGGCCAGCAGTCTCACCAGACATGGGGTCTCACACTCAGTTGACTGGTTGTGCGGCCAACTTGTGCCTCAGGTAGGCTCATCAATCGTTCCAAAATCCTGTACAGGCAGAGGCGTGAGTTGTTTATGCAATTCAAGGTTTTCCGGTTACTCGCTCTAATCGCCATGGCTTTGGTGCGGGTACGTCTGGCGGAACCAGCATTCGCAAGCTCGCCTCGTTATCCGCGACCAGTTTCAGTTCCGACTCCAACGATTCCTCGGCGCCATCCGTACTCTTAATCGTAATCCGAAGAATATCTCCGTTCACACGAGCATCGGTGATGGGACTCGCGCCGTCACTTGCCTCTGCTTTCGTCAGTTCACCGGCTTCGTTCACCTGGATATCGGCATGGCTAAAGGTTCCGACGAGCTTGTTTCCCTCGAAACCAATCCTCACGGTTAGGAATGGGTTGCCGTGAAAATCGGCTTTCCAAACGCCAATAAACTGCTTCGCATTCGCAGCTGTTGCCGGCGCGAACTGTTGTGCGGAAGCTAAGTCACACAGAAAAATCAGGAACATCAAACAACACAGTCCCGCAATGGCGGGGCGACGATTAGCCGCTGAACTGAACATCTTTACCCTCCCGAGGCAATACCACAGCTCGCTTCGAGTGTCGTAGAGTTTACACCACTTGTAGGTCAACGGTATGGGCTGAGTGGCGATAGATCGGCTTATCACAAGCAAATCCGATTTGGTCGAATCGTTTATGCTAACGCCGCCTGTTATCGGTCCGGCGGTCAGATCTGCTTTGTTTGTGCCCAGGGTCTCTAGTTGCAGCTCGATGGTTCCCTAAGACAGACAGCGTAAACTGTAACGATGCCCCTAGGAAACAGACTGGAACGTCGAGCGGTTGAAGCACTAGCCGGCCGCCGCGTAGAGCTCGAGCGCTTGGAGGCTTTTGCCTTAGGAGATGAGCCGCTGGTGATGCATATTCAGGGCATCCCAGGCATAGGGAAAACTCACCTGCTGAGTGCGCTGGCGGTAAGTATCGGCGGAAAGGGCGTTTTCGTTGTGCGGATAGATGCCCGCTGGTGCGAGCCTTCGCCAGCGGCCTTGTGTCGAGCGATCTCGAGGGAAATCGGTGCGTCGGAGTCCGAAGATTCCGCGGTTGTCGCGACTAATCTGTCGGACAGGGCAAAGCAAACTCTCCTGGTGCTCGACAGTTACGAATCTTTCCGTCTGCTTGACTCTTGGCTAAGGCAAATTTTTCTACCCTCGCTTGGCGACAGTGTGCGCACAATCCTGTCGAGTCGCGAGCCACCCCGGCCGGCGTGGCGTATTGATCCGGCTTGGAGAGGCCTTTTTGATTCTATGCTCGTGGAGACATTTTCTCCGGAGGTCGCTCTAGATTATCTGACCTCGGAGGGTGTGCCAGAGGTTAGCGCTCGGGAGTTGAATCGGGTTGCGCGCGGGCATCCGTTGGCACTTTCCCTGGGATTGGCACTCTACCTTGCGGGCGGGAAGGTCCGTGGGAACGCGGCTAGTCGTCATCAGGTACTGGAGCATATGGCGGCGCTTTTTCTGGAGGATGCCGATTCGGAAACCATACAAGTCCTACAGGCCGCCTGCCTGGTCCGAACAGCCACCGCGCCGCTACTGGCGGCCATGCTACCGCATATCCGGGCAGATGAGTCGCTGGATCGGCTGCACGCGCTGCCATTTGTTAGCTCCGGTCCTCACGGACTGCTGGTGCATGATGCCGTTCGCGGATCGGTGGCGGCTGCTCTCAAATCCCGTGATCCGGTGCGATATCAAGCCTACCGGCGCGCAGCTTCGCAGGTCGTGCGTGACCAGTACAGGCAGGCGCCGCGATCCGACCACTGGCGCTGCACGGCGGACGTACTCTACCTGCTTGAAAACGAGAACCTGCGCGAAGGTTTTTTCCCCACCACTGAGATCTCTGTTTCCGTCGAACCCGCCCGCGCCGACGACTGGACATCCATTTCAGCGATCATTCAAAAATTCGACGGACCGCAGTCGCGTCAGGCGCTGGAGCAATGGTGGCGCTATCATGCAGATTCGTTTTTTGTTGTGCGGGATGAAAATGGCCAAGTACAAGGTTTCTACCAGGCAATCGTGGCATCGAAGGTTCATAAAAACGTGATTGGGAGAGATCCGCTTGCGGCAAGCTGGGCCAGAGAGCTGCCGCGTTCTGAAGACAGGGCCGCCGCTCTCTGGCTGCGACGTACCTTGGATCGCGACACTGCAGAAAGGCCATCATCTGGCCAGGCGGCCTGCTGGCTCGACATCAAACGTACCTATTTGGAACTGCGTCCGCGGCTGCGCTGGGTATATACCTGCTACTGTGATGCCGAGTTGTATCGCCCCTCCTTCGAGCAATTGGGATTCCGGCTGGCAGACGAAGGCCGCCCGCTCCTCGACGGGGTATTGCAACACACATTTCGTCTCGACATGGGAGTGGATTCTGTGGATGGCTGGCTGGGCAACCTGCTTGCCCAGGAAACCGGCTCGGCAACGGGCGAGGCTGCGTCTTGCCCGCCGTTGCTGGACGAGCAAGCGCGCGAGTTAGTGGTGGACGGAAGCCGAATTGGCCTGACCCCGCTTGAGTTCGGACTTTTCGCATACCTTGTGGCCAGGCCAAACAAGGCTGTGGCTCGCTACGAACTGGTGGAGGCGGTCTGGGGATATGGAAAGGAAGCGTCAACCAGCAACGTGGTTGAGACCGTGGTGCGCTCCGTGCGACAAAAGCTGGGAATGCACCGCGACGCCCTGGAAACGGTGCGGGGAGTTGGCTACCGGTATCGGCCAATAGCCTGAATTTGCGCTCCCCGCACGGAGTTCGTAGCTAGTTCAGGGGCGAGCCTCAAGAATCAGGTTGAACGGAGTTTTCATCGCCACCCTGGCGCTCCGGTAACCCGCATCCTTGAGGATTGCAAGCAATTGAGTAGCGCCGGCCTGCGCTCCCAGTGAATAGCGTCCTCCCTGCGACAGTGCGTTCTGGGTACAGAGACCAGCGGAAGCCGAATAGTACATCCTTGCTACAGGGCCGACGTTTTCCTCAGACCGGTCCTTTGCGAACGGTTCCACCAGCATGAGTGCGCCGTCGGGAGACATTGCCTGCCGGGATGCCCAGACAGCTTCTAGCGGATCACCCATGTCGTGAAGTGAATCCATGAAGCAGACCAGGTCGAATTTCTCCTTGCTGTTAGCAAGCACCCGTGGGGTTGCCACCTCGAACCGAATTTGATCGCCCACTCCCGCCTGCTTCGCCCGTTGCCGCGCCACGGCAATCGAGGATTCATGGTAGTCAATCCCCAGGAACTCCGACTTCGGAAATGTCTGCGCCATGAGGATGACCGAGGAGCCATGCCCGCAGCCGAGATCGGCTACGTGCCCGCCTTTCTCTAACTGCTCCTGGACACCACTGAGAGATGGAATCCAGGTTTGAGTCAGGTGCGCCCGGTATCCGTTGCGGAAAAAGGCCTCCGTTCCGGTAAACAGCCGGCAATCGTGTTCGTGCCAGCCGACTCCTTTGCCTGAGCGGAAAGCGGCAAGGATTTTGTCTTCGCCATGCCACAACGAGGCCGCTACGTCGAAAGCCGGAGGAAGAAACGCGGGACTATCCGGATTCGCCAATACGAAAGCGTGTTCGGGTGGCAGTAAGTACTGATTGGCGTCAGCGTCGAACCGCACATATCCCCCCGCAACCTGCCCGTTGAGCCACTCTCGC
Organism: Binatia bacterium; assembly: GCA_035638375.1. Lineage (GTDB taxonomy): Bacteria > Acidobacteriota > Terriglobia > Terriglobales > Acidobacteriaceae > DASRAA01. Next base: position 391 of record DASRAA010000224.1, on the reverse strand, counting down.
ACAGAGCGCTCATTGGTGCCGGTGCGGCGTGCCAGTTCATCCGAATTGATCGGGCCACTGTCTGCCATGGCCTGGTAAAGACCGAGCTTGTGCCCAAGGTTGGTCATCACACCAGCCATGGCGGCTGCCAGATCGGCTACCACCTGACCAGCGAACCGTTCAATCTTCTGCTCTACGTCTTTCTTGATGGACTCTGTACTGGGACTCTGCATCACTGACCTCCTGCCAACACGGCTTCTGCTTCTGAAAGTTGCACGCGAACATCCCGCAGAGGAGCCCGCGTGATAGCCGAGAGGGAACTCTCTACATCCCATAGTCGGGACTTGGTGGAAACTACAGCAGGATTGCTGCGCACGGCCTGAACTACCGGGCCATTCAGGTAAGCCTCGGC
>DASRAA010000223.1:0-11380 GCA_035638375.1 Binatia bacterium | reverse complement strand
GGACATCCCAGCAAAACCAGGGCCGCCGGGATGTCGCGCCTACTTCTTCTTCGGCGCAGGTTTTACCGGAGCCCTATGCGCCGGCGCCGGACGTTGTTTCAGATCAGTCAAGCGAATCACCGCGGCAGCCGCCGAGTACCGGACTTCTTCCTTGGGGTCCCCCATCTGGGCTTCAGCCGAAGGTAGCAGTGAGGTTTCGCCACGCAGTGCCAGCGCATTGAGCGCTGCGGCCCGCACGATCCAGCTCTTGTTGTTGGCCGCCGTATCAGCCAGTGCCTGTCCGCTCTTGGGGTCAGGATCTTTCGCCAAAGTGAGCGCGGCCGCAGCCAGCACCGGCGAAGTGTTGTCCTTGGTCAGCATCTTGAACGCGCCGTAGCCCATACCGGCGAACGGAATAAACCCAATGCCCTGCTCGAAGCCGAACTGCGCCATTTTCTTCGGATCGTTGAGCATCTTCTTCTGCTCATCCATCAGGCTTGTGCCGCTCTTGCGTTCGCCTGTGAGAATCGCGTAGTACACGTTGTATCCTCGTTCGTCACCGAGGACGATCAGGGCCTTTCCAGAGGCCATGATGACACCGGGATCCTTGTCGTTGTACATGCCCATCAGCCTCGGGATGGCGTTCTTGGCCTTCATGTCGCCTAGTGCTTTTGCTGCAGCGGCGCGCACTTCAGGCTTCTCATCACTAAGCGCTTTCAAGGCAGCTTCTTCAGCTTTCGGGTCGCCGGGCAAAAGACCCAATACCTGTACTGCTGTGGTGCGTTTGTCCACGCTATTCTCACGCAATCCGGAATACAGCACGGACCACGCTTTATCTTTGGTGGTTTCAGCCGCAAAGAGTTGAAGGGAGAGAAAGCAGAAAGCCAGGGCAGATGACGAAAGGCGCAGAAAACGTCTCATGGATGCTCCTTGGAACCTAGTTGCCGAATGGAACAGTGTACGGCATGGGCAAGAAACTCTTCACCACAAAGACATCGAGGCACTGAGACAAACAAGAAAACTCAGTGTCTCTTTGCCTCTGTGGTGGAAGTCCATTAGCGCAATTTACAATCGCCTTACACCGGATAGCCGGAATCTCTGCGACGGGACTACGACCGTGCCCTCCTCCAACCAGCCACAGCGCCTCGCCATTCTCGGACTCGGAAAAATGGGCAGCATCCTGTTGCAGGCCTTCTGCAGCCAGAATGTCGCCAAGCCGGAAAATATCGTCGCTACTGTGAACCATGCCGAACGCGTGGATTCGCTCGCTGCGAAGTATGGTGTACGGGTCACGACCGACAATCGCTCCGCGGTAAAAGACGTTGATGTCATTCTGCTGTGCGTGAAGCCGCAGACCTTGGGTGAAGTTGTCGAAGAGATCAAGCTGGAGCTACGCGAGGACCAGCTCGTGATTTCGATCGCGGCATCGGTGCCGACGTCATACATCGAGCAACGCATTCCGGCGAACATCGCAGTGGTGCGTGCCATGCCGAACACGCCGTCGCGCGTGGGCGCGGGTATGACGGCTTTTTGTCCCGGCAAGCACGTTAAGCCCAGCGATGTCGAGATTGTGCATCGGCTGTTCGACACCGTAGGCGAAACCATTCGCGTGGACGAGAAACACATGGACGCTGTAACCGGTCTTTCCGCCAGCGGCCCGGCCTACATCTTCATGATCCTGGAATCACTCGCCGAAGGCGGTGTAAAGGTTGGATTGCCGCGCGATGTTGCGATGAAGCTTGCGGGTCAAACTGTGCTCGGCTCGGCCAAGATGATGCTGGAGACCGGCGACCATCCTGCGCTATTGAAGGACGCAGTTGCCACGCCTGCCGGTTGCACTGTCGATGGAATTCTCGAACTGGAAGAAGGCGGCCTGCGCGTGACCCTGATCAAGGCGGTGGTGAAGGCTTCGCAGCGGGCGAAAGAATTGTTGTTCAGCTAAGAAGAATGCGTGCCCCCGTTCTACCAACCGTGCTGCGCGGAGGAGGGCAGGTCTTTTACAACATTCCACCCGTCTTGGTGGTGAGAATGCTCAGTGCCATTTCCAGTCGCTCGATGGCGGCCTCGAGATCGGGATGCCTGTCGAGTTCGCTGCGCATTGAGATGAGGCGGCGGCGTGCTTCGGCAACGTGTTCAGCGGCTTGGGGAGTCTTCACGGCTTTCTGGTGAGATTCTTTTGTCTCGTCAGCCATGACGTAATCTTAGCGCAGCCTTTGTGAATAGAGACTAGGGAATCAGCTTGGCCGCCAACGCCCCCAGCCACACCATCGCAAAGCCCACCAGCACGCTCGACCCGACATAGAGCAGTCCAATGCTTACCTCGCCGTCCAATAATTCGCGCATGGTCTCGTACTCGAATGTCGAAAACGTCGTGTAAGCGCCGATAAAACCGATGACGATGATGTACAGCCAGTGCGCATCGAGCACACCGCGCTCGGCCAGCAGGTACATGAAGAAGCCGATGAGAAAGCAGCCGCTAACGTTGATTAGAAACGTGCCGTAAGGAAAACGCAGACCCATGCGCTGCGTGACCATAGTGTTCACCCAGTAGCGCGCGATCGCGCCGATGAAGCCGCCCGCACCGACTAGAAAGTATTTATGCACGGTTACCTGTCTGTTGGTCTTCCTACCCCGTCCGCAAAATCGGTGGACCGGGTGGGGCATCCAGATATCTGTAATTGTGTGGGAACGCAGAATGGAGTTACGGAAGGCAAGACTCCTCCAAGCGAACCCTGGTAGGAGTCATCTTCCCCGTTAAGGGCGGTTAAGGGTGAACTCCAACACCCGTGCTCCGATTATGCGAAATCGATGTTGAAGTGGTCAACGAAATTAGTAATTCAGGCAAACTTCTCTTCCAAAGGTACGTTCGGCGTAACGAGATACTGCTTTGCTTTGTCCTGAAGTTGCGGCGTAAGCGGAACACTCTTTCCTGTTCCCAACGAGGCGCGCACAGCCACGCTGTCGCAGGTAGCGATCATCTCGCCATTCTCGGCGTCGAACATCTGGTGCAGGAAGCGGAAGTACTTTTCCCCGACCGCCAGAAATCCACTCTTGATTTCGACCAGTTCCCCACCCCGGAGCTCCTTCAGGAACTGATAGTTCTGCCGCACGATGGCCACACGCAGGTTCTGCTGCTTGACCGATGCCGGCGTAATCCCAATGGCGCGCAGCAGGAACCAAGTCGCCTGGTCAAAGCGCGAGACGTACATCTGCGAGTTCATGTGGCTGGTGAAGTCGTATTCCGAAGCCAGCACTGCGCCCTTGAAGGTGTGCACCCATTCGACCATTGTCGCTGTTCGCCTTTCGCTCTTCGCTAGCTGTCAGGTATCAGTTGTCAGCTCTTTAACTCAAATTCAAATCCGCTTGGTCTACGGAAAGCGGCGGCTGCGTTTTGATCTTCGCAACAAATCGCGCCATCGCATCTAGCGTCGCCTCGCGCCGGTCGCGATGCGGCGAGTGTCCGCTCTCGGGTAGCATCACCAATTCGGCACCAGGCACCCTGGCGACGATCATATCCACTTGCGCAGGCGTACCATATTCATCGTCTTCACCTTGAATGCACAGCACCGGGCAGCGAATCGCGTCGAGGTACGGCTCGATATTCCACTCGGGAAACTCTGGATTGAGCCAAATGTCGTTCCATGCCCAGAACGTCTCATCCACATGTGTGTGATAGCGGCCAAGCTTTGTGCGGAAATCGGTAGTCTCGAAAGCCACTTTGGCAGCTCGAATACTCTGCAGCCCAAACTCTTCCACGAAGATGTGCGGAGCCTCAAGAATCATCGCTCGCGTGCGCTCGGGATAAGTTCCAGCAAAGATCAGCGCGATGGAGCCGCCATCGCTATGCCCTAACAGAATTGGCCGCGCGATGCTCAGTTTGTCCAGCAGTTCGGGCAAAACGACCTCGGCCTCGTGATGCATGAAGGTAATTGGTCGCTTCTCGGTCTGCTTCTCGGAATCCCCATGCCCATGGCGCGAGTACACCAGTACACGACAACCGGTTCGTACGGCGAGAGCGTGAGGAAAGTCCTTCCACAGTGCGATAGACCCGAGTCCCTCGTGCAGCATAACGATTGTGGCCGCAGACGCATCACGCGACTCCAGCCACAGGGTTTCGAGGCGCTTGCCATCCACAACCACATCAGCGACTTTGGATTCGACAGTTGGAATCATCGCGTCACGTCATTCGTGGACTCTGTGCCCAGGCTCTTTCCGGCTCCCTCTGCCAGCTCGGCCCACGACACGATCCACTGCGCTGCGACCTCTTCCGGCAAGGTACCGGAACTGGCATCGTGTTTCAGGATTTCGCCTACGCGATGCGCGTGCAGTTCAGCCAGCAGATTGTCGAAGCGTAGCCCGCCCTCGCAGAAGGTATCGCGATACGTCAGGTCGCCCAGCGCGATCAATCCGTAGCTCACCTCCGACAAATCGGGCTGCTCGCGCTCCAAGCTGGCGAAAAACTCCTGCGCGTTGTCGGGCACATCACCCTGTCCATAGGTCGAGGTGCAAATAACAAACGTTCCGCCCCCGGCAAAAACCGATGCGTCCAAGTCATCCATCATCCGGATCATGACGCTATGGCCGATGCCCTCGAGCACCGATTGCACCTCCTGCGCCACCATCTCGGCCGTGCCGGTCATGGTGCCCACAAGTATCTTGAGGTTCAGTGGCACCGAAGCTCCCGAACCACACAAATCACTGTCATCATCCGCATCCGCCGTATTATACGGGCCACGGCAGTATAATGCGTGCAAACGCATTTCCGGCAGCATTGTGCAAGATGTCAGATCCGCAAACTCCCGAAGACTCTGCAGTCGCTTCCCGAACCGTAAGTTACGACGCTTCTGCTGACGCTGGCTTTCTTAAACGGCTGGGAGACCGGGTACGCGCGGCCCGAGCCAGCCGCGGAATGACGCGGCGAATTCTGGCACGGGACTCGGGAGTGTCCGAGCGCTACCTGGCGCAGCTGGAAAGCGGACAGGGTAATATCTCAATCCTGCTTCTGCGAGACATCGCGCGGGCGCTCGACCTCCGCTTGGAGGCGCTTGTGCTCGAAGGATCCGAGCCGCCGGTCGATCTGGTACACACTACGGAGTTTCTGCGGCGGCTGCCGCTCGAAGAACTGGCACAGGCGCGTCAGCTACTGGCGCAGAACTTCGGAGGATTTGATCAGTATGAACGAAGTAACCGCCTTGCGCTCATTGGTTTACGGGGAGCTGGCAAATCGACAATTGGCGCTCGCTTGGCGGAAGAACTGCACGTCCCGTTCTTCGAACTGGACCGCCTCATTGAGCGCGAAGCCAGCGTGTCCCTCAGCGTTATCTTCGACTTATACGGGCAAAGCGGCTTCCGCCGGCTGGAACGTCGCTGCCTCGACGAGTTGATTGAGCAGAATCCGCGATTCGTGCTGGCGACCGGCGGCAGTTTGGTGTCAGAGCCAGCCACGTTTGAGCGGCTTCTAACCGCCTGCTACACCGTCTGGCTCAAAGCATCGCCTGAAGACCACATGCAACGGGTTATTGCGCAAGGAGATATGCGACCGATGGCAGACAACCGGGAAGCCATGGAGGACCTGAAACGCATTCTGGATGCCCGCGAACCGCTGTACCGCAAGGCAGATTTGGCCGTGCATACCAGCACAGCGAATCTAGAGGATGTGGTAAAGCAGATACTTCAGTATTGTGCGTCGTAATCAAGCGGGGACTTCAGGGTAATTACGCCGCGCGCCGCTGGGTTTGATTATTTAACACCAATCTCAACTCGGCGGTCGACCGTTCTATGCACTATAATGCATCCAACGGTTTTGTGGGGACGAGGTCATCACATTCTGGCAGAGGATTGCTGAACAGGTCTTGACGGCACACCTGAACAGGCTATGGAAAGGTCGATGTGATTTAGAAGAGTACCTCAGGGGCTGAACCCCGATGTATTTCGATGTGCCGAGGCACAATTGAGATCATGCCCTGACTCATTGTTGTCGCACAAACGAGCCTTTCTGTTACCTGCGAAGTCGAGCCTGGCGAACAGACTTTATTCAACCTTTCAAGGGGCCGCTTTGCCTGAGGAGAGTTTCACCGCATGCTCAATGTAAAGGAATCGGAGTGCGTCACATTTGACGTGCCCAGGGGTGAGTACCGCCACTGGCAAATGGAAATCGATGGTCGCATCGCCACGCTCTCGATGAACGTGGATGAAGAGGGTGGATTGCGCCCCGGGTACAAGCTGAAGCTCAATTCGTACGACCTTGGCGTCGATATTGAGCTCAACGACATCTTGCAGCGGATTCGCTTCGAGCATCCCGAGGTGGCGTGTGTGGTGCTGACCAGTGCGCGCGAACGCATGTTCTGCGCCGGCGCAAACATCTACATGCTGGGCTCGTCTTCGCACGCGTGGAAGGTGAACTTCTGTAAGTTCACCAACGAGACGCGCAATGGCATGGAGGACTCCAGCCGGCACGACGGCCTGAAGTTCCTGGCGGCGATCAATGGTACCTGTGCTGGCGGAGGCTACGAGCTTGCGCTGGCCTGCGATGAAATTTTGCTGGTGGATGACCGTTCGAGCGCAGTGAGCCTGCCGGAGGTTCCTCTGCTGGGAGTGCTGCCGGGCACCGGCGGACTGACGCGGCTCGTGGACAAGCGCAAAGTGCGCCGCGACCTTGCCGACCTGTTCTGCACGAATCCCGATGGGGTGAAAGGCGAGCGGGCCAAGCAGTGGGGGCTGGTGGACGACATCGCTCCCCCGGCAAAGTTCTCCGAGCTGGCGCGCAAGCGCGCGGAGAAACTGGTTGGCAATTCCTCGCGGCACGCAGATTCGAAGGGCATCACTCTAGGTCCGGTGCAGCGAACAGTTGATGACCACGGATATCACTATCGTCAGGTCGATGTGAGCTTCGACCGCAAGGCGCGCACGGCAACGCTAACAGTGCGCGGGCCCGAAGGTCCGCAGCCCGGCAGGCTCTCGGAAATCCACACGGCGGGCGACCAGTGGTGGCCGCTGGCGACGGCACGCGAACTCGACGATGCCATCCTTATGTTGCGCTGCAACGAGCCGGAGCTCGGGTTATTGCTGCTGAAGACGACCGGCGATCCGGAGGCGGTGCTGGCCAATGACGCCCTGATGCTGTGCAGCCTGGAAGACTGGCTGGTGTGCGAAACCATTGGGCTACTGCGGCGCACACTCGCGCGGCTGGATGTGTCGTCGCGCAGCATGTTCGCCATCATCGAGCCCGGATCGTGCTTTGCAGGAACGCTGTTCGAGCTCGCATTGGCGGCCGACCGCAGTTATATGTTGGCGGTCACCGAAGGCAAAGAGAATGCGCCGAAGATCGCCTTGGACGACATGAACGGTCTTCTGCCCGGCGTCAATGGCGAGCCGCGCATTAACTGCCGCTTTCGCGGCGACACTGACGAACTGCTGCGGCTCGAGACAGTGAAGGGCATCTGCCTGGGTGCCGCCGAAGCGCTGAAATTGGAGCTGGTAACGGTGACGCCCGACGAGTTGGATTGGGAAGACGAAGTGCGCATCGCGATCGAAGAACGCACGGCATTATCGCCCGATGCGCTGACGGGTATGGAGGCGAGTCTGCGCTTCCCTTCCAATGAGACTCTGCAGACGAAGATCTTCGGGCGATTGTCAGCATGGCAGAACTGGATATTCAATCGTCCCAACGCAACCGGAGACCAGGGAGCCCTGAAGCTGTTCGGTTCGGGCTCGAAGGCGAAGTTTAATTGGGAACGAGTGTAGTGAACCCAGCCAAAAAGGGCGCGAGCCCTGGGGCACCCCGCGACATTTCCCTCACCCTTTTCCAAAAGAGGAATTAGGATAGGGCACCCACTAAAAAAGAGAGTTTATGAGCATCAATTACACCGACCGCATTCCGAATAACGTTGATCTGGGATCGAATCGCACGTTGCAGCGAGCACTGGAACACTGGCAGCCTGAGTTTCTGAAATGGTGGGGAGAGCTGGGCCCGAAGGATTTTCAAATCGCTGACGTGTATCTGCGCACAGCCACTTCCGTCGATGCTAAGGGATGGGCGACCTACGGGTATGTGCTTATGCCGGAGTATCGCTGGGGCATCTTCCTCAATGAGCGCGATCCCAACCGCCGCATTGGATTCGGCGACAACTATGGGCAGGAACTGTGGCAACAGGTTCCGGGCGAGTACCGCGCGACGCTACGGAGGCTGATCGTGACACAAGGCGACACTGAGCCGGCTTCGGTCGAGCAGCAGCGCATGCTGGGACACACCGCGCCTTCTTTGTATGATTTACGTAACCTTTTCCAGGTGAATGTGGAGGAAGGCCGACACCTGTGGGCAATGGTCTACCTGCTGCACGGTTATTTCGGCCGCGACGGCCGTGAGGAGGCGGAAGAACTGCTGGAGCGGCACTCTGGCGACGCCAATAAGCCGCGCATTCTCGGCACCTTCAACGAGCCGATCCGCGATTGGCTTAGCTTCTTCATGTTCACGTACTTCACCGACCGTGACGGCAAGTTCCAGTTGAAGTCGCTGGCCGAGTCGAGCTTCGATCCGTTGGCGCGCACCTGCCAGTTCATGCTGACGGAAGAAGCGCACCACATGTTCGTCGGCGATACCGGCATCAATCGCGTGGTGAAGCGAGCTTTAGAGGTGATGCAGGAGTTGAATACCGACGATCCGCAGGCGATCCGCAATGCCGGCGCCATCGATTTGCCGACGATACAGAAGTATCTGAACTTCTGGTTCACTTCGTCGCTCGATTTGTTCGGCTCGGAGACCTCCTCGAATGCAGCCTCGTATTTTGCGAACGGATTGAAGGGGCGGCCGGATGAGGCGCAATACGAGGATCATCTCGCGACTGACCAGGTCTATGAGCTGCACTTGCCCGACGGCAAAGGCGGCACGAAAACCGAGCAGATTCCCATGCGCAACGCGATGAACGAGGTGACGCGCAGCTCGTATGTGCGTGACTGCGAGATCGGCGTGAAGCGCTGGAACCGTCTGATCGAGAAGGCGGAACATTCCTTCCGCCTGACGCTGCCCAGCACGCGATTCTGCCGCAACATTGGAAACTGGGCGGGTGTCTCGACCACCCCTGACGGCGTGCCGATCACGGCGGAGCAGTTCGCCGCCCAAAAGAATCAATGGTTCCCGAGTGAAAGCGACCAGGCCTTCGTTCTAAGCCTTATGCAGGGCGTGCATGAGCAGGGAAAAATGGCGGCCTGGATTGCTCCGCCCGATCGAGGCGTCAACAACCTTCCCGTGGATTACGAGTACGTGAGACTGCACTAGGCGTCCTTCAATTGCTGTCGGTTCCTTCGACGGCCAGCTTCGGCGCCGAATGCACACGCAGGATCGCGAATCCCACGATGACGGCGGCTGAAAGTAGGCAGACGCGTAGAATGCTGGCATGGAGTGCAGGATCGCCTAGCATGATGTGCACCAAGCCGAAGACGGCGCTGGTGGCGCACAGGGCGAAGTACAGTTGTTCGCTAGAATGGGTGGCGTATCGCAGCAGAATCAGCAGGACGCTCACCACGATGGTGTAGATGATAAGCAGGACAATTCCACCCACAACCTTGTCGCTGTGCAACGAGAACGCTTTCGCGTTCGACAAAGCAGTTTGCAGGACCGCCACGCAGAGGAAGACGACAGTATGGATGAGCGCGATGATGGCGCGCTTGCGGCTGTTCAGGATGGAGAAGGAGTACATGACCAAGCATTCAGTATGACGGAGAGGACAAACACGTGGCTGTGACCTCAGTCACAAGCCTCAGGATGAGTCTCAGCCTTCATCATCGGTCATTGACTCCGCTATGAGGTTACCACGCCAGCAGCCTGCGCAATTCCGCTTCAAAGTCGTCGGCGATTTGCTGGTGCTGCAGCTCGTCGGGATGATCGTCGCAAGAGCTGCCGGAGAAGTGTCGCGAGGCGAACCAGACGACGCGTGGATCGCTCATGCGCTTCACCGTTTCTTGGACCCATTGACTTAGAACCGGATCGCTGACGATTGAGCCTTGGGTCAGGACGATCCATGCCTGGGGATAATGCCGGCGCACATCGCGCACTAGGCCGACATACTTGTTGCCGAACTCTTCTTCCGGTATTGGATCGCTTTTCTGCAGGTTCCAATCGTTGGTACCCAAAGAGATGACGACGGCTTCGGGAGTCCATCCGTTGTCCTCCGATTTGGTGCGCTGTGTGACATCGTCCGTCGCAACCGAGTAGTTGAAGAACTGCGGGGCGTTCAGGACATCACGATGCCCGAGGTAATCACGCACGACGCCGCGCCCACCGTAACAGACGAGCTCGGATTGCGCGTCGAGCCGCCTGCCCAACGCCATGCCATAGGCGTCGTAGGCGTTGGAATGGCGGTTGTTCTCGGCGGGGCAGGCGGGATAATTGTCCACGCCCGCGCCACAAGTGACCGAATCGCCGATGAACAGCAGCTTGCGCATGGGCAGTGGCGGTGGCGCAACCAGTTCTGCGCAGTTCCCAGACGAATGCCCGTAAAGGTCAGTGTTCCCTGCCACGTCTCGGTGCGCTTCACGACTTCAATCGCATGCGGGCCTGGTCCCAAGCCTTCGGTCGAAACCGCGATGCAGTTCTCACCTTTTTCCAGGCGGTGGACCTGCGGCTTGGCGCCTTCCACGATGGTTAGAACATAGGTGTCGTCGGCGTCGCTGGTGAGATTCACTTCTGCGAGCGTGCCTGTGAAACGCAAGCGGAGCGTCACGCCAGGATACGCCATGCGTATTCTCGCCGGATCGCGCGCGTCGACGCGGCCGATGATCTGGAGGCGTGGATCGGAAGGCGAAATTGTGATCGACGTTTGGGTGGGTTGCGCAGCGCAGTGCGGAGTCGCTGCAGATGCCAGTAGCACCGACAAGAATGCTTGTATACAAATCGCGAGTTGCTTCATGAGTAGTGAAATTGGAGGCTATTAGCTCTTCTTCGACTCAAGCACCGTGCCGTCTTCAGGCTGCCTGAGACTCTCAGCCGAGGGCATGAAATCCGCTGATTGCCTGGGTATATTTCGTAAGGGCATCGCGGACCCTTTCAACCCTGCCATGCTCTCCAGCATGTCGTGAAGGCGTTTTTGATCGGCGCTGAAGCCGACGAACATGGTGCATCCGTCGGGGCCAGAACCTGGCTGCTTGCAACCGATGACATGCTTCGCTCCCCCAACCAGAGCAACGAAAGGTAGGTGGAGCGAAGATATCGGGTTGCGAAACTCGGGAACAATAATAGAAAAGCACTAGCGCGTTGAAGTCTACGGCGTGCTCCTGATTTGAAACTAAGCAAACTCAAGCCAATTTGGTGCCTGGTGGACTCCTGCGGCAGCGCCAAACTTCAGGATAGGAAAAGCTCTGCTCAGAGGAACGGAGGTTTTCTGAGTGCATTGATTTTGCTGCACCC
>DASRAA010000222.1:0-3205 GCA_035638375.1 Binatia bacterium | reverse complement strand
GAAGAATCATTGTGTATTTGCGCTGTTTCTTGGGGGAAGGTTGAAGAATCAGTTCTGGACTGCGCCGAACCAGCTTACGCTGTTGCGGCTCATCTTTATCCCGTTCGTCATCACCAATGTTCTCGACGATAACTGGCAGTGGGCGCTGGGGCTATTGATTCTGGCGGGACTAAGCGATGCGCTAGACGGCTGGCTGGCGCGCACGCTCGATCAGCGCACGCTTTTGGGCCAGTATCTCGATCCCATCGCTGATAAGCTGCTGCTGAGTTCGCTTTTTCTGGTGCTGTCCGTCGCGCACAAAATTCCGTGGAAGTACACAGTGCTGGTGTTGAGTCGCGACGTTTGTATTCTCGCTACTTGCATGGCGCTATATGCAACGGTTGGCTTTCGCGATTTCCGTCCCAGCATCTTCGGCAAGGTCAACACCGTTTGCCAGATCGCGGCCGTGTTCTTCGTCGTGCTGGCCCAGGTCATCAGCGCTGCCGCGATTGTGATGCTTAAGAAGTTCTTCCTTTACGCTACATTCGCGTTCACACTTCTCTCCGGAATTCACTACATTCTGCTTACAGGGCAGCGACTGCGAAGCAACAACCATAAGCTGCCCGCCGCGCAATGAGGGATTCTGCAACCAGCGACTCACTCGTAAGCTCCCCTCCGGCTCTATCGGCAGGCAATCAGCGTGTGAAAGTTATCGTTGCCTTCGCGCTGGTCTATATTTTCTGGGGATCCACGTATCTCGCGATCGGAATAACCGACGCGTCGGGCATTCCGCCATTTGTCATGTGCGCGGTGCGGTTCCTCATCGCGGGGCCGGTGATGCTGGCGGTCTGCACAGCGATGGGACGCAAGGTCCGTGTGACACTCCTGGAAGCCTGTCGGCTGGCGTTGGTGGGAATTCTGCTCCTGGTCGGCGCGAATGGTGGGTTGGTGTGGGCTGAGCAATATGTTCCGACCGGCTATGCGGCTTTGATCATCGCCGCTACCCCGATTTGGTTTCTCGTGCTGGAAGCATTTGTGTTTCGCGGCGATCGCCTGTCGCGCCGCGGAATTATGGGCATCGCTTTAGGTGTCGTAGGAATCGCGGTACTCGTCTGGCCGAGGCTCACGCATCGCGAAGCTCTTGGGATGATGCAGCTCCTCGGCTCGTTAACTCTGCTGTTCTCGTCGCTGAGTTGGGCCTTTGGCTCGGTGCTGTCACGCAGCTGGAAGATGAAGGTTGATCCGATTGTCGCCACCGGCTGGCAAGTGCTTTTCGCCGGATTTACTCACGGCGTGCTGGTCTTGCTGACCGGTCAGTATCACAAGGCCGTGTTCAATCGCCGAGGAGTGTTAGCCGTGCTCTATCTTATCGTCTTCGGATCTTGGGTTGGATATACCGCGTACATCTGGCTGCTCAAGCACGTGGCTGCGCCCAAAGTCTCGACCTACGCATATGTAAATCCGATTGTGGCAGTGATCTTAGGAGTGCTCGTGCTGCACGAACGCTTCGATGGGTTCATGCTGGCGGGGAGCGTGGTTATCATTGCCGCAGTCGTTTTGGTGACGACCTCCAAAGTTCATAGCCCGAGGGAAATAGAGCGCGCCAGTGAAGGAATACCTGAGCTGGAATCGGAAGTCTAATCTGCTATTTGCGTTTCCACCGCACGCCGTCCTTGGTGTTCTCTAGAATAATGCCGTTCTCGGCCAGTTGCGCGCGAATCGCATCCGAGCGCGCAAAATTACGGGCCTGACGGGCCTGCGAGTGTTCGGCCACCAGCTTTTCTACTTCGGCGTCGGAAAGGGAAGCGGCCTTCGCCATCTCCGCCGCTGCCACGCTGATCTTATCGGATTTGCCTTCGGCTTGCGCCCATTCAACCGTCGCACGGACCTTGGCTGCATCATCGTCCTTCAGCACTGCAAAGATTTCGTCGAACTGTTCCAGCGCCTGCAAGACCTTCGAGACATCATCCTGCTTCACCTGCCCGCTATCTAGCGCCGCATTCACATCTCGAACCATATCGAAAATCGCGCCGAGCGCGCGCGCTGTGTTCAGGTCGTCTTCCATTCCGGCGCGCATCTCCTTCTCAGCAGTCGCGGCGAGTTCGGCAACTGCGGGGTTCGAGCCCGCCTCGAACTTCGATGTCTGCAAGCGCAACTTGAAATTGCGTAGCCGATCGACTGAATTTGCCGCCTGGGTCAATCCGTCGAAGGTGAAATTCAGCTGCTTGTGGTGCGGTACAGACATAAGCAGAAAACGTATCGATGACGGCTTGTGCCCCATCAGCACCAAGTCGCGGACGGTGTAAAAGTTACCCGCACTCTTGGCCATCTTCTCGCCTTCCACCAGCAGAAAACGCGAGTGTACCCAGTACTTCACGAACTGCTTACCAGTTAGCGACTCCGACTGCGCGATTTCGTTCTCGTGATGCGGGAAGATAAGGTCTTCGCCGCCGGCGTGGATATCGAAGCTATCGCCGAGGTACTTCATGGACATCTGCGAGCACTCGATGTGCCAGCCGGGGCGGCCAGGGCCGATTTCCGTTTCCCACTCGGCTTCCCCAGGCTTGGGGGCCTTCCACAGCGCAAAATCGCGAGCGTTGTCCTTCTCGTACTCATCGACGTCAACGCGCGCACCGTCGGTCATTCCGGCGAAGTCTTTCTTAGAGAGCTTGCCGTATTCGGGGAACGTGGCGATGCGGAAGTAATAAGAGCCGTCGTCGGTCGGGTACGCATAGCCTTTGTCGCGCAGCTCGGCGATGAAGTGGGCCATCTCATGGATATGGTCGGTCGCCTTGACCAGCATCTCCGGGTGCTCGATGTTCAGTGCATCGGCGTCTTCAAAGAACGCCTTCGAGTACTTCTGGGTATATTCCTGAACCGTGACGCCCTGCTGCGCGGCGTTGCGGATGATCTTGTCTTCCACATCGGTGATGTTCATGACGTGCTTCAGCTTGTAGCCACTCTGCTTCAGAAAGCGGCGGAGCACGTCGACGGCGATGAAGGTGCGAAAGTTGCCAATGTGTCCGTAGTCGTAAACGGTGGGCCCACAAACGTACATGCGAACCAGGTTGTCTTCCAGCGGTTGGAACTCCTCCACTTTGCCAGACAGAGTATTAAAGAGATGAAGGGCCATGAACCTTTCCGTAGCAATGCAGAATCTTTGATTGTACGGGAAGGGAAAGAGCAATTAGCGACTAGCAATTAGCACTTAGCGGCGCGCCATTCC
>DASRAA010000221.1:0-10971 GCA_035638375.1 Binatia bacterium | reverse complement strand
CATGATGCTGCCTCCGCGTGAAGGCGAACAACATATTGAACCCGCCTTACAGTGTTTGGAAGCGCTCTTAGCACATTATCCAGATTGTGAGCAGCCGCACATTGTGGCTTCTTATATTGGGGAGCTTTACCTGGGGCGAGGTGACTTTTCGGCCGCCATCGATGCCTTTAACCGGGCGTTTGATCTATGCGATGATCCGGATGAACGAATTTGGGCTTTGGTCGGGCTTGCCGGGGCACATCGCGAACAAGGCGACTATCAATTGGCTGAAAGGTTGTATCGCGAAGCGCTCATCGCTCCCCCGGAAAACGGGCGTTCTAGGATCCACTTTGAGTTCGGCAAGCTCCTGCTTAGTGCCGGGCGCCTCGATGAAGCACGAGAAGCTTTCGGTGCCGCTCTCGTGTTACGTGAGAACTCTCCTCCTCTCGCAGGCAATCCGTTGTATCTCGCCGACATCCTCTGGCATCTTGGTTCGGTCGCGTACCAGCAAGGTGATATGGAGGAGACTATTCGGTGCCTCGACCAAGTGTTAGTCGTGATATCCCGCGACCACGCCTACTTTGCGAATTCCCACATCACACTTGGTCATTGTTACGTGGCGCGAAGTGATTACACCAAGGCGCGAGAACATTACAATCTTGCAGTTTTTGCTCCCTGCGCATCTGATCAAGAGATGGAGATGGCACAACACTGTTTGAAAAATATTGGCGAAACCGGCACTGCATGATGGTAGGTGAGAGGTAAACTCGCTGAGGTCTAACAATCGGCTTGAGAAGGATCTTCGACCGCTCCCTGCGCTCGCTGGCCTCGCCCTCTCAGCCTGACGCGGTTAGCTTCGGCAAAAAGGAACTACCGTGAGGACCAGTATCCTGGCTTGCGATTGTTATGGGCGAAAGCAATGATCTGGATTTCGACTTCCGTTTCTCGGTAGACGATTGTGTAAGGAAACCGGCCCAGTGGCAAGCGCCGCGTTCCGCGTTCGACTGCCACGCGTGGGACGGACACGCCGAGCTGCGGATGGCGTTCAATCAGCTGCAACGTGCGTTCAACATCGCCGAAAAATTCTCCGCCGAGTCCGGAGCGTCTATCTTCGTACCACGCGACAATCGCCCGCAGTTCGTTGCGAGCCGCGTCCTCAACGCGGAGGGGTTTGCTCACTTGCGCAGGATTTCAGCCTTGATCTGGCGCCGCACGTCCTCCCAAGCAGTTGTGCCAGTCGTGCCGTTATCCAGTGCGATGCACCGGCGCTCAATTTCAGCGGCCCACGCGGCTTCGATCTCGGCGATTTCATCTTCGCCGACGGTGTCCAAACTCTCGATCAAGCGCGCTGCGATGTCCGCGCGTTCTCGTTCCGAGAGAGCCAATGCCTCCTGCAACAGTTTGTCTGCCATGGCAGTCATACAGCGCACTATAGCATCGGGGACAAAGCTAACCAAACGGCTTCAGGCGACCCTATCAGGTGCCGTTCAGTTGGCATCTGCGGGTGCACGTCTCCGAATAGGCGCGGCGCCTGAGCCGTGTCGTTATGCGGCATCAATGGCAGCGATCGGGGACAACCAGAGTCGTGGGATACCGAAGCTTCTTGTGCGAAACGTGCGAGAGATCGCGCTGTCGCTCGCGTGAACTTGCTTCGGCAAAATGGGTGCCGGAATGATTTGCCTATCTCCAGCAGCAAGGCGCTGTAAAGCGCCTCGATCATTCAGGGAGGTAACATGAAAACGTCTTCTCTCGCTCCAGCCGCCTCGATGCTGGGCCTGGCGCTTGTGAGCGTCAACGTGCAGGCTGCAGAACTCCAAATCTTGGCGGGCGGCGGCATCGCCGGCCCGTTAAGAGAACTCGGTGTGCAATTTGAGAAAGCTTTCGGGCACAAACTTGTTTTCCGCTTCGGTACCACCCCCGAACTGATCAAGCTGGCCACGACCGGCGGACCGTTCGACCTTGGTGTCGTCCCTCGAGAGGTGTTCCAGGACGCCGCCGCTCAGGCGCAGTTCGTGGCTGGGCCGACGACCGACATTGCTCGGGTCGGCCTCGGGGTCGCAGTGCGCTCGGGCGCTCCCAAGCCCGACATCGGCACGTCCGAAGCGCTGAAGCAAACGCTGCTTCAAGCGCAATCCATCGCCACCATACCGGCAAGCGCGGCTGGCGCCCAGGTTTTCCGGGTCTTCGAAAGACTTGGCATCAGCGAGGCGATGAAAGCCAAGACCAGAGTACAGACCGGGCCGGCGCAGATCGTTGAGGCGGTTGCTAAAGGTGAGGCCGAGCTCGGAGTGTTTCTCATCAACGTGTTGACGGCCCCCGGTCTGGACGTGGTCGGTCCGTTCCCCGCCGAACTGCAGCAGGAAGTAGTTTTCACCGGATCCGTCGCTGCGAACACTAAAGAAGCGGCAGCCGCGAAGGCATTCATCACCTACCTGACGACGCCCGCCGCAGCCGCCGTGATCAAGGCCAAAGGTATGGAGCCGTTCCACCGCTAACCCGTGACTGGAATGCCGCATAAGCGGACCGTCGCGAGCGAGCTTGCGATTCCCTCGTTGCTTCGCTCCTGGGCAGCAGCTTAGCGCCGGCGTTAGCAGCCAGCAGAAGAGTCATAGAAAAGGAGGGGTTCTCAATGTCCGAAATCCATGAGGGTGGCTGTGTTTGTAGGGCGATACGGTACCGCGTTAATGGAACGCCACTACGAGTGTCAGCGTGTTATTGCACCTTTTGTCAACGGCGTACCGGTGGTGCGTTGAGCATTCATGCTTTCTTCGATGAGCACAATATCGAGTCAGCGGGCGATGGGCTTACTACATACGAACAGCGCTCCGACGAAAGCAATCTTTGGTTGCGGTTGCACTTCTGCAACCGGTGCGCAACAACTGTCATGTTGAGTCTCGAGAAGTTTCCAGGCGTCCGCATTGTCACGGGGGGGACTTTCGACGATCCCAACTGGATCAAGATAGATAGGCACGTCTGGACACGTTCGGCCCAGCACTGGATGGTTTTTCCGCAGAATGTAGACCGCTTCGAAAAAAACTCTCAGGGGGCTAGAAGAACACGATGAACCTGATTGGTAATCACTGTGCTGGTTTTCCCCCACGTTAAACTGCGTAGGGAAAAGCGCTACTCGCTAGTTTGAGCGGGGGACCCTGAGGACGGCGGCCAGGCTATTGGTGAGAACGACTGAGACCCTAGATGGTACGACCTATTATAAGTGTGCCATACGGCTAACCATTGGGTTGAAAAGGACGCGGCAGACCGCGCCTCTCACCCATAACGTTATGCGGCACGGGACGCCGGGTGGTATTCGTCGCTCGATGGCCGCTATCGGCCAGAAGCCGTCATTCAGGAGCCTTCACTTTCATGGGAGGGGCCATGCGCAATAAGAAAGAGAGGCACGACAAACCCGACACTAAGCCTGACAACGCAGCCGCGGGCAGCCGTCGCCGATTCCTGAAACAAGGCGCGGCGCTCGTTACCGGCGCCGCAGCGGCCGGGCTTGCGCAGCGCGTCGCCGCGCAAGGTCTCGCTGGCCAACCTTGGGAGCGCGTCTACGGCGCGGCTTTCACCCGCTACGGACAGCCCTCGCGCTTCGAGCAACCGGTAATGCGGCACATCAGGCTCCGATACGGCGACCTCGCGCCCGGTTCGGGCGTGGCGCTCGCGCCTATCGAGTCGCTGGAAGGCATCATCACGCCCAGCTCGCTGCACAACATCCGTAGCCACAGCGGCACGCCCGACATCGACCCCAAGCAGCACCAGTTGCTGCTGCACGGGCTGGTGGCGCGGCCGCTCACTTTCTCGATGGAATCGCTGTGGCGCTACCCCATGACCACGCGCACCGTGTTCCTGGAATGCTCGGGCAACAGCGGCAGCGCGCTTGCTCCCGAGCCCATGCAGGTTCCCGCCGGGGTGATTCACGGCAACATTGCATGCAGCGAGTGGACGGGGGTTCCGCTGCGCATGCTGCTCGAGGAGGCCGGTTTGCAGCCCCAGGCAAAGTGGCTGCTGGCAGAGGGTGCCGATTCGGCGCACATGAGCCGCAGCATTCCGATCGAGAAGGCGCTCGATGACGCAATGATCGCGCTCTTCCAGAACGGTGAGCGGCTGCGTCCCGAGCAGGGCTATCCGGTGCGCCTGCTGCTGCCCGGCTGGGAGGGCAACACGAGCGTGAAGTGGCTGCGCCGCCTGAAGGCAACCGAAGGGCCCACCCACACCAAGGACGAAACATCCAAGTATACCGATCCGCTGCCCGATGGCCGCGCGTTGCAGTTCACGTTCGAGATGGGCGTGAAGTCGGTGATCACCAGACCGTCTTCCACAATGACGCTGCCACGTCCGGGCTTCTACGAAATCTCCGGGATCGCCTGGAGCGGCGCCGGGCGCATCCGCCGCGTCGAAGTGTCTGCCGACGGCGGCGCGACCTGGGTCGATGCGGCACTCACCGGCCAAGAGCGCGCCAAGTGCCTGGTGCGCTTTCGACTGCCGTGGGAATGGACGGGCCAGGCGGCGGTACTGCAAAGCCGCGCCACCGACGAGAAGGGGCAGGTGCAGCCGGTGCGCAAAGCGTGGCTGGCGCAATATTCACCTGCCATGTCCTACCACAACAACTCCATAGTCAGCTGGGCGGTGGGCGCAGACGGGAGCGTGAAAAATGTTTACGTCTAAACAGATACATATCGTCGGTATTGTCGTGATTGCGGCCGCAGCCCTTGCGGCCTGCGCGGTTCAGTCGCCCGCGGGCAAGCCACCGGCGCTGGGCACCGCAGTGAGCGCTGAGGAAGTGGCGCGCTGGGACATCAGCATTCCGCCGAGCGGCGCCGGTCTTCCCAAGGGCAGCGGCAGCGCGCGCCAGGGGCTGAAGGTCTACTAGGAAAAATGCCAGTACTGTCATGGCGTGAAGGGTGCAGGCAAGCCCGCCGACGCGCTGGCCGGCGGCATCGGCTCGCTCGCCACGGCGAAACCGGTGCGCACCGTCGGCAGCTACTGGCCGTACGCCACGACGCTGTTCGACTACACGCGGCGCGCCATGCCCATCACCAATCCGCTTTCGCTTAGCGACGACGAGGTCTATGCGCTGACCGCCTATGTGCTCTTCCTCAACGGCATCATCGGCGAGGACGCGCAGATGAACGCGCAAAGCCTACCGCAGGTGAAAATGCCCAACCGCGACGGGTTCATCAGCGACTGGCCGGTTCGTCCACGCTAGGACGTAGCGTTCCTGCCACGCCGCGAGACCGGCGCGCGCTATCTTCGAGAGTTCGTCGAGGAGATGAAGGCTTCGGGCTTCGTTGCCACGGGACTTGAGAGGAGTGGCCAAGGCGATGCAACGGTTGCGGCCAAAGCCCCAGTGCAGTAAAACTCCTAACTCTTGGGTTGAGAAGGAAACGGCGGACCGCGCCTCTCACCCACGGCGTTAGCCGTATGGTCGATTTTATGCCATATGGAAACGAATGTACTTCGAGATTATCGGAGAGATCCAGAATATCGAGCCTATCGCTATCGGCAGATCGATTCGCGATATCGCGCGGCTTCGGAAACGCTACGGCGCTGGTCGTTGGCGAAAATTGAAAGGAACCGCCACTGTGCGGTTGAGAAGTGGCGCGGTCCGTCGAGCTGAGATACACTGGTATGAAGCTCACGGGATTGGGAGAGTGAAGCTTAAGATCAAAGAATTCCTGGATTAACGCCATGAAGCAGCAGAAAAAGCGATTTGCAATATGTGTTCGGAACGACGGGGCTGAAGATCTGGAGATCAGAAAAGTTTACCAGATTCTTCCCGATGCACGCGCGGCCAAGGATAAGCACATCAGGGTTATTGACGAATCCGGTGAGGACTACCTTTACCCCTCAGAGTTCTTCATTCCACTGACGCTTCCACGTGAGGTGGAGCGTGCCCTTTCGGCTCCTCCTCGCTAAAACGAAGATTGGCTAACCATCGGGTAGAGAATGACGCGGCAGACCGCCCCTCTCACCCGAAACGTTGGGCTGCAATTTGTTCCTCGGAGGGTAGGATGATCCAGGGTCTGCAGATGCTCTGTGGCGTTGTTCTCCTGGTGGTGATCACCGTGGGGCAGACATGGGGTGCTGAGGCCATTGACATTCGGGTGCAGAGTGGGTCCCCGCTCGAGGAGCGCGGGCGCGACCAACTGCGCCGCTTGCTGCGCACATATGACCTGCACAAATGGCTCTTTACACGTGACGTCCTAATCCAGTCTGGCGTGATCCCGCACAGTCATCCGGTGCTCACCCTCAATACGCGCTACGTCGACGATGACACCGCCCAGCTGGCGACGTTCGTGCACGAGCAACTCCATTGGTTTCTGACGGACCACGTGGAGCGTGCGAAGACCAACGCGGCGCTCACAGAGTTGCGCGCCCTCTACCCTACGGTCCCGACCGCGCTCCCTGAAGGAGCCATGGGGGAGAGGAGCACATATCTCCATCTGATCGTCTGTACGTTGGAGCTGAAAGCGCTGACTGAACTCCTCGGGGAGCCGAGTGCACGGCAGCAGTTGGCACGCTGGACGCATTATACGTGGGTGTACCGAACGGTGCTCACGGATACGGAGCGGCTTGGGGGAGTCTTACAACGTCACGGGATTGTGGTGCCGGAGTGGTAAAGCGGAGCAGAGCGCTAAGAGTGCCATGGGGGTGGAGCCTCTGCGATGGGTGGCTCCTGGTCAGCGGGAGGAGGGCATCTTGGGGGCTATGCCAGTCCCCGTGCCGAACAAGGGCCTGCAGCTGACTGCCAGAAGCGTCCGCTCGTGCCTCGCGCCCGCTCCTGGCAGCAGCTCAGGCCGGCTTATACCTCCGCTAATGAAAGCCTGATCGTGAATTTCTGCAGCCGTCGTCGGGAAGGAGGATCCATGCTCTCAAGATCCACGAAGAAGATCGTCGGTGTTGTGATGCTTGCTTTGACCATGATAAGCACAGCTGTGGCCGCGGAACGAGCAGCGAGCATTGAATACGAAATTGTCGGCCGCCCTGCCAACCTACAACCGGATTTCATCCCGCCGCCGGACGGGGCCCTGAAATTTCTTACTATAAAGGCCATCGACGGCTCGCGTGTTGACGCGGTGATTAGCCAACCCAACTCAAAGACGGCGGCAAACACCACTTTGGTCGTGACTGTGCACGGTTCCGGTGGTAGCTACGATTCCGATCCGAACGGGTTTTTGGCGCGCTTACTCCCCGGGAAGGGGTATGCCGTGCTCGGTATCAACACACGCCAGTCTGGCGCGAGGATCAACACTGAGAATTTCCTCGAAGTTCGACGTGACATTGAAGCTGCTGTCTACACCGCCCGTGCCCTGGGTTACCGCACGATCATTTTGCACGGGCACAGTCTGGGTAACATTCAGATCCTTTATTACGCCGCGAACAACTGGGAACCGGATATTAAAGCTGTAGTGCTGAGCGGAATGTTCGCCAATCTGCCGTGGAAATCACGTTATATGTTAGTACAAAACGAGGAGAGTTTTGCTCAACTGCATGAGGCTTCGCTCAAATCATTGCGAGAAGGCAAACAGGCGGCAGTTCTGCCTATGCAGATGCGCCGCACCGGAACCGAAGGCGAGGCCGTCACCGGGCAGCATTTTCTAACCTATCGCGCCGAGCAATCCAGCACCGCAGATGGAACCTATTGGATTCGACGAGTCCCGCAGCCGATTCTCATGTTGCGCGATGGCGGGGATAGTTTAATTCAACCTTTCGAACCCTACATGCTATTGTCGGCGGCGACAGCTCCCGGTTCGCTCGTGCCGAGTATTAAATACCTTATTGTGCCCAATCCGAAGGGCTCAAATCCAAGAGGACACCGCTTCAGCGACAACCAAGAGTCGTTAGCCGACGCGATCGTCGGCTGGCTGCAAGATCAAAAACTATAATTGACCGCTTCCGCGCCAGCATCAAGCATGATGATGCGCACGCGAGGTTGCGTGCAATGAAAGTAAAAAGGGAATTCTAGAGGGAGATAAAGGCCCTAACTCTAGCTTCAGACCGATCGCCGAACAGCGACGGCTGAGCTTGGCGTTAGGCGGACCTACCGTCACTCCCAACCCTGAGGAGATACAGCATGAAAGATCGCCGGTCGCGAAGAGATTTCTTGGAGTTAACGGCGGGAGCCGTTGCAGCCACCTTCGGAAGCCCATGGGTCAGCCGAACGGTAGCCGCGGTGGCCGGCGCGGAGGCCGGCAACGCGGATCTCGTCGTCCTTAATGCGAAGGTCTACACCGTTGATTCCCGCATGCCCAAGGCCGAAGCGTTTGCCGTGAAGAACGGACGATTCATCGCCGTCGGCACGAACGAGGAGGTCAAGGGTATCCGGGGGAAGGACACGCTTACCATCGACGCGAAGCAGATGACAGTGGTGCCCGGCTTCATTGACTGCCACAACCACGCGGGTGGCGAGGTGCTGCTATACGAAGTTCTGGTCGGCAACCCGTTTGACGTGGAGTTTGTCACCATTGCCAGCATCATCGACAAGCTCCGTGCAAAGGCGCGCCAGACACCGCCGGGCACTTGGGTGGAAGGCTATTTCTTCGATGATACCAAAGTGAAAGACAAGCGCGGACTGAACGTGCACGACCTCGACGAGGTGTCGGTTCAGCATCCTGTCGTGGTGCGACACCGCGGCGGCCACACCTCTTACTACAACAGCAAGGCGCTCGAGATGGCCGGTTTGACGAAGGACTCAAAGAACTCAGCCGGCGGCACTTACGACCGCGACGAGAGGGGCGAACTCAACGGACGTGTCACGGACACGGCGCGCAGCGTTTTCAACAAAGTCGGCAATCGGCCCACCCTTTCGCCGGCGGAGCTGGACCGGCGCGGCAAGGATGGCATTGCCCACATCTCTAAGCAGTTCGTCCGCTACGGACTGACCAGCGTCCACCACCAAGGCGGCAACCTGGCGGCGATCCAGGAAGTGCGCGCGCGCGGCGAATTGCTGCACCGCGTCAGCTACGAAGCGCGCGGCCCCGTGCTCGATGCGATGATCGCCAGCGGCATTCAGACGGGCTTTGGCGACGAGTGGATCAAGCTCGGCGCAACCTCCGAACACACATTGGACGGTTCGTTCTCTGAGCGGACGATGTCCATGAGCCAGCCGTATCCGGGAGACAGGTCCGGTTACAAGGGTAATGTCACAGAGACACAGGACGAGCTAAACGCCTGGGTCGAGAAGGTGCATCGTGCGGGCATCCAAGTGAATTGTCACGCCAATGGCGATGTCGCGATCGACATGTTCCTGACGGCGATCGAGCGCGCGCAGAAGCTGTTCCCGCGCGCCAATGCGCGCCCGAAGATCACGCACTGCACGCTCATCAACGACAGTCTAGTCCAACGCATCAAGTCGCTCGACGCCATCCCGGCGCTGTTCACCAGTTACGCCTACTACAATTCTGACAAATTCGTGTTCTACGGCGAGGATCTCATGAAGCGAGCGATGGCCTACCGCTCACTCCTCGACGCGGGCGTGCATGCCGCAGCCGGCTCAGACTTCGGCCCGGGTCCGTTTGCGCCGTTGATGGGCATCCAGGGAATGGTCACGCGGAAGGGCTGGGACGGCAAGATCTGGGGCGCGAATCAGAAGATCAGCGTGGAGGAAGCGATCCGTGTAAACACGATTCACGGCGCCTACGCGTCCAAAGAGGAGAACATTAAAGGCTCGGTCACGCCGGGAAAGCTCGCGGACTTCGTCGTACTCTCCGATGACCCGCACACGATCGACGCGGAGAAGATCAAGGATATCAAGATCGCGCGGACCGTCGTAGGCGGCAATACCGCGTACGAAGCATAGAACCCGCGCCCGCCCGGCGAGCCTAACTCTAAATGGAGCCGACGCGCCGACGGGCTTCTGCCATCGTGTGATGGCGCCGCGCGGCTCATTTCCAAACGTTAGACAAGTCGAAATGGGGGTCTGGCTTTCTAATCTTGTCAATCTGCAGGCTGTCTTAAGTCGTAGGTTTGTATAGTCCAGCCCAAACTTTTCTTATCACGCGCCCATTGCCTCAAAAAGCGCATTTCAGTACAATTTGCCGCATAATCTGCATATCAGGGGAGGACCTCCTTATGCGCCAAAACAAGTCTAGAGCGATTTTCGTGTCAGCTGCGGTTTTTGCTTTCCTCATGCTATCTCAAATTGCTTTGGAGACTTATGTCGATGCCCGGGCCGGCGGGGGCCGTTCCGGCGGGTCTCGCGGCTCTCGGACTTATCAGGCTCCGAGCAGGTCCTCTCAGCCGGGGCCATACCAGGAGAGAAGAGAAGCCACACCCCCACCACAGCAACCCGGTCCGATTGCCCCCCAACCGGGCGGGTTTATGCGTGGGCTGGCAGGAGGAATCATGGGGGGATTTTTAGGTTCGTTGCTTTTCTCCGGTTTGGCGCAGGCTGGCTGGGGCGGCCTTGGCGGCAGCGGCATCGGCCTTTTTGAAATCCTTCTCATTGCCGGTCTGGGGTATTTTCTCATACGCAAATTTCGTAGCCCTGCGGCTCCAACCGGTTATGGCACGATGCAATATCAAAACAGCGGCGGCTACGCGTCCGATAGCGCACCGGTCCGCGAAGCGTTCGTGCCCAACGCCATCGATTATGGAACCATTCAGATGATGGACCGAAGCTTCGCCGCCGATCAGTTTCTCAAGGTCGCCCAGGATCTATTTTTTAAAATTCAAGGCGCATGGAATCGAGAAGATACAGCCACTCTCCAATCGCTCTGCGGTTCCGAGTTAATGCAGACATGGAATCAAGAATTGGAGAGCCTGCGGGCGCAGGGACAGAAAAACCGCATGGACAATATCGCGCTCCGCGAGAGCGAAATAACCGAAGCCTGGACTGAAAATGGAATAGACTATATTACGGTCCGCCTGCACGCGAACCTTTTGGATTTTACCGTGGATGAAAAGAGCGGCGCCGTGGTTCAAGGCAGCAACTCGGAGCCGGTCGAATTTGAAGAGTTCTGGACCTTTAGCCGTCCCGTCGGCCCTAAT
>DASRAA010000220.1:0-6373 GCA_035638375.1 Binatia bacterium | reverse complement strand
GACGCTATTTCGTTATCAGCAAGTTATTCAGACCGCGTTTCAGGAGGTCAACGACTCGCTGGTCGACCAGGACCGGACCAAAGAGCAACTAGCGGCGCTGACGCGGCAAGTCGACGCCCTGCGTGAATATGCAAGGCTTGCGTGGCTTCGTTTTGACGAGGGCTACTCCAGTTATCTCGAAGTGACCTATTCGCAGAACCTGCTCTACAACGCGGAGCTGCAGCGCACCGGGGTGCAAGGGGTTCTATTACAAGCCTACGGAAATCTCTACAAGGCGATGGGGATCGGCGGATAAGGAGTGTCGAGTGGCAGGTGGCGAGTGGAAGATTAGTGATCGGTGATCAGTAGTCGGGCTCGGGTTTCAGGTTTCGGGTGTCAGGTGCCGAGACTGGAGTGGCGAGGGGCGAGGGACGAATGACAAGAGACAGCCGTCAGGTTTCGGGCTTCAGGACAGGCGGCTTCGCTGCTCTGGGCAACTCCTACTTCCGACGGCGCTACGCCATTTTATTTTACTCGCTCCTGCTTACGATGGTGGCCGCTCCGGCCTTAGGTGCGCTTGGACTTAGAGTCGGTTTGATTGAGGTATTCCTAGGAGCCAATTTGATTGCAGCAATCATCCCGATGGGCAACCGCAATGAAAGGCGCCTTTTGCTGGTCGTGTTGTTGGCCATCGCTGTGGTTATGCGCCTCGGTGCGGGCTGGCTGAATGAAGCGATACTCTCCGCCGCAAGTCTCTCGATCTGGACGATTCTTGCGCTGCTTGCAGCGGCTAGCGCGCTAACGTTTGCCCTTCGGGCTCAGTCGATCGACCGCGAGCACGTCTACGCCGCCCTCAGCGCCTATTTGCTTGCGGGAGTATTTTTTGGCGTCTTTTACTGGGTTTTAGAGCATATTCGGCCTGGTAGCTTCGGTCTAGCCGGCGAGTTCTCTCCCAACAGCGCGATCTATTTTAGTTTCGTTACTCTGGCAACGCTCGGTTACGGCGACATCGTGCCGCGCACGGATGTGGCACGTGGTCTGGCGACGCTCGAAGGAGTGGGAGGGCAGTTGTTCCTAGCCGTGTTGATTGCTCGCTTGGTCAGTCTCTACGCACGGGGAGAACCGGGAACAGGATCGTAGGCACAGACTCAGTGTCTCAGTGGTGAGTATGCCTTTCACGCCTCACGGCTACCCTAACGTAAAGGGTGAGGTGTGAAAAATGAGGGTGCGGAGGCGCAATGGCACAGAATGAGGAAAGCAGTTGGAAAGCGTTTTTGCCGGCTGCGCAATGGCTGCCTGAATACCAACTCGGCTGGTTGAAATCGGATGGTGTGGCGGGCATCACTCTGGCCGCGTACGCCATACCGGTTTCACTGGCCTACGCGAGCTTGGCGGGATTGCCGCCGCAAGTGGGAACCTACAGCTATTTACTCGGCGGGCTCGGTTACGCCCTGTTCGGTTCGTCGCGCCAGCTTGCGGTGGGACCCACTTCGGCGATCTCTTTGATGGTGGGCGGCTCGATTGCGCAAATGGCCGGGAACGACGCGATGCGTTACGGCCAGGTTGCAACTTTGGCTGGCCTCACGGTGGCCTTGTTGTGCGTATTGGCGTGGCTGCTGCGGCTTAGCACGCTGACCAACTTCATCAGCGAGACCATTTTGTTGGGCTTTAAGGCCGGTGCTGCTTTGAGCATTGCTTCGACGCAGTTGCCAGCTCTGTTCGGAGTGCCGGGCGGCGGAGATCGTTTCTTTGAACGCATCTGGATCGTCTGTGCGCAGCTCGGAGACTTTAATCCTGTTACCCTAACTATCGGGATGGCAGCGCTGGCGCTGTTACTCTGCGGCGAAAGATATTTCCCCGGGCGGCCAGTGGCACTATTCGTGGTCGCGCTATCCATTTTCGCAGTTTCTGTTACCGCATTGGGTGAGTCTGGCATAACGCTGGTGGGAAGCGTGCCCGCCGGTTTGCCGAACTTGGGGCTGCCTAACATTCACCCGCGCGACGTGGACGATTTGCTGCCGCTGGCTTGCGGCTGTTTACTTCTCGCCTATATCGAGGGGGTCTCCGCAGCGCGAACATTTGCGGCAAAGCATGGCTACACACTGGACGTGCGGCAGGAGCTTCTCGGCCTCGGCAGCGCAAACTTACTGGCTGCGCTCGGCGGCGGTTACCCGGTGGGTGGCGGTCTGTCACAATCCGCAGTGAATGACAAAGGGGGCGCCAAGACCCCTTTGTCGCTGGTAATCGCGTCGGTGACACTGGCGTTGTCCTTGCTGTTTCTTACGGGCCTCGTACGCAATCTCCCTAAGGCAGTGCTGGCGGCCATCGTTCTCGTGGCCGTTTCGGGTCTGATCAATCTCAGGGAAATGCGCCATCTATGGCGAGTAAGTCGTTTCGAGTTCAGCGTCGCCATGGTGGCCTTCGTAGGAGTTTTGTTGCTCGGAATCTTGAAAGGTGTCTTGCTTGCTGCCGTCGCTACACTTTTGATGTTGCTCCGGCGCGTGGCGTACCCGCACGTTGCCTTTCTCGGTCGCATCCCCAAGACCCAGCGCTTTTCGGATCTGGCGCGTCATCCCGACAACGAGCGCATCGAGGGCATGCTGATATTTCGTGTCGAGGCTTCATTACTGTACTTCAACGCCGATAGTGTGCGGCAGGTGGTACTCAATCGAATCCGAACTGAAGGACCGGTGCGTCTGGTGGTGTGCGATCTTTCCAATTCTCCGTACGTCGATTTGACCGGCGCCCGCATGCTGGCGAAGTTGAGCGAGGATTTAGCAGAACATAACGCCGCTTTGCGTCTTGCGGAAATCCACGCCGAAACGCGGGACCTTCTGCGCGCGGAGGATCTGGAAGCGAAGGTCGGCCGCATCGACCGCTTTACGTCGGTGGCGGACGCGGTTGACCGTTTCGAGACAGAGAAACCATATTCGAATGAAGCCGCGCTACCGAAAGAAGACCGCAGGAACATCGCTAAATAAACCGGGACGGGAATAACATGCTCGGTGACGAAGAAAAGAAAAGGCTCGAGGCAGCTCGTACCGGCGAAAAGCCATGGAAAAAATGGGGGCCGTATCTGAGTGAACGCCAATGGGGGACAGTGCGTGAAGACTACAGCGAAAACGGAGACGCCTGGAACTATTTCACTCACGACCATGCCCGTTCCCGGGCGTATCGTTGGGGCGAAGACGGGTTGGCAGGGATCTCCGACGACAAGCAAAGGCTCTGCTTTGCCTTGGCGCTGTGGAATGGCAAGGACCCGATTGTGAAAGAGCGCCTGTTCGGGCTAACCAATAGCGAGGGAAATCATGGGGAAGACGTGAAGGAGTACTACTTCTATCTCGACAATACACCCACCCACGCGTACATGAAATGCCTGTACAAGTATCCTCAGCCCGCCTATCCCTATGCCGACCTGGTTGAGACGAACCGGCGCCGCACGCGCAACGAGTTTGAGTATGAACTGCTCGACAGCGGAGTTTTCAACGAGGACCGCTACTTCGATGTCTTCGTAGAGTATGCCAAAGAAGCGCCTGAGGACATCCTGATCAAGATCACGGTCTGCAACCGCGGCCCGGAGGCCGCCGAACTGCACGTGTTGCCGACTCTATGGTTTCGGAACACGTGGGCGTCTTGGGAGGCTAGGCCTGGCGCGAAACCCGTGCTCAAGCGGATCGAGGGACCGCCAGATACGGCGGGGATTGCGGCGACGCATCCGACCCTGGGTGCATACCGTTTGTACTGCGACCGCGATGTGCCTCTGCTTTTTACAGAAAACGATACGAACAACGCTCGACTCTTTCCCAATTTCCCGAACGCGAGCCCGTGGGTCAAAGACGGTATCAACAATTATATAGTGCATAACCAACTGAGTGCGGTGAATCCTGATCAGACGGGAACGAAGGTCGCGGCGCACTACCGCCTGACAGTCGGTCCCCGCCAGTCGATGACGGTGCGCCTGCGACTGACCCAACAAGTGCCTACGACGCAGGGGGCGAAAACCGCAGCGGACAGCTTCCCGTTTGCCCAGGCGTTTGACGAGACCCTGGCAGCGCGCCTGCAGGAGGCGGACGCTTTCTACGCCTCGATAACACCCCCCTCCGCCACGGAAGACGAAGCACGCATCATGCGCCAGGCTCTGGCCGGTATGTTGTGGAGCAAGCAATACTATTACTTGGACCTGGACGACTGGCTGAGTGAGCATCATGCGAACATCTTTCGCGGCGGCAGGAAGCTCATACGAAACCGCGGCTGGTTCCACATGGTGAACGACAGCGTCATCTCCATGCCGGACAAGTGGGAATATCCGTGGTACGCCGCCTGGGACTTGGCCGTCCACACCATTGTCCTGGATATGGTGGATCATGACTTTGCTCGGGAGCAGCTCGACTTGATGCTAAGCGATTTGTACCTGCACCCCAGTGGCCAGATCCCTGCCTATGAATGGAACTTTAGCGATGTGAACCCACCGGTCCACGCCTTCGCTGTCCTTTTCAATTACGTACAGGACGAACAACTGGAGAGCACGGATGTGGATAGCCTTAGAGAGATGTTCAGAAGGCTATTACTGAATTTCACCTGGTGGGTAAACCGGAAGGATCCCGACGGCAACAACGTCTTCGAGGGCGGTTTCCTGGGAATGGACAACATCGGGGTCTTCGACCGCAGCGCGCCGTTGCCTACCGGCGGCACTCTGGAGCAGGCCGACGGCTCGGCCTGGATGTGCTTTTTCTCCCAGAACATGCTGGAGATCGCCTTGGAGCTTGCCAAGTATGATCCCAGTTACCAGGACATAGCAGCGAAATTCGTCGAGCACTTTCTTTGGATCGCTGCAGCTATGGACAGGGTAGGCATTCAAGAGGATGAGTCGTGGGACGAGGAGGACGGCTTCTTCTACGACGTGCTCCGTTTTCCCGACGGTTCAGTCCAGCGCATTAAGATTCGTTCCATGGTTGGGCTTCTGCCCCTCTGCGCCACCGCGGTTATCCCGCCGGACATGACGACAAAATTCCCTGAGTTCACCAAGCGGTTAGAGGATTTCCTGGATCGCCACCGCTTCATTTTGGCTAACGTTCACCCCCCGAATGTGCCTGGCGCGGAAGGTCGCTATCTCCTCAGCCTCTGTGATGAGACGAAGCTGCGTCGCATCCTTACGCGGATGCTCGATGAGGAACGGTTTCTCTCGCCCTTTGGCATCCGGTCTTTGTCGAAGTGGCACGAACAGCATCCGTATACATTCGACGTTCATGGCCAGCGCCACGAAGTCAAGTATCTCCCCGCCGAATCCGATACGGGAATGTTCGGCGGTAACTCGAACTGGCGCGGGCCGATCTGGCTGCCAGTCAACATGTTGATCCTGCGTGGGCTGCTACAATTCTACCTCTACTATGGTGACAACTTCAAAATTGAATGCCCGACGGGTTCCGGCTGTATGATGAACCTCTTCGAGGTGACCATGGATATTGGCCGGCGGCTCACCCGGATCTTCTTAAAAGATGAAAAGGGGCGCCGACCCGTCTACGGCGGTGCCGAAAAATTCCAGACCGATCCACACTGGCGCGATTATGTCCTCTTCTACGAGTATTTCCACGGCGACAATGGCGCCGGGCTGGGTGCCAGCCACCAGACCGGCTGGACTGGGGTGGTGGCAAAGCTGATCCAGCTGTTGAATGTACTCGACCCTCAGAAGGTACTCAAGGGAGGCACGCACCCGACCATGACCGCCAGATGATCTCGGGAGAACGCTAAGACGGAAAACATAGATGAAGCTGCGCACGATTCAAGGCATTCTGATTGGAGTAGTTATCGGTGTTGCCGTTGGCATTAGCGTTTATACTTTCGCCTATGCTAAGGGTTGGTCCTACCTCACCGATAATCCGGCAGCCTGCGCCAACTGCCACGTCATGCGCGAACAGTTCGACGGCTGGCTCAAGTCATCCCATCGCGCGGTCGCCACCTGCAATAGCTGCCACACGCCGGCAAATCTCATCGGCAAGTACGCGACGAAAGCGTCCAACGGATTCTGGCATTCATTTTTCTTCACCACCGGCGGCTACGAGGACAATATTCAAATCAAGCCGCACAGCTTAGCGATAACCGAGCAAGCCTGCCGTAACTGCCTCGCGAAATTGTCGATGCTATCGAAGCAACGCACCCGACATCGAGCGCCGGGCAGCTCGCCTGCCTGCGTTGCCACAACTCGGTGGGACATCTGCAATAGAGAACGAATGATGGAAAAGAAATATCGGAATAATGGAATGGTGGAAAACTGGAATGATGCGTTCGACCCAAAATTTCAACATTCCAATATTCCGCTATTCCAGTATTCCAATAGCACAATGTTCCATCGTTCCAATGTTCCACTATTTCCAGTCTTAAGTAATACAAAGTGAGT